>DFQF01000085.1 GCA_002377645.1 Nitrospinaceae bacterium UBA3496 | reverse complement strand
TTCCCTGTTTTCAATCCTTATGGCAAAACGATCATTTCTAATTCAAAAACTCCTAATAAAAATTTGCTTATTCCTGAATCTTCTTTAGAAGAAATCAGAGCTAACAGGAGACTCAGACGTGCTATTCGCCCTTATATTTTAATACTTCAAAGTACTAGTCAGCTATATTCTAAAGATCCAAATATTAGAAGAGCCGCATCTACCAGAATAGCAAGATTAGGCGATCCAAAATCAATTCCCATTATCAAAAGTGCATTAGAAAAAGAAACCCATTGGTTGAGTAGAAATGCTTTTGAAGAAGCAATAGCAATTATTCAATTAAAGAGTGCTTCGCCAAATATTCAAAAGAATGCAGCGATTAAACTTGGCGAAATAAAAGGTTTGAATGGACTCATTGATCTAAAAAGAATCACAAATACTAAGAAAACTAATTTCACTAAAGAAGAACAAGAAGTTCACTCTGCTGTAAATGAAGCGATAAAAAAAATAGAGTCATATAAAAGCTGGACGTTTACAATTGACACAGTCTTTAGAGGTTTAAGCTTAGGTTCAATCTTACTCCTTATGGCTCTTGGCCTGGCTGTAGTTTTTGGATTAATGGGCGTAATTAATATGGCTCATGGTGAATTGATGATGTTCGGAGCCTATTCAACTTTTATTGTACAGGGAATATTTATAAACTATTTCTCGCCTGACTTCTTTGGTTATTATTTCATATTTTCATTACCGGCTGCTTTTCTGGTTTCTGCAACCATTGGTTATCTAATGGAAATATCAATTATACGTTTTTTATACGGTCGTCCTTTAGAAACTCTTCTAACTACTTGGGGGATTAGTTTAATCTTGCAACAACTTGTTAGACAGATATTCGGAGCACAAAACGTAAGTGTGGTTTCTCCGACCTGGCTTAAAGGTGGTTATCATGTCCTGGTTGGTGTTCAGTTTCCTTATAATCGTCTGTTTATCGTTCTGTTGGCAATTTTATGTGTTGTTGGAACTTTCTTGTTTCTTTTTAAAACTCGCTCCGGCATGAGGATAAGAGCAGTCACACAAAACAGAGAGATGAGTAGTTGTCTTGGAGTACCCTCTAGAAAGGTAGATTCTCTGACATTCGCACTAGGCGCAGGACTTGCAGGACTTGCAGGAGCAGCATTAAGTCAAGTTGGCAATGTTGGACCTGATTTAGGACAAAATTATATTGTCGATTCTTTCATGGTAGTCGTTACAGGCGGAGTAGGTAAAATATTTGGAACTATCGTAGCAGGACTAGGATTGGGAGGACTTAACAAATTCCTAGAACCCTGGATGGGCGCTGTTTTTGGAAAAGTACTTATTCTTTTCTTGGTAATAATGTTTTTACAGAAAAGACCTGAAGGTTTATTTTCTGTAAGGAGCCGTGGAGCCTAGTTTTGATAAAAGATTTTCCGATCCAGCAAAATATTGAGAAAAAGATAAGCAGGAATACCCTATTCTTTTTTGCGATTTTTTTTGTAATTATAGTCCCTCTACTTAATATATTTACCCCTCCAGAATCATTTTTCCATATATCAGATTTCACCTTAAATCTTTTTGGAAAATTTCTTTCTTATGCAATTCTCGCACTAGGTATTGACCTTATTTGGGGATTTACAGGAATTTTAAGTCTAGGACATGGAGTCTTCTTTGGATTAGGGGGTTATTGCATGGGAATGTACTTAACTCTTGCAATAGGTTCTAGTGGTGTCTATCAAAGCAAACTTCCTGACTTCATGGTATGGAATCGTGTGAAAGAGCTTCCGTTTTTCTGGGAACCATTTCATTCATTTCCCTTAACTATGCTTTGTATCATTTTAGTGCCAGCAATTTTTGCATCTTTATTTGGATTTCTAGCATTTAGAACTAGAGTAAAAGGTGTTTATTTTGCCATTATCACTCAAGCATTGGCACTCTCTGTATGGTTAGTATTTAACAGAAATGAAATCAATCTTGGCGGAACCAATGGCCTAACAAATTTCAAGAAAATTCTTGGTTTCTCATTACAAGACCTTGGCACACAACGCTGTCTTTATTTAGCAACCGCAATTACTCTTTGTGTTGCGTATTTGATTTGCAAATATATTGTTCAATCAAGGGCCGGAAAAATATTGCTCGCAATAAGGGACTCAGAAAACCGAGTCCTATACTCTGGTTACACACCCTCTAATTATAAGGTTTTCGTTTTTGCCATTTCTGCTATTTTAGCAGGAATAGCAGGTGCCTTATATGTTCCTCAAGTTGGAATAATTACTCCAGGGAAAATAGGAGTACTTCCTTCAATAGAAATGGTAATATGGGTAGCAGTAGGAGGAAGAGGCACATTAAGCGGTGCTATCCTTGGAGCAGTTAGCGTAAACTGGATGAGAAGTTTTCTTACCAGCAACTATCCAGACTACTGGCTATATTTTTTAGGGGGAATGTTTGTTCTTGTTGTACAATTTTTCCCGGACGGACTAATTGGAATGATTAAAAAATCACTAAAGAGGATCTTAAATCTAATTACTCCATAGATTCGAAAGGATTTACATTGGCAGTTTCAAATACAATTCTTTTTCTGGAAGATGTCGTTGTTTCTTTTGATGGATTTAAAGCTTTAAATATGCTTAATTTTTCGATGGATAAAGGTGAGCTTAGGTGCTTGATAGGTCCAAACGGTGCAGGAAAATCAACACTTTTAGACGTAGTCACAGGGAAAGTCAAACCTAATCAAGGGAGAGTAATCTTTCGAGAAAATATAGATTTAACCAGACTAAAAGAAGAAGAAATAGCGAATACAGGAGTTGGAAGAAAATTTCAAACACCTACTGTATTTGAAACCTTAACTGTCAGGGAAAATCTAGAACTTTCTGTAAAACAAAACAAGAGAGTTATGACCCTAGTTTTTAAATCTTTAAAAGAAAATTCTCTGGCAAAAGTAGATGAAACATTAGAAATCATAGGATTAAAAGACAAACAAAACAACCGTGCAGGATTGTTGGCACATGGCGAAAAACAATGGCTTGAAATTGGAATGGTCATGGTTCAAAATCCTCAACTCCTTTTGATAGATGAACCAGTTGCAGGTATGACAGATACAGAAACAGAAAAAACAGCAACTTTATTGAGAACTATTTCAAAAGACAGATCAGTCCTTGTCATAGAACACGACATGAAATTTGTACGTGAACTAGAATCCAGGGTCACAGTACTTCATGAGGGGAGCGTTATTTGTGAGGGTTCCATTGATCATATCCATAAAGACCAACGTGTGATTGAATTGTATTTAGGTCGGGAGAAAAATATTGCTTAACGTCAATAATTTACACGTTTTCTACGGGGAAAGTCATATCTTGCGAGGGTTAGATTTTTTAGTAACTCCTGGAAAAATATGTGGAATCCTTGGACGAAATGGAATGGGCAAGACTACATTTTTAAAATCACTAATTGGACTCTTACCATCAAAAGAAGGAGAAATTAAGTTTCAAGACTCCTCAATTACTACACTTCCACCTGAACGAAGATCAAAACTTGGAATCTCTTATGTCCCTCAAGGTAGAGAAATATTCCCTCAATTATCCGTACACGAAAATCTTTTACTAGGTCTAGAAGCACATCCAGAAAAACCTTCTATGTACGATGATGAAGTTTTCGAACTTTTTCCTGTATTAAAACAAATGTTAACTAGAAAAGGCGGTGTTTTGAGTGGTGGTCAGCAACAACAACTAGCTATAGCAAGATCGTTAGTATCCAAACCTAAGTTATTACTTTTAGATGAACCTACTGAGGGAATACAACCCTCAATTATACAAGACATAGAAGAAGTCCTATGGAAAATAAAACAAGCTGGAGAGGTTGCCATTGTTTTGGTAGAACAATATCTGGAATTTGCATGGCGACTATCTGACACGTATTATGTAATGGAAAAAGGACAATTTGTTGCCCAAGGAGAAGCTAAGGGAGAATGTGACCCTAGCCTTCTTGAAAAATTGACTGCTTAGT
Source organism: Nitrospinaceae bacterium UBA3496 (assembly GCA_002377645.1). GTDB lineage: Bacteria > UBA8248 > UBA8248 > UBA8248 > UBA8248 > UBA3496. The sequence continues at coordinate 25,520 of DFQF01000085.1, read as the reverse complement.
TAATGTTTACATTAATTAAAATTGGAGCTAATCATGCACCTAACTCCCAGAGAACAAGAGAAACTTCTTATTTTTGTAGCAGCAGATCTATCTAGGAAAAGACTTAAACGTGGCCTAAAACTTAATTATCCTGAAGCTGTCAGTATTATTACTGCAGAAGTTTTAGAAGGAGCCAGGGATGGTCGAACTGTTGCCGATCTTATGAATTATGGAACAACTATACTTACACGGGATGACGTAATGGAAGGTGTTCCCGAAATGATACACGAAGTGCAAGTAGAAGGAACATTCCCAGATGGGACTAAACTTGTCACCGTTCACGATCCTATAAGATAGGAGAAAATGAATGATTCCTGGAGAATATATACTTTCAGAAGGCACGATCACCTTAAACAAAGGAAGACGTTCTAATAAAATTATAGTATCGAACCGAGGAGACAGACCTATTCAAGTTGGCTCACATTTTCATTTCTTTGAAGTAAATCGATTCCTGTCATTTGCACGTGAAGAATCTTACGGCATGCGATTGAATATTCCTGCTGGAACAGCCGTACGTTTTGAACCAGGAGATGAAAAAGAAGTAGAACTTGTAGAATTTGCAGGAACAAAAAACATCATTGGATTAAATTCTTTAACTGAGGGCATTATCGACACTAATGAAAACAAAGAAGCCTCTTTAAAAAAAGCAAAAAAAGATGGTTTTATTGGAGATCCGTCATGACATACAATATCAGCAGAAATGCATATGCAGATATGTTTGGCCCTACAAAAGGAGATAAGGTTCGCCTCGCAGACACTGAGTTATTTATTGAAGTTGAAGAAGACAGAACAGTCTATGGAGATGAGTCAAAGTTTGGCGGCGGAAAAGTCCTTCGTGATGGTTTAGGTCAATCTCCCCTTGCGACTAGGGAAGAAGGAACTATAGATTTACTAATAACAAATGCGCTGATAGTTGATTACTGGGGAATTATCAAAGCAGATATCGGCATAAGAGATGGAGTAATAGTAGGGATTGGCAAATCAGGCAATCCAAATTTAATGGACAAAGTAGACAATTCTCTCATAGTCGGTGCTTCAACAGAGGTTCTTGCTGGAGAGGGAATGATTGTAACTGCTGGCGGAATAGATACACATATACATTTCATATGTCCGCAACAAATTGACGAAGCTTTATCTTCTGGAGTTACCACTATGTTTGGTGGTGGCACTGGCCCTGCAACTGGAACAAATGCTACAACTTGCACTCCTGGTTCTTGGAATATTGCTAGAATGTTGCAAGCTACTGAAGCATATCCTATGAATCTGGGTTTTCTTGGCAAAGGAAATTCTTCTAGGCCTGAGTCACTTAAAGAACAAATCTTATCTGGCGCAATCGGATTGAAGTTACACGAAGACTGGGGAACAACACCTGCAGCGATAAACTGTTGTTTAGAAGTTGCAGATGAATTCGATGTTCAAGTTTGTATACATACCGACACTCTAAATGAATCAGGATTTGTAGAAGATTCTATAAGAGCTATCAACAACCGAACTATTCATACTTATCACACAGAAGGTGCTGGAGGAGGACACGCTCCAGATATTATCAAGGTATGCGGTTTTGATTCCATACTACCCTCTTCTACGAATCCAACCAGACCGTTTACTGTTAACACTATAGACGAACATCTGGACATGCTTATGGTCTGTCATCATTTAGACAATAAAATTCCAGAGGACGTTGCATTTGCTGAATCTCGCATTAGACCTGAAACTATTGCAGCCGAAGACATACTTCACGATCTTGGTGCTTTTAGTATGATGGGTTCTGATTCGCAGGCAATGGGAAGAGTAGGAGAAGTCATAATCAGAACATGGCAGACAGCAGATAAAATGAAAAAACAAAGAGGACCTCTTGATTCAGACACTTCTTCTAACGATAACAATAGAGTGAAAAGATATATTTCAAAATATACTATCAATCCATCTATAGCCCATGGAATTTCAAATTATGTTGGCTCTATTGAAGTTGGAAAGATGGCAGATCTAGTCCTATGGAGACCCGCTTTCTTTGGAGTCAAACCAGAAATTGTTTTAAAGGGGGGCTTTATTGCACATGCTGCAATGGGAGATGCTAATGCTTCTATACCAACACCTCAACCCGTTTTAGGCCGTCCTATGTTCGGCTCTATGGGTAAAGCAGTTGGAAGTACTTCTTATTCTTTTGTATCTAAAGCTTCTTTTGACACAAAAGATTTTCAATCAGAACTGGGACTGGATAAAAAAATTGCACCTATTTCTAACTGCCGAGACATTGGAAAAAAGGACATGGTTTTAAATGATTATCTTCCAAAAATAGAGGTTGATCCTGAAACATATATTGTAAAAGCCGATGGTGAAATACTAACTTGCGAACCATCCGACAAACTACCCATGGCACAACGATACTTTCTCTTTTAAGGTACTTATGAATATTATAGAAACCATTTCTGGACAATTAAAAGATAGAGAAACACGAGAAATACAAAAGATTCCTCTTGGATGGGAAGAACGCACAAAAAGCAGACAAAAAGTTCGAACTGAAAATGGTGAAGAATTTGCAATTGCACTAACTACCGGACAAACTCTTAAAGTTGGAGATATCCTACTCGAAGACAGAGACAGGGTTGTCGTCATCGATGCTATCAAAGAAGATGTTTTAGTTCTTCACCCAAACTCTGCAGAGGAAATGGCTAAAATAGCTTTCCAAATCGGCAATCGTCATGCCCCAATACAAATAGAAAAAGATAGAATTTTAACTCCATACGATCGCCTAATGGAAGATTTTCTAAAAAAATTACATTTTGACTGTGAAGTTTCTGTTGAAACTTTCACTCATGATTTTTCAACTTACCACCATCATTCTTAGTTCCATGTATCCAAACTCTATATACAAATTATTACAAATTTCAGACTCCGCTTTTCCACGTGGTTCATTTGCACATTCTTTGGGACTAGAGTCTTATGTAGACAACAAAAAGATAATTGACTCTACTTCATTAAACAGATTGATTGAAAATCTATTAAAACATAGCGTCGGAACCCTAGATGCCGTCTACTTGAAGGAATCCTACAATCTCACAAAGGAAAGAGATTTAGAAAAAATTCTTCGCTTAGATATAGAATTCCATGCCACAAAACCGATTTCCTCTCTTCGAAATGCAAGCCACAGCGTAGGCAAAGAGTTTCTAAGAACATCTCACGAATTCCTGCAAAACGATCATATTGGAGAATACCTAAATCAAATAAACAATGATTCTGCCTATGGTCATTACCCAATTACATTTGGTGTTGTTTCTTCAGTAATGGACATCCCCTTAGAACAAACAATGGAAAGTTTTTTCTTTGGATTTGTTTCTTCTTTAGTTTCAGCAGGAGTGAGATTGATACCAATCGGACAAACAGACGGACAGAGGATAATAGCAAAAATGGAAAAACTACTCCCTCAAATAATAGAAGATTCTTTAACAAGAACTATTTCTGAATCTTTTTCGTTTGCACCTGCACATGAAATACAAGCAATGTCGCACCACCGATTACATACAAGATTATTTATTTCATAAGTACTAAGCAAGGGAGAAATTCAATGGAGAAAGAAGCAGTAAAAATAGGAGTCGGAGGCCCAGTCGGTTCTGGCAAAACGGCTCTAGTTGACACACTTTGCAAAACCTTAAGAGACAACTATAAGATTGCAGTTGTGACTAACGACATCTACACGAAAGAAGACGCTGAGTTTCTTACAAGAAGTGGTTCTTTGACTGCTGACAGAATTTTAGGAGTGGAAACAGGGGGATGTCCTCATACCGCAATCAGAGAAGATATTTCTTTAAATAGAGAAGCTATAGAAAGATTATCTAAAGAACTTGGATCACTTGATCTCATTTTTGTGGAAAGTGGCGGCGACAATCTAGCTGCTACATTTAGCCCAGAACTTGTAGATGCTTCCATTTACGTCATTGATGTCTCTGCAGGAGACAAAATTCCAAGGAAAGGCGGTCCAGGAATCACTAGGTCGGATCTTCTTTTAATAAATAAAATTGATCTAGCTCCACTTGTAGGAGCAAGTCTAGATGTAATGGATAGAGACACTAAAAAAATGCGTGGGGAAAAACCTTTTTTATTTACAAACATAAAAAACCAAGAAGGAGTAGACGCTATCGTCAAATGGATAGAAACTGAAGTCCTTTTTGTCAGGTAGTCGTATTCCAATGCTACATATACAAAAAATACAAAATAATATGGTTGGCAAACATGGCATCATTGATGTCAAGTTTGAAAAATCCGCAAACAAAACAATACTTCGAAATGAGTTCTCGAGAATTCCTCTTAAAATTATCAAACCTTTTTATCCGGAAAAAGATGGTACTGCATACTTAACAATAATTAGTCCAACAGGAGGTCATGTTGGAGGAGACAAATTAGAATTCAGATTTAACATATCAAATGATTCAAAAGCACTCATAACAACACAAGGTGCAACAAAAATTTATAAAAGTTTAGAGAAGAGTGTTTTATCTACTATGGAAATTAAAATTGAAGAGAATGGTATTTTTGAATTTATACCAGATCCTATTATTCCTTTTGCAGACTCTCGCTATGTACAATATGTGAACGTTGAAATGCACGAGAACGCAAAGTTTTTATATGCAGAAACAATTTACCAAGGAAGATCTGCATATGGAGAAAATTTTGATTACTCTTTGTTAGAACTTCGCCTAAAAGTAAAAATGAACAAATTACCCATTTTAAATGACGCTCTTGTTATAAAACCAAAAGCAAATAATATGAAAAACGAAGGTCTTTTTGAGTCCTATCCTTATTTAGGTAGTTTTTACATCATTGGGGTTTCAGGAGAAGTATTAAATGAAATGTATACAGATATAGATGAACTTTTGCATTCAAAAGAAGGATTGATTGGTGCATGTAGCATTTTTCAAAATAAAGGATTGTTTGTAAGATTTTTAGCAGAATCTGCACTTATTTTGAGGGAATATTATTTTAAATTATGGAATATTTCTAGAAAATATACATTAAAGAAAGAATCGATCTTTTTAAGAAAATTATAAAAGATTAAACATTTACTTTAAAAAATGATTCTAAATCATTGATTCTATTGGTCGGGGCGAGAGGACTTGAACCTCCGACCTCTGGTCCCCCAGACCAGCGCGCTACCAGGCTGCGCCACGCCCCGATATTTAAAATCTATATTATTTTAAACTTATGAGCAAACCACCGCACACAACTGTAATAGCAGCAAACACTACCATAAAATTAATATTCTCTATTTTCCTTAAAAATATAGAACTAAACAGAACAACCCACAAGGGTGTAAATCTACTCATAGGAAGAATTAATGTCACGTCTCCAAAGGTAAGTGCATACATAAAAGAAAATGCTGCTGCCGTATTGAAAATTCCACCAATGACAAAACAAACCAAACTTTTAAATGGAGCATAAATAGCATTGCCTTTTGGCAAAATCGGTTTAGCTAAAAGCAAAAGGACATTTCCTAATCCAAAAGAAACTCCTAACGCAAGAAACGGTGTTTTCTGATAAAAATATCCATATTTTGTAAAGATAGGAGCAATTGCGTAAACAACGGATGCCACAATTGGAAAAATAAGTGCCGTCCTAAACCAATGCTTAAAATCAGTTTCCACATTCTCTCTGCCAATAGTTAGAATACAAACACCAACCACAATCAATAACGTACCAATGAGAACTTTAATTGTTGGGTTTTCTCCTAGAAAGAAAATAGCAAACAAAGCTCCCCAAATAGGAGTGGTAGAAGCTACCAACGTAGAAGAACTTAAATCCATTCTAACCACTGCTACCATCCTGCAAATTGCCCCTATGCCCGCACCAATTAGCCCCATACAACCAAACCAGAAGATCGCCATTGGAATAATATTCCCCCAATCCTCATATAGAAATGAAGCAATGAATCCACCAAGACTAACAATAGAATTGATTGTTAATACTGCTGTTAAGGGAGTAGAGGTTCTCATTCCTTGACGAAGCAAAACTAATGTTATGGAAAATAAAACAGAAGAACAAAGTCCTAGTAGTTGCGGTAATCCAAAATATGTAAGAAAAACTGACAAAATAAATCCTTATAAAATGAAAACAACAGTTCAAAAGTAAGTAGCGAGGTTAACGTAAATATATTTATTCCACTAGCGAGCAGACAAAAAAATGATATGATTGGCTATGGAAAATTTAAAAGACAAAACCGTTCTGGTTACTGGCTCAAGTAGAGGTATAGGCAAGGCCTGCGCAATTTCCCTTGCAAAAAAATGCGGCCTTATCATCGTTCACTACAACAAACGCAAAGAAGATGCAGAGAATACTTGCCAACAGATTGAAAAATTAGGATGCAAGTCTATGCTCGTTCAATGTGATGTCTCTCAATCAAATGAAATAGATTCTTTAGTAGACAAAATAAAAAACTCCGGAGAAAAAATTTCTATACTTATCAACAATGCCGGTATGGTTGTTAAAAAATCACTCGAAGAGATGGACGAAAAATCTTGGGATATTGTGATGGATGCAAATTTAAAATCTTCTTTTCTACTTACACATGCTTTTATTCCATTCATGAGAGAAAACAAATGGGGGCGGATTATCAATATATCCTCACATGCCGCTATCACAGGAGGAAGTACTGGTCCGCATTACGCAGCCTCTAAAGCTGGGATGAATGGATTAACACATTACTATGCAAAAATACTTGCTGGAGAAGGAATAACAGTAAATTCTATTGCTCCTGGTGTAATAGAAACTGACATGATTACTAAAGATATTGGCGTTTCTAAACCTTGGGCACCGGTAGGCAGATTCGGCAAATCAGAAGAGGTTGCCAGTATAGTAGACATGCTTGTAAACAATGGCTATATGACAGGCCAAACCCTAGTACTTAATGGCGGAATCTACATGAATTAAGATTTCACTTTCGCATTTGCACTAGCAGCGATACCGGCTAGTCGTCCGTAAACGGCTCCTAAAGTCAGCCCAGCGCCTCCTGGATAATTGAAATAGTAAACACCTCCAACCAATTCCCCTGCTGCAAACAAACCTGGGATAACATTGTTTTCAGTATTAATGACTTCTGCTTTATTATTTACCCTAATCCCGCCGAAAGTGAATGTAATACCCGTTGTTACGCTATAAGCTTCATATGGAGGCTCATCTATAGGTTGCGCCCAATTTGACTTGGGAGGCGAAATCCCTTTTGTACTTTTACCATCTTTCACGGTAGGGTCAAACTTAACTGGTTCAATAGATGCGTTGAATTCTTTTATAGTTTTAACAAAATTCTCTACATTAATTTCCAATTTCTCTGCTAATTCTTCAAGTGTATCCGCTTCAGTTTTAGTCACATCTCTAATACGATATTCGTCTCTCATTAGATGCAGTGTTTTTTGATCAAAGATTTGATAGGCGGTTCTCTGAGGCTGTTCCATGATCAAGCCCCCGTATTTTGCATAAGTATAATTACGAAAATCAGCACCTTCATCTAAAAATCTTTCTCCGTTTATATTCACAACCACTGCAAATGGATATGAATGCTTTTGAAATGATTCTCCAACAGTTAAATCTCCAAACGCTGGAGCATTTAAATCCCATGCAACAGAATGGCAACCACTCCAGTGTCCATAAGGCTGTGCTCCAATATCTAAGGCCATCTTAATGCCATCACCCGTATTGTAAGGAGTGCCCCTAACTTTTGCCAATTCCCAACCTGGCCCTAAATATCTACAACGCATTTCACTATTAGCTTCAAATCCACCAGATGCCAGAACAACTGATGGTGCATGCACATCATAAGATCCCTCTGGACCTCTAACAGAAACTCCGATTACTGTTCCTTTTGAATCAGTAATTAACTTCGTGGCTTTCGATTCATATCGTATTTCGACATCCGCATTGGAAGCGGCCTCAAGAAGAGCATCAATAAGACCCCAACCGCCTCCAACAATTTCAAGTATCAACCCTCCCCAAAACCGAAGTTTTCCATCTACCTTAAATGCTTGACGTCCACCAGCAAGAACCAATCTAAGACCCTTTGACTGCATCCACTTTAAAGTCGGAAGAGACTGATCTATTAGAGTTGAAGCTAGATCTCCATCAGTTTGATATTCAGTAACCCTTGCCAAATCATCAAAAAACTTCTCGTGGGTATATGGTTCTATTTCAATATTCTCTTTCTCTTCATCAGAAAGATCTGGGACCAGTTCGTAAATATCTTCCATCCCCTGAAAAGCAAAACGGAACAAACCACCCGAGAAAGCAGAATTGCCACCCCTCCAGGGCTCTGGAGCTTTCTCTAAAACTAGAACCGATGCTCCTCCGTCGCGTGCAGCTAATGCTGAACACAGAGCTGCATTTCCGCAACCTATCACTACCACATCATATTTTTTTTCATTCATTACGAAACTATCCTTATTTAAATTTTAAAATTTATCTCACTTAAAGGTTATTTTTCGTTTCCAATTTAATATACTCAAAGTGTATCAACTGTTCAATTACTAATTGAGGAATGATTTATAACGCCTAATTTATCCAAAAGTATACACAAATGCCAAAAATACTAATTACCAATGATGACGGAATAGAATCTAAAGGTCTTGAAGCTCTATACGATGCAGCTTCTACATTCGGTGATGTCTATGTCTTCGCTCCTAGTAGCAATCAGAGCGCTACGGGACACTCGTTAACTTTAACCAGACCACTCCGTGTAAAGGAAATCAGAAAACATTGGTTTTCTGTGGACGGCACTCCTACTGACTGTGTGAATGTTGCATTAAATGGTTTCCTAGAGGATAGAACACCCGACTTAATTCTTTCTGGTATTAATATAGGCACGAATCTAGGTGATGATGTCACCTACTCTGGAACTATTGCAGCTGCCATGGAAGGTACCTTGTTAGGGATATCGTCTGTCGCTATTTCTCAAGATTGCGAAGAAAAGACTTCTACAGATTTTGGATTGGCAAAAAAATCAATTATTTTTCTTGCTCAAAAAATATTAAATGAAAAATTACCACCAAGAGTTTTTTTAAATATAAACGTACCCAATATAAGTGAAGAAGGTTGTCTTGGAATCCAAATCACGAGTCAGGGCAAACGAGTCTACGGTGACCGAATAGTAAAAAGAAAAGATCCTCGAGGAACTGATTATTTTTGGATTGGAGGTGATAAACTTAATTCAAGAAATGAGCCAAATACGGATTTCGCTGCAATTGAATCAAATCAAATATCTATAACGCCTGTAAAAATGGACTTGACAGACGAAGAATATAAACTTCATCTTAAGAAATGGGATTTTGATGAATTTATTTAGAAACAGTCCAATGAACAGCGAAAAAAGATGGGAAATAGCTCGACTAGAGATGATAGAAAAACAAATCATTGGGAGAGGCATCAAAGACAAAAAAGTAATTGAAGTAATGAGCAAAGTGCCCAGACACTATTTCTGTCCAGAAGTTTTTAAGGAAGATTCTTACGCCGACAAGTCTATTCCAATAGGACACGGACAAACCATTTCACAACCCTACATGGTTGCCGCAAGCTTAGAATCACTTTCGCTGAAAGGAAATGAAAAAATCCTAGAAATAGGCTCAGGATCTGGTTATGTAACTGCTCTTTTATGCGAAATGGGTCTTACAGTTCGAGCAATTGAACGAATTTCCATTTTGTCAGATCTAGCGAGAACAAAACTTGAAAAACTTGGATATTCCAATTTCCTTCTATGGACAGCTGATGGTACTTACGGCTGGAATGAGGAAGCTCCTTTCGATGCCATTCTTTCTGCAGCATCTGGAGTAAGACCCCCACAACCATGGTTAGAGCAACTTACGAATACAGGAACTCTGGTAATGCCTATAGGAGATGAAAGCAATCAAAAATTAACGAAAGTAATCAGTAATAAGGATGGAACCTTCAAGGTTGAAGAAATTGTTGGATGTGTCTTTGTAAAACTTATCGGACGTCATGGCTGGAAATCATAGAAGGAGAACTCATATGAATAATCGACCGACCGAGATGGATCATTTTCTAACAGAACCTAGAATTGCTCGTGTCTCTTCAATAAATCAAGATGATTCTCCACATATCGTTCCTGTAGTATATCTTTTCTTCCCTGACAAAGGCACTTTTTACTTCAATACCAAAACCTATACACTCACTATAAAAAATCTACGCAGAAACCCCAAAGTTTCAATTTGTGTTGATGATGACTCTCATCCTTTCAGAGCTGTAACTGCATCGGGAATCGCACATCTTTCACAAGAAATGCAAAGTGACCACGAGGGACAAAAAATACTAGTAGATCATTTTTACGGACCTGAGATGTGGAAAGAATGGGTTAAATCACCTAAAGTGGAAGGAATTAGAGTTCGTGTTACAATCGAACCAAAGAAGTGGAAATGGTGGGATCAACGCAGAAAATTATCTGGTTCAGTAAAACTCTAAATTTCTTAGAAAAATTTCCAACTCACAAGCAATGCTCCACCTACAGTTAAGAAGGTGCCAATCACGATAGGCATCGTAACTTTTTCAATATCACGAAGCAAAAGATGACTTAGTATCAAAGCAAAAAAAGGCGAAGTTGAGGCTATAGGCTGGGTAATACTTATATCTCCTCTCATAACAGCATGAAAACTAAGTATAAAAGTGCCAGTATTAACTAGACCGCAAATTCCATAATAATACCAAGCCTTACCCCAAGTTAAGTTTGGCCTATAATTTTTAGGCAGAGCAAAAGAAAAACTCAGGATAAAAATGAGTCCAGAAATTGTAGTAATCGTAACACCGATTAAAGGAGAAAATAATATTCCTAGTCCTATCTTACGTACTATAGCTCCAGCTGCAAATGAGAAAACAGCTGCCATCGGCAACCAGATATAACGCCTATTCCAAGAAATATCTCCGCTTTTTTTGATTGAAAATAAGGCACATCCTCCAACAATCATTAAAGTTCCCATCCAAATCAGTGGTCCCGGTCTTTCTCCAAGAATCATATATGCCATAATCGCAGCTACAAGGGGTTGGATCGATTTCAATGGAACGGCTCTAGAAACCCCAAGGTGATGAATACCATAAAAAATAAAAAGCCGTCCAAGACAAGGACCTAATAGACCTGACACAAAAAAACAAAGTACTGCAGTTCTATTTATAAGACGTAAGTCGGAAAAAAGAAGAACAAGTATCAGCAAGAAAGGAACGCTTACAATTAATCCAATTACCACACCGGATGTTGCATTCGCATATCTCTGACCCATTCGGATGATAATACTAAATGTCGCTGCTCCAATAGCTGCGCAAAAAGCAAAAATACAAGCTGTAGTTTGATCAATCATCATCAAATCATCCGAACAATAGAGTTAGAAAATCCGCCACGAAATAATTGTTCCGCCAAGAACAATCAACAAAGTACCTATCAAAATCAAAAGGGTGATTTTTTCTTCATCTTTAAAAAAGATCCTACTAAAAAGAAGCGCAAATAAAGGCGCCATTGAAGAAAGTGGAGTTACTATTGAAAGGTCTCCATAGTTTAGACCCACAAAATGAAAAAAAACAGAAGCGGTGTTAAGAAGACCTGAGAAAGTATAAAATTTCCAAGCTTGGATACTTTTCAAGTTTGGTCTCTGTGGCTGAGGAAAAAAACGCGAAAAAAGAACTAGAAAGAAGAACCCCGAAACACTCATAATTGTAATTGCCAACAACGGAGAGTCTACTACCCTAACACCCGTTTTTCTAAATACGTGAGATAAAGACAAAGATAAAACAGCAAGAAAAGGAATCCAAATATAATTTCTATTCCAACTACTATCATTGTCTTTCTTATATGTAATCGAAATACAACCAGTAACTATCATCATTGTACCAAGCCATATAAATGGTCCAGGCCTTTCGCCTAAGAGTAAAACTCCAAAAATAGATGCAAAAAGAGGCATCGTGGAAGTAAGAGGCATAGCACGGGATACACCCAGATAATGTATTCCTGAAAAATAAAGTACTCTTCCAACTGCTGGACCAAGAAATCCAGCTATGGAAAGTAAAAATAGTGCTTTCAAATTCCACCAATGAGCTTGCCAATTAATATAAGTTAGAAATGCAAGCACAGGAATACTTATGATCAATCCAATCAGAACTCCTGTATAAGCATTGCCGTGATGTCTTCCCTGCCTCACAATTATAGAGAATGTGCCGGTGGAAATAGCAGTTAAAATGGAAAAAATACCTGTGAGAGTAAGATCTGTCATATGCCTAAAGAATAAAGTGGAATTGAGAAAGAAATCATTTTAACATTACTCTATGGTTTAACCCATTTCATTTAGACAATTTTTACAATTGATGTTTCAGTTCAAATTATCTAAAATCCCACAATATAGAATAATTCTTTCCTTCTAAAATAAGAAAACAAATGAATCCAACTGAACAATTCGATAAAGCCTTTGAATCCGCTTTTAAAGATAGAGACAATTTCATTACTTACGTCAATACATTTTCTAAAGAACAAGCAATCTGGGAACCACCTGATAATGAATGGAGCATAATAGAAGGTATTGAGCATACCCTTTTAGTAGATGTATTTTTTAGGAAATCTGCCTTAGAAGTTCTGAATGAAGCAGAAAAGACAGGAAATTGGATTACGAAATTAGAAAATAAAGAAAAAATGTCTTTAGAAGCCTTGAGAAAAAGAGAACAAGGATTTGTACCATCCCCAGAATCTTTACTGCCAAGAGGAAGATCTGATTTACAACAGATGATAAGGGAACTTTATCCATCGAAAATGGCTATACATGAATGTCTCATTTCTTTTCGTGAAATAGATTTATCTTCTCTAGTACCAAATCCCAGACCAAAATACGGCGCTTTAAATATTTATGAACGTATATACTATTCAGGAATCCACGATTACCTACATCAAGAGCAAATGAACAGAGTAACTCAACACAAAAGTTTCCCTAATTTAGATCATTAACTTTTTCTTCTATGCTATTGTATTTATTTGCATTACAGATATTCATATTTAAAAGAGAACAAAGAATATAGTCAAATCTATTCTTTGATCCAGTCTTTTATTGTCTTAGGAAATCTTGATTCGTTGTAACGCCTCTTAACTGGAAGAACTTCCGTTTTAGAAAACCCTCTTCTTGCTATCAAGTAATCTTTATTTTTGCTTTTAGCAAAAATAATCGTTCGAAGTTTATTTTCATTTTTCCCATACAAAGTAACCGTCATACGGTAATTATCAAAGTCATATTCGTTCTTTCCTATATCAGACTCCTCATATTCCAAATCTTTCAATCTATTCAAGAAACCGTCTACTTCCGCAACGTTCACCTTTTTTTCTTTCAAATTTGTAAACTCCCAAGAGTTTTTGTCAGTTCCCCCAAAAAGACCTGCGAGAGGTCTTCTAAGAATCATTTTCTTTCCGTCTGGATATGCCACAATTAATTTCTGGATTTTCTCTATACTATCAAATACTATAAGTCTTCTATCTCTGAAGTATTTAGTTCTTCTGGTTATTTTTTCGTAATCTTTCTTTTTCAACATAAAAATTCTTTCTTGTCCGACAAATTTTCCATAGGCTTTCTTTCCATCCAATAATTTACTTATTATAAAAGTATGGAGAGTTTCTTTGTCCTCTTTTTTCTTCTTAATATAAACATCGAATTTCCTAACATCTTTCGATTCCAGTCCATAATCTGAAAGATTTTTTTTAGGATTATCAATATAACCTGCAGAATTAGACCACTTTATATCCCATAGCAAATCATCAATATGCTTATGCCTTCCCTTAAACTTAACTGTCCTTGTCCCAGCAGAAGATTCTACTGATACATCCCATTCTTTTTTTGATTTTCTAATTGAATCGAATGTATTTCCATCCCAAGAAAAACGTATGCGCGTAACATGATCTACATCATAATCAATCAGAGTTTTCTTTCTTATCTTGAATGTGTCCTTGGGCAAATTATTCATGGTATGTTCTTTCATCAAAAAAACAGGCCCACCACTAAGCCTTCTCGCATAGAATAATATTTCTTTCTTCTTCTTTGCCTTGGGATCCTTTGCATTCAGAGGAGCAAAACTAATCTCTCTCTCACCTACGATCACTCCGTCATCTGGTTTTTTTGAAGCTCTGTCTTTAAAAACATGGTAGATATACTTAGGATTATCCAATCCGTATTTAGACAAATCTTTTGGATCCTCTTCGACAAATCGAGCAACCTGATCCCAGCGTAAAGTCGAGACCACTCCTTCTGTTTCTACTGCATCTGATTCTTCATTGAGTGGATAAATCAAATTCCATTTGTCTTTGTTTTTTTCATTCCTTGTAGCATCAAAGATTTTTTTCATCCCCCTAGAGAATGCACTGACTTTATTTGCATCAGCTGGAATTGTAGTTATGAGATATTTGTCTCTGATATCAAAGATTTTCTTGTCAAATTTTTTCAAAACTGCAATATCTACAGTTGCTACTTCTCCATTGCCAAGCAAAACATATCTAAATTTTTTTGTAGGATTTTTATTTCCTAATTTCAAAACTATATTTTTAGAATTTTTGAAATTCATTGACAAAAGTTGTTTGGTATCGCTAAGTCCAAATTCTTTAAGAGAGTCCACTTTTCCGATTCGTCTTTGTTCTTTAATCTGAGCAACCACTTTCAACATTTTATCCAAAACGTCTTCATCAACGCTGGCAACAATAGGTTTAATTATAGAAAAACCTTTCCCATTACGTTTTAATACATATTTGTTGTTTTTACCGTAAAAAGAGAGCCTTTCTAGATTTGAAGTTTCATTAGAACCGATTAATTTAAGGCTGATTTCTTTTTTCTTTTGAACTTCTTTTGCCCATTTAACATCATATAGATAGTAGGCTGAAGATAGGACTACCAGGATAAGTAATAGGAATAAATTTTTCTTGCCATTCACCTTAGACGCCTTCTTTTATCTTAACCTTCTTCTACTTACATAAACGGCAGTTCCAATCAAAATGATAAAAATCGGGATAACAAGAAACGTTAATATCCATACATAAGATCCTTCATTTCCTTCAATTAGCAATGGATCACCCGTTCTAGTTTTAGGTCTTATAGAAATCAAATCTTTCTCTCCACCTAACCAGTTCATTGAATTTAAGACTAAATTTGAATTTCCTTGCATACGAATATATCCATCGGTTGCAAAATCCACATCTCCATAAACAACCATTCTTGCTTCTTTTTTGTTAATTTTAGATTGGAAGGAGGCTGCAGCACCAAGTGTAACAGGACCAGAATTAATGCTTTTCTCATCATAGGACAACTCTTTATCACTCACCTCTACCTTTGGGACCCAGAAACTTCCTTTGCCAGTTTTGACTAGTTCCTCACCCTTTAAGCCAATTTTAGGGTCTGCTTTAAAATTAACTATTCTTGAGGTAGGAAAAACTGTTGCCAATCCTTTTAAACTTTTTGTAATTTCATGAATACCGTAACTAGCAACAAAAGGAGTTAGAGCATTCCCACCAACCATTGCAAACCTAACTGCCTGGGGATCTATCACATATGATTTTGGGGTTTTAAATCCATATTTATTTAATAGCGAATAAAGATTTTCAAAGGAATTCTCATTCATTCCGAAATTCGGCTCTAAGAAAACTAAAAGTCTACCCCCCTTATCCATATAATCTTTTAAGAATTTAGATTCGATAGAGGTAAGATCTTTTTTAGGATCTGCAATTACTAAAATTCTAGCATCTTTCGGAACTGCCTTCTCTCTTACAAGTAACAAAGGCTCTGTTTTGTAATTATCTCCCCTAAGGAAATTTGCGAGCGCAAATAAGTTTTTACGACTTTTTCCTCCAGCAAAAAGTCTTTCGCCATGACCAGTCAAAAAATATACTTTTTTCTGTTCTGTCTGAACTGTTTTTAATATAGCGTTAACAATTGCATTTTCCGACAAGGAATATATTTTTTCTGATCTGAAATTTTTAGATAAAGGCATTTTTCCTTTACCAACTTTGGACTTTAATTTTGCTGAAGGTATTTTATTGGGAAATCTATGGACCACAACAATAGTGCCGTAATGTTCGACATCATACAATTTTGCAACTGTTGGATTCGCATCTAGGTCAATAAATTTAAAACTAACTTGACTTGTATGCCTAGTGTACCTTTCCAAAGCCTCTTTTATAGAAGGCTGTCGTAATTTTTTAATAAAAGCAATAAGTTCAATGCTGACTTTTTCTCTATCTAGTTTTTTCAAAACTTTTACTGTTTTACTAGAAAGACTATGAAACTTACCTGGAGTAATATCCCAAATATGAAAATGTTTAAAAGAGAAGAGATTTAAAACAAAAATCAGGGAAACAACCACGAAACACATTATGGTTACTTGTATTCCTGACTTAGTTGATCTTTGGCTAAAACCTTTCTTCAATTCCGAGCTAGATGACCATAACGCAACAACAAAAAGTATAACACCTAAGAAACCGGTTACATAAACCCAGTAAGAAACGCCTTCAAAAAGATCTCTGCCTGCCCAACCGGTTATGGTAAGAACAAGAAAAAAAGCTGAGGCTATAAAAATATACAGTGATTGACTTGCCAAGATTTACCCCCTCCACCGATGAGATTCTAGTGACCTTAGCGAAAGAAATAAACAGATAAAAATCAAACTCAAGAAAAAGATTATATCTCTTGTATCAATAATTCCCGCAACAAAATTTTTCAAATGCAATCCAATAGACATTTGACGCAATACTGTCGAAACTATCGCGGGTGCGGATGCTGAAAGAAATTCAACAATAAAACTCAATAACAAAATCATAAACGCCGACATCGCGGCTATGATTTGATTTGACGTCCAAGAACTAGCCAAAAGACCTACCGAAAGAAACGAACAACCCATTAGAAAAATTCCTAAGAACGATGACGCTATTACTGACCACTCCACTCTGACAAAAGTGCTTAATAGAACAGGATAAATCAATAAAATTAAAAGCATCAGTAGATAAATAGAAACTACTGAAAGAAACTTACCTAAAAGAATTTGAGTGTCTTTAATAGGATAAGTCAGGAGCATCTCCATAGTCCCCTGTTTTTTTTCTTCACTAAACAATTTCATTGTAAGAAGAGGAGTTATAAACAACAGAGTTACACTCACACTAGCAAAAACCTGCTGAGAGAGGATCCACGATGTAGGGGTTATATTATATTGCGCAGCTAATTGGGGATTTCGAGAAAGTTGCATCGATATCATTCCATACTGTGCAAACGCACTGGAGAAAAAACCACCCATAAACAAACTCCATACACCCAAAACTACATAAGCAATAGGTGAAAAAAAGAAACTTGAAAGTTCTCTTTTGCATACAACCAAGACACTATTCATCGACATTCTCCTCAATACTACCAGTTTCACCACTTACTATTTTTACGAAAATTTCTTCCAAAGTAATACTTTCTTTTCGTATCTCTGTAAGTTTCCCAGATTTCTCATATACAACAGATGCTAAATTTGCACGAAGATCCTTTTCAGAATCTACTTCATAGTGTACCTCTCCATTTTTAATACCTCTCAAACGCACATTTTCCACTCCATCTATACCTTTTAAAATTTCTGAAAATTTATCTTCTTCTCCAACTACGGACAAAAATGTTCTATTTTTCTCATTCATACTATCAGCAAGGGCATCTAATTCTCCTGCTGCTGCTAGCCTTCCTTGATGGATAATTACAACTCTGTCACAAACCATATTCACTTCAGGCAAAATATGTGTACTCAACATTATAGTTCTATTGCCTTTCAATTCCTTGATCAAATTTCTTATTTCAACAATTTGAGCAGGGTCTAAACCTGAAGTCGGCTCATCTAGCAACATCACTGGAGGATCATTTACTAACGCCTGCGCTAGACCTACTCTCTGCCTATACCCTTTAGAGAGATGTCCTATTACTCTAGACCGAACATTCTCCAAACCACATTTCTCTATAACAGAACCAATTGCACTATTTTTCTCAGAAGAAGACAATCCTTTGATTGAGGCTGAATAATCCAAGTATGCGCTCACCGTCATTTCTGGGTAAAGAGGGTTATTCTCAGGAAGATAACCAAGATTTTTCTGCACATTCAAGGGATCTTGAGAAACATCAAAGCCAGCAATGTGTGCTGAACCTGACGAAGCTGGCATATATCCAGTCAATATTTTCATGGTAGTAGATTTTCCGGCACCATTAGGACCAAGAAAACCCACAATCTCGCCTTCCTCTACATCAAAAGAAATTCCACGAACAGCCTCTACATTTCCGTAGAATTTCGAAAGATTATCAACGTTAATCAAAACATCGTCCTCAAATTAAAATTAAAACTCAAAAAACAAACAATATTTGCAATTAGTTGAAAATAGCATCTAAAAATAGAGAAAAATGAGAGGAATTGCAAGATGAAATTTTATTCAAATTCAAAATCTCCGCGTTCAGCAGCAATTCTCATAATTTCATAAACTTCTAAAACCCTTGGACCTTTGTCCTCTAAGCTAACAGTAAATGATTCTCCCTTCTCTAAAACAACCTCCCTTTCACCATCAAAAGCAATAACAGAATTAGATGACGCCTTATATTCAAAGGGGGTTTTCATCTTGATTTTTTTAAAACTAGAAACATTGACAGGAACAACCATTCCCGGAGCTATAGGAGACATCACTCGCTTTCCATTCTTCGTCCTTCTTTTAGACATTTTCAAAAACAACCCTTCCTTTTCTTCTGGTGCGATAGATACAAAACTACACCCTATTGAGGAAAGACCAAGACTACCAGGTATACAGCAGGTCAGAGCCAAAAATTCCAATTTAGAAATATCCCACACTGCTTTGGCACCCGCATAAGATTCTCGAACAAGAGCAATATCGACAAGGGCTTTCTCTTTTTGACCTGACTTGAAAATCAATGAAAGACACTTTGTTTTTCTCACCTGAGAAGAATAAAACTTAGGGTCATTCACATAAAAACCTGCGGCAAGTCCAGCAATTGTACCTTCAATATTTTTTGGGAAAACATTATTTGTTCCAGTAGAAAGAGCAATTAAAGGAATGTCTCCACACCCTTTGGAAACAGCTCTGCTAGTTCCATCTCCACCCAATGCAATAATTGCATCTATCTTCTTTTTTTTCATTAAGGCTGCGGCTTTAATAGAATCCTCCGTGGTTCCATTAGAACTTATATCTAAAAGATGGAACTTTGTTGCTCCTTGATTTTCTACCTCTCCCCCCATCTCATCAACAACTGAGGAACCAAGAGAACCCGCATCTTTTAAAAAATATATATTTTTTACTTTACTAGAGATTAATCCTGAAACCACTCTCTTTAATATGAGAAGTTTTTCATGATTACTGAAAGAACTAGCTAAAGAAACTATCCTCCTCACATCTTTCCCAGAATGCGGATTAGCAATAATACCAACACTGCTTTTATTTTTTTTCATCCTACAAATCCCTTAGATCAATAATTCAAGACAAAAAGAGTCCAGAGGAAACTATAATTCAAAAGAATAAAAGAGTAGTATGAAAGAAGAATCTAAAAAAGGAAACTTTCGATGAAAAAACATAAGAACTCTATTAAGAAAGATGCAATTTCAATATTTTACTCTGGCCTGAATGAATGCAAACCAAATGAAAGTTTCTCGAAACAAATAAAACTGATAAAAAATGAAAAAAATAAAGTAATCAG
The DNA here is from genome assembly GCA_002377645.1 of Nitrospinaceae bacterium UBA3496. Classification (GTDB taxonomy): domain Bacteria; phylum UBA8248; class UBA8248; order UBA8248; family UBA8248; genus UBA3496. The sequence goes on along the minus strand of DFQF01000085.1, from coordinate 5,778 downwards.
GATTTCAAAAACTGACTTTGCTCTATCACCCAAAGGAAAAGTGTTTGTAATTGGGGCAGGGAAAGCATCGTCTCAAATGGCTTATTCATTAGAAAAAAAAATAAAAGATGTCATATCATCGGGTATTGTTATTACTCCTTACAAACACAAGAAGAAATGCGAAAAAACCGAAGTACTTGAGGCATCACATCCTCTGCCAGACAAGAATGGAATTACCCATACAAATAAAATTATCAACCTAGTACAAAGTTGCGGGGAGAATGATCTTGTGATTTTCCTTCTTTCAGGTGGAGCCTCTTCACTTTTGGTAAAACCTGCAAATGGAATAGAACTAGAAGAAAAATCATGGTTAACACAAAAACTATTAAACTCTGGAGCTACGATCAATGAACTGAATTGCATCCGAAAACACCTCTCGCAAATAAAAGGGGGACAGCTAGCAATTAAAACATTGCCTGCAAAATTAATCACTCTTTATATTTCAGATGTTATTGGAAACAAACTCGATGTAATTGGCTCCGGCCCTACTTATGGAGACAACAGTTCATTTCATGATGCATATAATATTCTAATGAGTAAGGAACTGTGGGGGAAATGCCCAAAAAATATAGAAAAACATATAGAACAGGGAATGGTAGGAAAAATACAGGAAACTCCTTCACGAAAACTACTTACAAAAAACAAAACTTATTTTTTTATGATGTCCGATCTCAATACAGCTATTACAGCATCTTCTAAAAAAGCAAAATCTTTAGGCTACAAAACAAAAATTCTTTCCAGAAACTTACATGGTGAAGCAAATGAAGTCGGAAAATATTTGTCAAAAATCGCTAAAGAAGAGAAAGACAAACGATTACTTCCTACGTGTATAATTTGTGGAGGAGAGACTACAGTCACAGTCAATGGCAATGGAAAAGGGGGAAGATGTCAAGAACTCGCTCTAAAATTTGCAAAAGAAATTAAGGGCATTTCCAAGATTGTTTTACTTGCATCTGGCACTGACGGTAAAGACGGCCCAACAACTTCTTCCGGTGCAATTGTTAATGGAAGAACTATAAATTCAAAAAAACTCAATATTGACTCAGACGAGGCCTTACGTAACAATAACAGCAATATATTTCTGAAATCTAGAAAATCACTTTTTAAAACCGGTCCAACAGGAACAAACGTAATGGATATTATAGTTTTACTTATAAGATAACTTAAAATCAGAATTGAATAGGACAGAAATTGTTTAGCCGCATCCACATTAGAAATTTATTTTTTTTGCTTTTCTTTTATATTCTTATTAATACCAGTTTTTCTTATGCACAAAATATTACTATAGCTGACTTCAATAATATTAAAATAAAAAAAGATTCAAATATCCCTCTGGGTTGGATACTTAAAATATGGAGAGGGAAACCTGATCTTAAGTTAATAGAAGAAAAAGAAGAAAAAATTTATCGTTTAAGAAGCAAGGCATCAGCAATCTCAATATACAAAGAAATTAAATTAGATGTACAAAAATCTCCTATTTTAGAATGGACCTGGAAAGCTACAAAAATACCAGAAAGAGGGTCTGCTAAACATTATTCTAAAGACGATCAAGCAATAGGAATTTATGTTGTTTTCCCAAGATTTCCTAGCATGTTAAATAGTAGACTTATTGCATATATTTGGGATTCTAATGTACCAAAAGGAAAGATTTTCAGAAGCCGAAAACAACTCATGGTTCACTACATTGTTGTTAGAAGCGGAAAGAAAGATTTGAAAAAGTGGATTACTGAAAGGAGAAACGTTTTTGAAGATTACAAGAAGATCTTCTCTTCATCTCCTCCTAAGATAGGAGGTATTTCGATAATGATTGACTCTGACGACACGGATGATTCTGCTGAAAGTTTTATAAAGAAAATCGCTTTCAAGGGATTATCATCCAAAAAAAGTAATTAACAAGAACCTTTTCTAAAAAATAAATGAGAATCTATGTTAATAGGGATAGATATAGGAGGAACGAATCTAAAATCGGCAATTTTCAAGTTATCCGGGGAAATTGTTAATAAAAAGATTTTCAAAACTGCGGAAACCGAAATAGAAAAAAATCTAACAAAATTTATAACTCAATCAAAAATTAAGTTTGCAAGAAAAAAGAACATATTTGGCATAGGAATTTCTGTAGCAGGACTATTGAACAAAAACAAGAAACTCGTTAATTCTCCCAATCTGCCTAATTTTAAATTTTCTAAATTCATGCAATTTCTAAAAGGAGAATTCCCTAATGTTCCTATTAGTATCATGAACGATGCAAACGCTGCTGCAATAGGAGAGCATTCCATTGGATTCAAAAAAAAATACAGCAGTATATTTCTTCTTACTCTGGGAACTGGAATAGGCGGCGCTTTCATTAACAATCATTCTTTATGGGAAGGGAACTTTGGAACAGCTTCAGAAATAGGCCATACCTGTATAAAAGCAAATGGAAATTTATGTAATTGTGGAGTTAAAGGTTGTTTAGAATCATATTTCTCAGGATGGGCAATCAAAAAAAGAGCAGAAACATTTGCGAAACTTTATCCGAAAAGTAAAATTGGCAAACTAGAAAAGATTACCCCCTTAGAAATCTCAAATCTTTGCAGGCTCGGAGATAAAAGAAGTAAGGAGATATTTAAAGAATCTGGAGTTTATTTAGGCATTGCTATGAGCAATATCATAAACCTTATAAATCCAGAAACAATTATTCTAACTGGAGGATTAACTAAAGCTAGAAAGTATTTCCTTCCCTATTCCCTTCAAAAATGCGAAGAGCTATCCTTAGACGGTCTATTCAAAAAGACTAAAATCAATATAGGCAAACTTGGAATCTGGTCTGGCACCTATGGTTCTATCCAAACTTTCGTAAAATAATACAAAATTTAGTTGACAGATTAACAATGTTAATCTATGGTTAACTTTCTTAATTATGATTAACATACTAGAAGGTACTTATGACAAAAAGATTAATGACTAAAAGACTCATGACTGAGAAGAAAATCCTTACTCCCAGCTTGGAACATTATCTTCGAACAATTCACGAACTACAAAAAGAAAAAGGATATGCACGCGTAACTGATGTTGCTGAAAAACTAAAAGTTGCCAAACCCGCTGTCTCAAATGCTTTAAAAAAACTAATTGCCAATAAACTTGTAGACCATAAAATATACGAAAGTATACTCCTAACAAAAAAAGGTGAGGAACAAGCAATCAATGTTTCTGGAAAATTTTCTATATTGGTTAATTTCTTGACAGAAATTTTAGGTGTAAATGAAGAAAAAGCATTTTTAGACGCTTGTCTTATGGAACACTATGTAAGCCCTACTTCCCTAAATCGCTTCCTTGATCTTTTACGTTTCTTTGAATCAAAAGAAAACAGTGAATTACTAGAGATATTTAAAAAATATCAAAGAGATTGTGAAAGTGACGACAACTGTCCTTCATGTAGTTTTCACTGTGATGTAAGTACAAATGAGGAGTATAGATTAATATGAACAAGGACAATAAAGTAACTGCTGTCTCCCTCGGCATAGGGTTTCAATATAATAACGATATTCAAATTGAATCTTCCGAACTCTTTGCTAACACAAGTGCAGATTCAGTGAAAATTAAGCATTTGAATGAGAATTATGTTTTGGAGAAGACAAAAAACGGAAAACTAATCCTAAAGAAATAATTTCTATTTACAATACACCTGCAAGAGTCTCAATTCAGCTAATTATACGCAGCCAAATTTGAGAGGAAGGCTATATCACTAACCTCTTAAGAAGGAAATAAAGATGAACAGTTTTACAAAAAAAGTTGCAATTGTTTTCATGTCAATCTTAGTTGCAGTATCGTCATTTGCGGCAAATAAAGCTATGGCAGGCAAAGAAGTAAACCTATATTCTTATCGCCAACCATTTCTCATTATGCCACTCCTTAACGAATTCAATAAACAAACTGGAATCGTTACAAACGTTGTTTATGCTAAAAAAGGGATGCTCCAGAAAATCAAGGCAAAACCTGGTTCTGCTGATGCAGTATTAACTGTAGATATCAGTAGACTTAGCAAACTTGAAAAAGCAGGACTTTTACAGCCAATCAAATCTTCTATATTAAACAGAAATATCCCATCTGAATATCGTCATCCTAAGGGATTTTGGTATGGATTAACTACAAGAGCTCGTATCGTTTATGCAAGTAAAGAAAGAGTAAAAAAAGGGGCTATTAAAAATTATGAAGATTTAGCAGACCCAAAATGGAAAGGCAAGATATGCATACGTTCTGGAAAACATGCTTACAACCTTTCCCTATTCGCATCAATAATGAATGCTCATGGCAGTACTGTTGCAGAAAAATGGCTAAGAGGACTACATTCGAATTTAGCCAGAAAACCTCAAGGTAACGACAGAGCACAAGTAAAAGGAATTTATTCTGGTGTTTGCGACCTAGCAATTGGAAATACTTACTACATGGGGAAAATGCAAACCAACAAGAAAAAACCTGTTCAGAAAAAATGGGCTAAATCTGTATATTTAGTATTCCCAAATCAAGGAAACAGAGGAACTCATGTAAATATCAGTGGTGCTGCAGTAACAAAAAGTGCAAAAAACAAAGGAAACGCAATTAAATTAATTGAATTCTTAAGTGGAAAATTTGCACAAGAGATGTATGCACATCAAAACTTTGAGTATCCAGTTAAAAGCGGAATCAAAATTCACCCTCTTGTTGAGTCTTGGGGTAGTTTTCAGGCTGATAACGTCAAACTCTCAAAGATTGCTGAGTTACGAAGTTCTGCTTCGAAATTGGTAGACAAAGTCAATTTCAACAAGTAGTCACTGTTTTATAAATCGGCAGCTAATTTTCTAAAATCTTTTAGCTGCCGATTTTTTTGCTTTAAATAGTCCTTACGTGGCGCATTTTTTTACTTGCCAGTCCTCCATGCGCTTCATGGGGACACCAAAATGAGAAGCAGGAAATGCAAACGAAAAAATTTGATTTTCCTATTTTACTGATCACCCTAATGATTGCCGGTCCAATCATTGCCATTTTATGGTTAGCTACCTTTCCAAGCGACGATATCTGGAAACATCTCATTGACACCGTACTCTTTCGTTATACTTATACAACTTTCTTTTTAATGATTGGCGTGGGGATAGGAACTCTTTTAATAGGGGTCTCATCTGCTTGGATCGTAACTTGCTGTGAATTTACTGGAAGAAAAGTATTTGAGTGGTCCTTATTACTTCCAATGGCTATCCCTGCATATATCATAGCGTTTATCTATACAGATCTATTAGAGTATAGTGGTTCTATACAAGAATCTTTACGATTACTTTTTTCATGGAAATCTCCTTCAGAATATTGGTTCCCCGAGATTCGTTCTCTATGGGGTGCAATTTTCATGATGACTTTTGTTCTCTATCCATATGTTTACTTACTTTCAAGAGTTTCTTTTTCTGAACAATCATCTTCTATCATAGACATAAGCAGAACCCTTGGCAGAGGTCCCTGGGATACTTTTTTTAGAATATCCATGCCCCTAGCAAGACCATCAATGGCTATCGGTGTTTCTCTTGTTCTAATGGAAGTTTTAAACGATTTCGGGACAGTTGATTTTTTTGCAATCGAGACATTTACAGCTGGAATCTATGACGTTTGGATGAATATGGATAGTATATCTGGAGCGAGTCAATTATCTGTAGTCCTTTTAATTTTTGTTTTATTCCTCCTTTTCACCGAAAAATGGGGCAGAAGGAAACAAAATTTCTCAAACAACACAAAAAC
>DFQF01000042.1 GCA_002377645.1 Nitrospinaceae bacterium UBA3496 | reverse complement strand
GATCTTAAAAAACCTTCTTTATCTGCATCAAAAATTGCAACTAATGCTACTTCTGGCAAATCAAGTCCTTCTCGAAGTAAATTGATTCCAATTAGAATATCAAATTCACCCGCCCTAAAATCTCTTATAATACTAACCCTCTCGACTGCGTCTATATCACTATGTAAATATCTGACTCTTAATCCGATATCATCGTAATACTCTGTCAGATCTTCAGAAAATCTTTTAGTAAGGGTAGTTGCTAGAACCCTGTCTCCCTGAGAAACAACTTTCTTTACCTCAGAAATAAGATCATCTACCTGTGATTTTGCAGAACGAACTTCAACAATTGGATCAATTAATCCTGTTGGCCTAATAATTTGTTCAACAACCACATTACTACTATTAGAAACTTCATAATCACTTGGAGTAGCCGAAACATATAAAACTTCTGTTAATTCGGCCTCAAACTCATCAAATTTAAGAGGTCTATTATCTAATGCTGATGGAAGTCTAAATCCGTGTGATACTAAAGTTTCTTTTCGAGATCTATCGCCATTATACATTGCACGAAACTGCGGAAGAGTTTGGTGGCTCTCATCTATAATAATTAAGGGATCATACTTAAAGTATGAAAACAAAGTGGAAGGTTGCTCTCCTTCTTCTCGACCATCAAGATGTCGACTATAATTTTCAATCCCATGGCAAAAACCAACTTCTCTTAACATTTCCAAATCTTCTCGTGTTCTGTCGCTTATACGTTTCCCTTCAAGGAATTTGTCCTCTTTTTCTAAGTAATTTATTTGCTCACACATTTCTTCCTCTATTTTATTAATCGCTATATTTAGTCTCTCATCTGGAGTTATATAATGGCTATTTGGATACAACTCTACAAAATTAATTTCTTCACCTTTAGACCTTCTTAAATGATCGATCTTAGAAATTTTGTCAATTTCATCTCCAAAAAGTTCAATTCGGACAATATAATCATCTATATGGGGAAGATGTATGTCTATGACATCTCCTCTCACTCGAAAAGTTGAACGTAAAAGTTCTATATCATCTCTTTTATATTGTATTTTAACTAGATCTTTTAGAAATTCTTGGCGATTAATACTCATTCCTTTTTCTAACTTCAAATGTAAATCAGTAAAATCAGAAGGGTGACCTAAGCCATAAATGGAACTAACACTGGCGACTACCAATACGTCTTTTCTTGTTAGTGCTGAGAGGGTTGCTGAATGTCTAAGTCTATCAAGTTCATCGTTAATAGACGCATCCTTTTCAATAAAAGTATTAGTAGTAGGGACGTAAGCCTCGGGTTGATAGTAATCATAATAACTTACAAAAAATTCTACGGCATTCTTGGGGAAAAAATCTTTAAACTCATTATAAAGCTGAGCAGCAAGTGTTTTATTATGAGCTAAAACTAACGTAGGTTTATTTAATTTCTGAACAACATTTGCCATTGTAAAAGTTTTACCAGATCCAGTTACACCCAGTAAAACTTGCTTTTTCTTCCCATCTTGAAAATTCTTTACTATTCCATTAATCGCTGATGGCTGATCTCCAGCAGGGATAAAATCAGAAAAAAGTTGAAAATCACTCATAGAAAACCTTTTGCGATATAAAATCTAATTCAGAAAAAAGAAAGTGATTAAAAGAGAAGATTAAAAATATTTTGTCCACTTCTCAGTGGAAAATATTACAGAAGATTTTCCAAAACCACCAATCAAGGGAAAAACAGGTTGAGTTGGTTTTGAAATAAGAATCATACCAACTTCCTCAGGAAGTCGATTACCCTTTTTCGCATTACAAACTCTACAACTACATACTACATTCTTCCAGGTCGATTTTCCTCCTTTGGAACGAGGGAAAATGTGATCCAATGTCATCTCGCCGTTAGAAGAACCGCAATATTGACATGTGAATTGATCCCTTTTCAAAACATTTTTTTTACTAAACGGAACTTTTTTCTTTCTGATTTTCAAATAAACATACTTCTTAAGTCGAATCACAGAAGGAAGAAATAATTGGGAAGTCTCACTTCTTATTTCGAATTCACCAGACTCCACGACCTCTGCTTTCCCAAGAAGACTCATCTTTATCGCTCGTTTTGCTCCACACACATTGATCGGCTCATAACTCTGATTTAAAACAAGAACTCGAAAGGCTTCCATAAATAAATCTCCTAAGTAAAACAGGAATTCAAATATAACCTATTTATGGTAAAACATCACTTTGATAGGCAAAATTAGTATAATAAATAAAGCAGATTCGAAAACAATAAATAAAAAACATTTCACGAGCTTAAAGATTTTTCAGTTATATTTTTCAATTTTAGTTTCGTCGGAGTTTGAAAAATGATTTTTTTTAAAAAAATACTAAAACTTCACATTTTTAAGTTCATCTTAATTATTTTTTTTACAATCGGAATTCTTTTGGGATTAGGAGTTTCTTTCCTTTTTGAATTCCCTGAACTTGACCGATTAAAAAATTATCAACCAAACACAACCACTAGGATTTTTGATTCTAAGGGAAAACTTATTGCAGAACTTTACCTCGAAAGAAGAGAACCAACTTCGTTATCTAAAATACCAATCCAACTTCGACAAGCTTTTTTGTCTATTGAAGATGCAAGATTCTACGAACATCCCGGCGTAAGCTATCCTGATATTATAAGAGCTTTTTTTGTGAATTTGCAAAGTGGTCGTTTTGTACAAGGTGGAAGCACAATTACTCAGCAACTAGCAAAAGTACTATTTCTTACACCGGAAAGGACTTTGAAAAGAAAAATCAAAGAAGCTTTGTTAGCAATAGAAATTGAAAAACGCTTCACAAAAGATGAAATTCTAGAATTTTATTTAAATCAAATTTATTTGGGAAATGGAGCATACGGTGTACAAGCGGCTTCTAAAATTTATTTTGGTAAAAAACTATCTGAGCTTACTTTAGCAGAAAGTGCACTTCTTGCCGGACTACCTAAGGCACCCTCTAAATTCAATCCAAGGAAAAACCCCAAAAGATCAATAGCGCGCCGAAACTTAGTATTAAAGAGAATGTTGAGTGAAAAATTTATAAAGAAAACAGAAAAGGATTCTGCACAGGATGAATTTCTTAGATTAAATCCTTTTACTTTAAACCAAATTCCTGAAACTGCTTATTTTGTCGAACATGTTCGAAAACAGTTATCTAAAAGATATGGAAATACTATGTATCGAAGCGGTCTTCAAGTTTATACAACACTTGATATATCCCTTCAAAAAAATGTAGATAATGCTCTTCGAAGAGGCATTTATAAATTAAATAGGATGAGAGGTTTTAAAGACGCTTCTAAAAATTTGACAAAACATCCAAAACTTGGAGATCGTTTCCAATTTAGAATTACTGAAGTTAGAAGAAAAAAAATTCTTGGAATTATTGGTATTTATGAAGCACATATGAAAATTCCAAAGGAGATTAATTATAAACTACTTAATTCAGGTGATATTGTTCTAGGTAAAGTTAAAAACTTAAATAAAAAATCAAAAAGAATTTTTTTAAAATGGCAAGAAACTATACAAGGAGCAGTTATAGCATTTGATCCACGTTCTGGTGCAGTTAGAGCAATGACTGGGGGAACAAATTTCAGACGTTTCAAGTTCAATAGAGCAGTACAAGCCAAAAGACAACCTGGTTCTGCTTTTAAATCAATTATAATGGGAAGTGCCCTATCTTTAGGCTATGGTCCCAACCACATTCTAATGGATTCTCCCTTCGTAGAACGTATACCTGGGACAAAAAGAGTTTGGAAACCTACAAATTATTCTGAGAAATTTTATGGGCCTGTTACTATGCGAAACGCACTAGAAAAATCACTTAATTTAGCAACCATAAAACTTTTAATACAAATAAAACCTAAGAAAGCTATAAAATTTGCGAGAAGACTTGGGATACATTCAAAAATGTATCCCTATTTATCTTTAGCATTAGGTTCAATAGAAGTAACTCCCTATGAATTTATTTCATCTTACATACCATTTGCCACTAACGGTATCTACGCACGTCCATACGAAATAGAAAGAATTACAGATGATGAAAATCGTATAATGGAAAAATTTATTCCCCAATTTAACCTTGCCATAAGTCCAGAAACTGCATTTCAAATGAAACTATTACTGAGAGGAGTAGTTACTGACGGAACAGCAAAATTAGCAAAAAGTATAAAACTTTTTGTTGCAGGCAAAACTGGAACTACTAATAAGTACAAAGACGCTTGGTTTGTCGGATTCTCTCCTGACCTAGTTCTTGGGGTATGGGTAGGTAGGGATAGCAACAAAAATATGGGATTTCGAGCTTCTGGAGGTTCTGCAGCACTTCCTATTTGGGTAGAAATAATGAAAAAATGGAGTAAAAGAAAAGGAGATAAATTTAATTATCCAAAATCTCCACCGAAAGTGAAACTTATTAAAATAGATTACAAGTCGGGTTTTCTACCTTCAAAAAAATGTAAAGGGAAAATTATTTTAGAAGCATTTATTGATGGAACAGAACCAACTGAAAAATGTTCATGATGTAATGTCAAAATCTAATAACGCATTGATAAATTTATTCGTATCAAAATCAACTAAATCTTTCTCATGCTCTCCAAAACCTAAATAACAGACCGGTACTTTACTTTCATTAGTTGCTGAAACTATCATTCCTCCTCTTGAGGTACCTTCTACTTTAGTCATAATTAAACCCGTCAATTGAATACAAGCATTAAATTCCTTTACCTGATTCAATGCATTCTGACCTGTATTTGCATCAATTACTAGGAAGACTTCATGGGGAGAATTAATGATAACTTTACCGCATACTCTATGTACTTTCTTTATTTCTTCCATCAAATTTTTCTTGTTCTGTAGTCGACCTGCTGTATCAATTATAATCACATCTGTTTTCTGTGCATTACCTGATTCTAAAGCATCGAAAACTACGGAAGATGGATCTGCCCCATCGGAACGACTTACAAAATCACATCCGATTTTTTTTGCCCAAAAATTTATCTGTTCAGTTGCAGCAGCTCTAAAAGTATCTGCACCAACTAACATCACTTTTTTTCCAGTAGACATTTCTTTCAAAGCAAGTTTACCTGCTGTAGTTGTCTTTCCAACTCCGTTAACTCCAACAAGTAAAATTACCTTCGGGCCATTTCTTTCATCTTCAGGAAATTTAGTTACCTTCTGTGTTTCAGGGAAAAAAGATAATAAAATCTTCTTCATACGTTCATGAGTCGATTCTCCTAAATTCTCTCCTGCACGCAATCTATCAAGAACTTGAGACACTAAACGAGGTCCCAAATCAGACACATAAAGAGCTTCCTCAATCCTTTCATACATTTTCTCATCTATTTTATCTGTTAGAAAAATATTTTTTAATTTTGAAAATAATTTATTTCTAGTAGGAGATAAACCATCATAGAAACGATTTTCCTGAATATCTTTAGATGCAAGTCTCTTTTTTATTCGTTCAAAAAACAAGATTAATCTCTTTGCTATCAAGAATTGAGGAATTAGTTATTAGAATTTAGTTGCTTCTTATTGATTGTTCTACGTTATCATTTTTTTTTCTATTAAGCTGAACAGAAACAACTTCCGAAACTCCTTTTTCTCGCTGAGTTATTCCATATAATTGTGAAGCGAATGACATCGTTTTCTTATTATGAGTAATAACTATGAATTGGCTTCTATCCTCTAGTTCTCCAAGTACTTCCCTAAACCTTATAACATTGGCATCATCCAGAGTTGCATCTACTTCATCAAGCAAACAAAATGGACTAGGTCTCACGGAAAACACAGAAAAAAGCAAGGAAATGGCAGTGAGAGCTTTTTCTCCAGCAGATAGTAGCATAATGTTAGAGGGACGTTTCCCTGGAGGCTTAACTTCTATATCTACTCCACTTTCTAAAGGTTTTTCAGGTTCTAACATAAACAACTTTGCCTCTCCCCCAGAAAATAGCCTTCCGAAAATATCTTCAAAATGTTTTTGTACTTTTTCGAATGCATCAAGAAACTTTGTTTTTGTTGTTCTATTTAATTTTTCTATAGTGTCTTTTAAATTTAAAATTGACTGATCAAGATCTTCCCTTTGCTCTTTTAAGAAAGAGAATTCTTCATTAACTTCATCATATTCTTGCGCAGCTAAATGATTTACTTCTCCTAATTTTGAGAACCTATTGTTTAAATCATCTAATTTCTCCGTTTTTTCCCTGTATGAAGATAATTCCTCTCGAAACTCATCAATTTTCGTATGAACACTAACTCCATGCTTCTGTAAAACTTGTGCAACCATCGCATCTTTTTTAACTTGTAAAGTAGTTCTAGTTTCCGAAGCATTTGCAATTTTTTCAGAAATTTGATCAGATTCGTTCCTGAGACTCCTTATCTGATTGCCTAAGTTTTCGTTCTGTATTTGAATATCTGTAAGATCTTTATCCTGCTCAATCTCACTCTGAATCATTCTTTGGTTTTCAATTTCAAGGTCTTTAGACTGTTCTTCAAAAGATTCTATACTTTCTTGAGTTTCTTTTCTCTTATTATTTATTTCTTCGACATCTGACAAACAATTTTTTTTACGGAGACGACTTTTCTCAATAGATTCTCCGAGTCTATTCAACTCACTCTGGATTGATAACACCTTTCCAGAAAATTCAGTCAATGCAACACGTAACTTAGAGTGTACTCTTTCTTCTATAGAAATGAGTTTGATTTCTAACTGTCTTTGATTCTCTATTCCAACTCTCAATTCATCTTCAGCAGACTGAAGTTGCGTCGATATACGATGGAAATTAGCAACTGATTCAGACAAACTAGTTTCATTATTATCAATTTCTAATTTCAACTCCTCACATTTTCTATTTCTTTCCAAAACTCCAGTAGTATCAAGTTTCGATGACCCACATTCGAAAGAACCATTCGGATAAATAATTTCTCCATTTAAAGTCACCCAAGTAACATTGGAAGGTCCGGTCAACCAAGAACTATAAGCAACATCAATATCTTCTACTATCGCCACCCCACCTAAAAATTGAGATATACAATCTTTAAATTCATTTTTACTACTAACTAGAGATGCTGCAGAACCGAAAACTTTTTCAGATCTCGGAATTTCGGGAAGAGTCTTTTCCTTTGAATTAATAGAAATAGCCAAAGCACGAATATCACCTTTTTTTGCGAAATTTTTTATGGCGGAAAAAGCATCATCTGGATTATCAACAACCACACTGAACAAAAGTTCTTTTAAAATTGACTCTATAGCTTTTTCATATCTCTTCTCAACTACAATAGAATCCGAAAACAAACTCATTGCTGTTAAACCCAAATCAAGAAAATCATTCACACCAGCTCTTTGCTTTAGTGAAGAATCTATTGTCGATTGAATAGCCTGCAACAACGTTCTTTTTTCAAGGATATTATCCTTAAGTTCTGTATTTTTCATTTCATATTCTGTCCGCACTTTTTTTAATCTTGAACATTTTTCTTCATATGTAGAAACTTCATTCTTCAGTTTTTCCTGCGCATCAATAACTTCTTTAACCTGAGAGAAATATTCCTTTAAGTTTTCCTCTACTTTCTGATCGTAATATTGAGATAAATCCATGTTTTCTTTTACAGCCGTAATAAACTCTTTAAAAAGCGAATCTTCTCCTCTAGTTTTATCGACCAGATTTTTAAACTTGTCTTCTTCTTCAATTAATAGTCTCTTTTCATTTTCAAATCTATTAATCTCTTCTTCAAGCGTAGAACCCTCGTTTTCTCTTTTAAGTTTCTCTGTTGCTAATTCTCTAAGTCGATTAGAAAAGATTTCTTTCTGTTCTTTAAGACGAATAATCTTTCCATCTACTTGAACTATACGTTGTTTTGTATTGGATATAAGTTCGGATTTTTGCTGCAGTTCTATTCTTACTCTTTCTCTGTCAGATTCGACTGCAGATATTTTAGAAAGAACAACTTGCTCGTTCTCTTTCAATTTCTCTAAATCTAATTCAGCAGGTCTAAGCTCATTTGTTATTTTCAGAAAATCAAGAACAGAAACACATAAATCTAAATCTTTAATATCTTCTTGGTATTCTTTGTAATATTTTGCTTTTCTAGCCTGTCGACGCAAAGAATTTAATCTTGACTCTTTCTCACGCATCACATCATCCATACGGGTAAGATTACCCATAGACAATTCTAATTTTCTCATTGCTTCATTCCTACGGTTCTTATATTTCATAATTCCAGCAGCTTCTTCAATAAGAACTCTCCGATCCATAGGCTTGGAATTAACTAGTTCTTCTATTCTGCCTTGTTCTACTATTGAAAATGTGTCCAAAGATACACCCGTATCTAGAAATAGATCAGTAATATCTTTTAATCTACAAAAATTCTTATTTATTAAATATTCGCTTTCTCCTGAGCGATATAAACGCCTTGTAACTACAATTTCCTCAAAATCCTTATACTTGAGATCTGTTATAGAACCATTCAATCCACTTAAGGTCATTGAAACTTCGGCCATCCCAAGAGATTTCCTTTCCGCACTACCGTTAAAAATCACATCATCCATTTTCTTTGCACGCATGTTTGTTGGAGCCTGTTCTCCAAGAACCCACCTGATAGCATCCGACACATTACTTTTGCCACAACCATTTGGACCAACAACTGCAGTCATAGGACCACTTAAATCGATCACTGTTTTATCAACAAAAGATTTAAAACCTTTCATCTCTATAGATTTTAACCGCAATTTTTACCTCAAAGGCGAAAAAATTATCAAATGTCAGACTGCGTTGTTCTTTTTTAAACATGCCTTAGCAGCTTCTTGCTCAGCTGCTTTTTTTGATCTGCCTTCACCTCTTCCTAAAACTAGATTCCCTTGTAAAACTTCAACTGTAAAAACTTTAGAATGCTCTGGTCCAAATTCATTGATTATTTTATATTCCGGCGCCTTCTGTCCTGAACTCTGGAAAAATTCTTGCAATTTACTTTTATTATCATTTAAATCTTCTATAGATGCTGGAGGCAAATTTCCCAATAATTTTTTGTGTATCCAATTAGCACATTTCTTAAATCCTGCATCTATAAAAATTGCACCAACGATTGCCTCAAAAGTCCCTGCTAAAATTGAGTTTTTAGTTTGTCCTCCAGTTTTTTTTTCTCCCTTTCCAAGCCTTATAAAAGGAGCAAAATTAATTAACTTTGCTACCTTCGCAAGAGCACGACCATTCACTAAAAGTGATCTTTGACGAGTTAATTGACCTTCTTGGTAATCTGGGTAGGAATTCCAAAGGAAATCTGTAACAACTAATTGAAGTACTGCATCACCTAAAAATTCTAATCGTTCATTGTCATCACCTGGGGGGATAATCTCTTGAGAGTATGACCGGTGTGTTAAAGATTGAATTAGAAGTTCTTTTTGAGAGAATTTGTGACCTATGCAAGCTTCTGCAGAAACTATGTCGAACTCGTCTGAACACAGGGGAAGATGACCCTGCAAATTTGGAACATTCTGACTTTTAATGGGTTGCTTCTTCTTACTCGACTTTTTTAAAGAGTAATGTTGCATTCGTCCCACCGAATCCAAAGGAATTTGTGAGTGCAATATTTACATTTGCCTTTCTGGGCGAATTAGCAACATAGTCAAGGTCACATTCAGCATCAGGTTTTTCATAATTAATAGTTGGGGGTATACACTCTTTTGCTATTGCTAATACAGTATAAACTGATTCAACTCCTCCTGCGGCACCAAGCAAGTGACCTGTCATTGATTTAGTTGAACTAACAGCTAACTGGCTTGCATGATCCCCAAAGGTATTCTTGATAGCTGCAGTTTCTAGTCTATCCCCTGTAGGAGTAGATGTTCCATGTGCATTAATATAGTCAACATCTTCGGGGGCAATGGTAGCATCGTCCAGTGCCATCTGCATACATCTCGACGCTCCGTAACCATCGGGGTCAGGAGATGTAATATGATAAGCATCCGAAGTCAGACCATATCCAACAAGTTCAGCGTAAATTTTCCCCCCTCTTGCAATCGCATGATCATAATTCTCAAGAATCAAAATTCCAGAACCCTCCCCCATTACAAAACCATCACGTTCAGAATCAAATGGTCTACTAGCTGATTCGGGGTCATCATTCCTACAACTAAGAGCCTTCATAGCACAAAAACCACCCATACCGAGTTCTGTAATACATGACTCACTTCCACCGGTAACCATAACATCAGCTATTCCTCTCTGTATGCATTTCATGGAATCTCCTATAGCATGATTACCAGAAGCACAAGCAGTAACAGTACAACTATTAGGACCCTTCAATCCCCAACGAATTGAAACTTGTCCAGCAGCTAAATTTGCCAGAAGTGTGGGAATAAAAAAAGGGCTCAATCGACCAGGCCCTTTTTCTTGGATTAATTCTTTATTTGCTTCTATAGAAGGAAGACCTCCTAAACCAACACCAATAATTGCTCCCCATCTTTCAGATTCCTTATTCTCTGTACTTAGTTCTGAATCTTCAAATGCCATGGAGGTCGCAGCAATTACATACTGAATAAAAGTATCCATCTTTCTAGCTTCTTTTTTGCTAATATATTTTTCAGAATCAAAATCTTTTACTTCGCCACAAATTTTTGTAGGAAGACGGCTTGAATCAAATCTCGTCACAGGACCAATTCCTGATTTTCCCTCCATTAGAGCATTCCAATTCTCATCTATAGAGATCCCTAAGGGAGTTACTAATCCAAGACCAGTTACAACGACTCTAGGTGTATTCTCAGACAATTTAAAAACCTTAAATTAAATTTCATTCATAAAAACTATTATTGTTTTGAAACTATGTAATCTATTGCACTCTGCACAGTTGTAATTTTTTCAGCATCTTCGTCAGGGATTTCAAGATCAAATTTCTCTTCAAAAGCCATGACCAATTCAACCGTATCAAGAGAATCAGCATTTAAATCATCAATAAACTTCGCATCTGAAACTACTTTCTCTCTATCTGCTTCTAACTGCTCAACAATAATATCTTTGACTTGCTCTTCTATACTATCTTGCACTTTAAATCCTCCAGAAATCAAATTAAATATAGGAGTGAAAAAATGATAAATTTACAGGCGGAAAAACATTTTAAAACAATTTAAAAGAAAAATATAGAAGAAATCTTTAATTATTCAAGACCTTCTAATTCTAATAAAGTACTTTCTAAACTTTCTTTATCTTCAACGTTAAAAACAGGTAATCCCTTGAGGATTCTTTTATTCAATCCTGACAAAACTTTTCCGGGACCTACTTCAATAACGGCTGAAATGTTTTGACCTGCTAATGAACTAACTGAACTCTCCCACCTAACAGAAACGCGCATTTGTTTCATCAATAGTTCTTTTATTTCTGAAGCTTCACTGACAAGGTTTCCTGTCACATTAGCACAAAGAGGTATAGTTGATGACCTAAACTCTGTTGATTCTAAAACACGAGACATTTTCTCAGAAGCTTCAACAAGCAATGAACAGTGAAAAGGTGCTCCAACAGGAAGCATGACCGCCTTTTTAAAACCAGCCTCACGGGCAACAAAACTAGCCTGTTCTACAGATTTTCTCTCACCAGAAAGAACATACTGGCCTGGAGCATTATAATTAGCGATCTCTAAAACACCCTCAATATCATTACATATTTTTTCAGCTTCTTCTAATTTACCTCCCAGCAACGCTAGCATTGCGCCACCATCTGATGGGACTACTTCATGCATTAAGCGACCCCGTTCTTTAACCAACAAAAGAGCGGTAGAAAAATCAAAAACTCCCCCCGCAATCAAAGAGGTATATTCTCCAAGACTATGCCCGAGAGCAAAATGGGGAGAAAGTCCTTCATTTTCCAAAAGCCTCATACCTATAAAACTATGAACCAAAATTGCAGGCTGTGTGTAATTCGTTTGAGTAAGTTTTTCTGCAGGACCTTCAAAACTCAACTTAGCAATATCAAAACCAAGAATATCATTCGCCTCATTATAGACGTCTCTTGCAATTTGAAAATTCTCATAAAAGGAACTACCCATACCGACATATTGAGAACCTTGGCCAGGAAACAAAAAAGCTATTTTTCTTAATTTTCCCCTGCCGGATAAAATCTTTTCTTCATTCATAAGATATCTTCTCAATTAATGAACTTCACAATTACCACTTCAATAAAGATGCACCCCAAGTTAAACCACCACCAAAAGCAGCTAAAAGAACATTATCCCCTTTTTTTATTCTTTCCTTTTTCACCTGCTCATCTAAAGCAACTGGAACTGTAGCAGCGGACATGTTTGCATATTTGTTTATCGTTACAACAACTTGTTTCATGGGTAATTTTAATCTTTTTGCAATTGCTTCAATAATCCTTATATTAGCCTGATGTGGAATAAAAAGATCAAGATCACCTAGAGACATTCCATTTTTCTCTAGAATCTCCACTGAGACATCAGAGAAATTTTTCACAGCAGTTTTAAAAACTCCTTGACCGTTCATTTTCAAAAGATGTGCATTAGTTTTAATATCTTCTTCTGAGATAGGAGACAATTTAGAACCTCCGCCAACGATAAGGATTAATTCACCTTCACGACCATCACTATATGTAATCGAATCTATGATCCCAGATTCGTCATCAGATTGTCCAACAACAACTGCACCGGCACCATCTCCCCATAAGATACAATTTCCCCGATCTGTCCAATCAGCAACCCTTGTCATTATATCAGCGCCAACTAACAAAACATTTTTAGCTAACCCCGATCTCAAATATGCATCAGCGCATTGCAGACCATAAACAAATCCAGAACAAGCAGCATTAAGATCAAAAGCAGGAGAATTTCCGATATTAAGATTAGCTTGCAACCAACAAGCCGCTGAGGGACACACAGAATCCGGAGTAATGGTCGAAAAAATAACAAGATCGATATCACTTGCATGTAATCCTGCAGCTTTGATAGCATTTTCAGAAGCAGGCAAAGCCAATTCAGATACTCCGACCCCTTTTGGGGCAATTCTTCTTTCCGAAATACCTGTACGCTCAAGGATCCATTCATCAGTTGTATCAACAATTTTTTCAATTTGTTTATTCGTTAAAACTTCTTCTGGAACGTAAGAACCAGTTCCAAGTATTTTTGATCTCAAAATAGATTGACCAATCTGGTGGGCAAAATTAAAAAATGAATGGGCGAAATTAACTTAAACAATCATACATCTTTTTTATCTGACTCATCTCCAGAAAAAATCCCACCCTTAATTTGGTTCCAAAGACGCCAGCCTACATCAGAAGAACTAGGACTATAAATACTAGAATATTTCGAAATATTATCTTGCAATTTAGAACTTAAATCTTTTTTTACAAGCTCATGGGTTGTTCTTATAGCATTTTTTATAGTCTTAGCATTACTCCTACCATGACCTATAGTACATATACCATTAAGACCAAGCAACGGAGCAGCGCCATATTCAGAATAATCCGTCTTTCTGCGCATGGCATTAATACCTTCGCGAAGGAATAAATATCCTATCTTTCCCTTTACAGAACCGCTAAATTCGTTTCTCAAAAGAGTAGAAATCATACTACTAACACTTTCACTAACTTTCAACGCAACATTACCTGAAAAACCATCAGAAACAACGACATCCGAAGTTCCTTGAAAAATAGAACTACCTTCAATATTACCAATAAAATTTAAATCAGTTTTTGAAAACAATTCATGAGAATTAATTAGTGCTTCTGTTCCTTTAGAATCTTCACTTCCAACATTAAGTAACCCTAAAGTTGGATTTACCTTCCCAAAAAGAACTTCAGAATAAATCGAGCCCATAATTCCGAATTGGAAAATATGTTGCGCTCTTGGATTTAAATTAGCACCAACGTCAACCATTACTGTAAAACCTTTTAATGTTGGAACAACTGCGGCTATTGCAGGACGTTGAACATCTCTCATTTTTTTTAAAACAAAAAGAGCAGCAGCAAACGTTCCTCCTGTATCGCCTGCGGTAAATGCTGCAGATGCTTCTGATTTTTTTACTAATTCCAATGCAACCCTTATAGAAGAGTCTTGCTTGCTTCTTGCTGACTTCGTAGGAGATTCCCCCATTTGAACAACCTGCTTTGCTTCACGAATTTCAAAATCAACATCAGAAATCCCAAGCCTTCTTATTTCACTTTGTATTCTATCAGGAATTCCAACCAAAATAGTTTCTATATTAAATTCTTTTAAAGCAAGGTAAGCACCTTCTACAACTTCTCTAGGAGCACTGTCACCACCCATCGCGTCAACTGCTATTTTCATATGGACCTACATTCTTTAAATTAGACACTAGATACATCTATAATTTTTTTCCCACGGTAAAATCCACAAACAGTACAAACCCTATGGGGAAGTACAGAGGCATTGCAGTTTGTGCAAATAGAAACGGCAGGATTATTAACCTTATAATGGGTTCTTCTTTTACGACCCCTTGTCTGAGAATGCCTTCGTTTTGGTAACGCCATTTTTCATATCTCCTAACTTACATAACAAAAAATTAATAAACCAAAAGACTAAAATATCATTTTTTTAATTTAAAATCTTTTAGAACAGACCATCTATTATCAATACTATGAGAATCTTCATTGTCAACTGAAAAAGATGAAGGTTTGGTTAAATTTTTACAAGCCTCCCCACACCGCGGCTGAACGGGAATAGAAAGCAATAAATGATCTCTAATAGATGGAAATAAATCAATTCCCTCTGAAGTTATATCAGAAACTTCTAAATCTCTAGAAACAAGCTCAAATTCATCTCCTTTAATACCCTCGTCCTGTAAGGGAGACAAGAAAAATACACGAAAACTCTCCTCCAAACAAAGTTGAAAAAGTTCAAGACAAAATGAGCAATTAAGCTTACAGAAACCACTTAATTTAGCCTCAAAAATATACTCGGAACTGTTTATTCGAATGATCTTCCCATAAAGATTAATATCTATGAATTCGAGAGAAGCATCATCTTCAAGAGAGATCATTGAAACATCCAATTTCGAATCAATTCTGAATCCCTCTTCTCTTATTTCTTCAGGAGAAATAATAAACTCCGAACGATTTTTCATAAGAAACCTCGAAAATACGCGTAATAAATAATCAAATGTATTGACGATGTTTTAGTGTGTCAAGTAAGAAAAAAGGCTAAAGACAACATAAATTCGGGACGCCTAAATTAATGAATCTTTATATAAATCCATAATCAAACAGAATTTTTAAATCTATCCTTCAGTTTCGAGTAACCTATAGGAGTATGACTAAAACGTAGAATTTCATCCTCTTTTAAATGTCGAACATATTTTGCAGGAACACCCATCCATAAAGTCCCTGATTCTATTACTTTATACTCTGGCACAACTGAACCTGCTCCTATAACAGAACCTTCTCCAACTTCAACTCCGTTGAGAACTGTTGCGCCCATAGCAACTAGAGCACCGTCTTTCACATCACACCCATGAACAATTGCATTATGGCCAATTGAAACGTTATCACCCAAAATACAAGAATGTTTTTCTGTTTCTATATGCAAGATTGAACCATCTTGTATGTTCGTATTTTTCCCTACCCTAATTGGCATGTTGTCACCCCGAAGAACACAATTATACCAAACACTACTGTTTTCACCTATTTCAACATCACCTATAACCACTGCCGTTTCTGCTAGCCAAGCAGTAGGATGAATTTTAGGAACTTTTCCCTCAAATGGTATAATCATTACTTCGCTAACCTCCAAAAGTATTTTACTTTCAAAAATTGATCAAAATGGATGAGGAGCATTTACTCCTAACAAAGAACGTCTTACTAAATCCATAGCAAACATAGGAACACGAGATTGAACAAATTGTTCATTACCACCAAAACTTGACTCAAAAAAATTACTTTTATCTTCACGATCATTAAGAACAATATGTGTTGGTCCAAGTGCTGGAGTACGTCTGCTCATTTCTGGTTCAATATTTTCAGGTGGATTTGGCCCAAAAATTGCTAACCCAAGATCGGAATTAGAGTTTTCTCTAATCTTTCTAGCAAAACTTTCTGCCAAGTTTGCATCTTCTATATCAGCGGGTATAGGAAAATCTAAAATTTCCCCGACCTCTTCAGGATTAAACCCAACCACTCCTCTTTTAAGAAAACTTACTCTCTGAGGCCAAGCACCTAATCTTTGAATAACTGAGCCTCCTGAATTTGTTTCTATAATTGACAGAGTTTTGTTTTTTTCGACTAACAGTTTAGATAGAACTTCATCAAGTGTAATTTCTCCTATCCCATATATAGAATCGCCCAAAATAGCATTTATCTCTTTTTCCATTTCATCTATCATTGTTTCCGCCTCAGAAATAGATTTTGCTCTAGCTGTAATACGCACATCAACCTGCCCAGGATGTGCTAAAACTCCAATACTTGGATTCACTGAATTTCTAAAAAGTTCCCCAATCATCTGATCGACTCTACTTTCTCCCAATCCACACGTTTTAAGTACACGTGTTCGAATAACATCCTCAAGATCAAATTTTTCTTGAATTATTGGAATTGCCCTTTCACCAATAATATATCGCATTTCATGAGGAACCCCAGGACTAACAAGAATAATTCCTTTTTCATCTTCACAGTAAAAACAAGGCGCTGTTCCTCTTGGATTTTCAATAGGAATTGCACCTTTAGGAATGAAGGCTTGCTTTCGATTATTATCAGTCATTTTAAATCCACGACGAACAAAATAAGCACTAATATAATCATACAAATCTTGTCTAAATTCTAGTTCTACACCCATCACTTTTGCTACAGCTTCACGGGTCAAATCATCAACTGTAGGACCCAGACCACCAGAAGTAATTACAACTTGACTCCTATCGTGAGATTGACCGATAGTTGAAGCCATACGATCAAGATTGTCTCCTATAATCGTCTTGTAAAACATATTTACGCCAATGGATTTGAGTTGTTGTGCAATGAAGGCGCTATTTGTATCTATTAAATCACCAAGTAACATCTCCGTTCCTACCGCAACAATCTCCCCACGTATGACCTGTCCCATTTTTTTCCCTTTTTCAGAACATTTTTTTAAAAATTGAAACCAATTGTTATGTACAACTTAAATATTAATCAAATCAATTACTTCTATTACATCCTTAATTTCAAAATCCGGACTTTCATCTTTTCCTAAAGATTTTTTGTCCCCTTTATTTAACCATACTGTTTGCATACCTACACTTTTTGCTCCAATTACATCCGCTTCAAATGTATCACCAACAAAGAGTATATCGGAAGGATGTAGATTCAATTTCTTAGACAAATTCATGAAAACACTACCTCTAGGTTTACGATAACCCTCGTCTTCTGAGATTACACAAACATCAAGAAACGGAAGAATGCCTGTTTTTTCTAAAATAGACATCGCTCCATTAGAATGGTCAAAATTACTCAACAAACCTAAAAGGAAACCAGAATCCTTAATTTTTTCCAACATCACAAGACGATTATTATAAAAAACAGTAGCACTCAAAAGAGTTTCCATATGTGCTTCCATTGCAATTTTTGCAGCTAATTCTCTTTCATCATCTGTCAAATTAAGGAAACGACTAGAAAGACGTCTAAATCTATCTATTGACCTGATCTCGCGATTTTCAACATCTCTTTCTCTTTCTTCCCATACCATTTTGGAGATTTCTTGCCATATGATATGAAACGAAAAAAAATTGGGCAACTCAAATCCTTCTTGATAAAGCCTGTCATATGCATTTTTGGAAGTTGTTCGCTCCGTTCCTCCTTCAACTTCGACAACAGGCATTAGAGAAAAATCAAAATCAATTAAGGTATCAAACAAGTCAAAACAAACACTTTTAATTTTCAAAATAATCCTCGAGTTTAGTATTTCTGTTTCAACTAATTGAACTCTGCATCTAAATCCATTTTTCTGTACGAACTTGCATAATAAAGAAGTGGAGCTTTAACATCTTCTTCAAAAAGTGCACGAGTTACTAAACCAACAAATATAGTATGATCTCCACCTGGCACCTCATTGAAAAGCTCACATTCTAATAAACCAATATTTCCTTTTAAAACGGGTGTTGTGTTTTCCCCCATATCATAATCTAGCTCAGAAAATTGGTCCTCTGCATCTCGTCCCTTTCCCGCAAACCAATCTGAAAGATCTTTTTGTTTCTCTGCCAAAAAATTCACATTGAATTTCTTAGCATTTCTAATCATTTCCAGGCATGTTGCATTCTGATCAACACATACAAGAATTAATGGGGGATCAAGAGAGACTGAAGAAAAAGCATTTGCAGTCATACCTCGTGAAGTTTCCCCATCATTTACTGTTACAACTGTCACCCCTGTAGCAAACCTACCCAACGTATTACGAAAATGCTTTGGATCCATTGCCATAAAATCCTCCATATACAATGAGATAAATTATTTATGCGTTCAGAACAGCAATTGCCCTAATTGGAGAACCTGATCCACCCTTTATTTTTAAAGGCAATCCAATATAGAGAAACTCTTTTCCAACAACTTTTTCAATATTGTATAGATTTTCAGTATTCGTCCTTCCCAATTCACGACAAACTAGATGACATGGGTATTCCGGACTATGGGCCATATCCATACTGGGAGCGTCAGTACCTACGTTTAATGCTCCACATTCTTTATAAACGTATTCAGCAGCATCTCTTGTCCAACCCGCATAATGGGTTGTATACGTTTTGTTAGGATAGTGCCTATTGTAATGACCATATGTAAAAAGGAGAGTATCTCCTTCTTTAATTTCCAAATTATAGTGCTGTAATCTCTCTTTTACTTTTTCAGCATCTATATAACTATTGTCTTCAACATCTTCAAAATCAATTGCAATTCCTCTGCTATAAAAAAAATTAAAATCCATTTCATCTATATGCTTTGCTGTAGGAGATGGATCAAGATGACTTATTGAATCAACATGTGTTGGTCCATGTTCACACATCTGAATAATACCAGAGTAATAACTCATTTCACTTTCAAATCTACCGCTGGCTGCACTTTCTTCGTGAGTCATATTTGTCCAACGCCAAGTATCAGGATGGCCTACAAAAACAGGCATGCCTGAAAAAATGGGTTGAGTAAGATCTACTATCTCATGATTTTTATATCCCATATCTTATCCTCCTGATTCGAATGGTTTCTAATTATTAATAATTTTGAGTTTATTTAACGCTTAATGATATAATTTATCAATTCAGTGATGGTATTATGTTTTAAATTTAAGAATATGTCTCTTTATAATTTGCAAAAAACATATCTAACTTAATCTATTACAGACAAAAAAAGATGGATACTCCAAATAAAATTTCGATTATTATTCTTGCTGCAGGCCTTTCTGAAAGATTCAAAGGAAATAAACTTCTTGTTAAAATAGATGGAGTTCCTCTAATACGCAAGACAGTAGAAATTTACCTTGAGACAAATCCCTATGAAATTATTGTTGTTGTCGGATACGAACAAGATAAGATCAAATCCGCACTTAAAGGATTAAAGATAAAATTTGTCTTTAATAAAAAATTTAAAGAAGGTCAGGGTTCAAGTGTAATTACAGGTATTCTTTCGACTAATAAAGATTCAGACGGTTATTTATTCGGCTTGGCTGATCAACCTTTTGTTTCTAAAGAAACAATTAACAAGCTTATTGACTCATTCTATATAGATGGAAATGTAAGAACACTAATTGTTGCGCCATTTCAAGAAGAAAAGAGAGGGAATCCAGTGCTTTTTTCCTCTCAACTTCGAGACAAATTGCTAAAAATCGTCGGAGACAAAGGAGCGCGTGATATTTATAAAAAAATAAACGACAAATTCCCTCTGGCAATCAAAAAAGTTAAAGTGAAGGAAATTAATACTTTTTATGATTTTGACACAAAACAGGATTTTGAAAATTATGGAATAAATTAAAAGATTCTTATTTAAGAAAAAAATGGAAGGAAAAAAATGAATCTCAACTTTGAAATCGCATCAGGAACAAAGGTTATCTTTGGACGCCAATCTATTTTGAAATTAGGAGAAGAATGCACAAAATTAGGAATGAATTCTCCGATGCTTCTAACTGATCCAGGTTTAAAATCTAGTGGTGCTATTGATATTGTTTTTGAGAGTCTTGATAAAGCAAAAATAAATTTTCAACTCTACGATAAAGTTGAAGCCAATCCATCAGACACTAGCATTGTAGATGCAAACCATAAATTCATAGAAACAGGCTGCGATAGTTTCATAGCTGCTGGTGGGGGAAGTACTATGGATACCGCAAAAGCTGTATCTGTTTTATACGCAAACGGAGGAAAACTTAGTGACTGGTACGGAATAGGTAATATTTTAAAATCAAGCCCTCCTTTAATAAGTATACCTACTACAGCAGGAACTGGCAGTGAAGTCACAAATAGTTCAATTGTAACCGACACAAAACTACAGATAAAAACAACAGTGAGAAATGACACTATGTTCGCAAATATAGCTATTGTTGATTCTTCTCTACTTGCCAAATTGCCAAAAGAACTTGCTGCAGGCGCACTAATGGATGCATTAACTCATTCAATAGAATCTATTGGATCACCAAAATCATCTCCCTGGACAGAAGCACTGGCAAATAAATCAATAGAATTGATTGGAAGATATGCTAGGAAATATGTAGATGACAGAAGTGTTGAAGAATCTGCTGACGCAATTTCCCTTGCCGCGACTCTTGCAGGGAGGGCATTCGGTAACACTGGACTTGGGATAGTGCATTCACTTGCCCACCCTTTAGGTGCCTACCATCAATTACATCATGGAACTGCTAACGGAATTTTTCTACCTTCTGTAATGAAATTCAATTTGCCAAAAATGAAGAAAAAATATGCAGAGATAAATACCTTGCTATCCAATGATACTAATAATTTTAAAAACCAAAGTGAACTTGAACGAGCAGAAGATACTATCAGAAAAGTTGATGAATTAGCTCGTGATATAGAAATACCTAAAACATTGAGAGAACTTGATATTACAAAGAAAAATTTAGATGTAATGTCAAAGGATGCAGTAGAAAGTAATCAAGTAAAAACAAATCCTGTCCCAGCTACTGAAGATGATTTAAAAAAATTGTATGAGCAACTTTTATAAAAAAACTCTTAAAAATCTATAGGAGAGAGGTCCAAAATATTTACATAAACTTCTAGCAATTAAGATAAGTATTTTTTTATCCAAAAAATGTTTTTTATTTACGAAAACTAAATCATGCTGCAATAATTTAGGACTTCTAGCAATAGCTATAAAACCTTCTTTTTCTAACAAACCTAAGACCTCGTGCTTAGTTTTTTGGTTTTTCCAAACTTCCTCTGTCTCCACCTCAACATGAATAAAACTAACTATATCTTTCACTTTACTTAGGCCATTTAAAACTTCATATGCACCACCTTCTACATCTATCCAAAGTGCTATCTGTTTTGGAAGAGTGTGCAAACTCAATACAAAGGAATCAACTCTTGTAGATTGGACTCTTACAATTTCATGCCCTCTGCTAATTTCATCCGTTCTTACTCTTGTAGAACTAACCCCACCATGTCTGTTATCCCTGCCTTCCTGTTTTATAAATTTTTCTTCTTCATAGAAATCTACCTCTCCATCAAAATCTGAAACTGCTTTATTGATAATAGAAATATTTAGTGAGTCAAAAATAGGGTTATCTTGCATTTTCTTGAAATTTGATGAATTAGCCTCAAAAGAAACTACTTGAGATTCAGGAAGCAAATTTATCATTCTAATTGCATCTCTTCCATCTAAACTTCCGATATCAAAAATTAAATCGGGCTTAAAAATAAATAATAAACTATTGAAAAGATATTTTGTTCTTTTCAATACTGTTTCCATATTAATCTCCTCTTTTTTTACAATAAGAACTCATTAGCTTAGAATATAGGACACAAATTAACGAATTTAAAACTTCGAACTTATAATTTTTATTTCAAAAAAAATGAAGGGCTATCTTATAAATGGGAATTGGTAAAATAATTATTTCAAAGGAATCTATAAAAAAAAGAATTATTTCACTTTGTAGAGAACTTGAACAAACAACTTTTTCGCAATCACTACACGTAATTGTTATTTTAAAAGGAGCTGCTTTTTTTGCCTCAGATCTTTTAGCAAACCTAAAAAAGGAAACAACTTTAGGATTTATAAAAGCCTCAAGCTATGGGGGAAAAACAAAAAGTTCCGGAAAAATAAAATTAAATATTTTAGAAATGGGCACTATAAAGAACAAAAATATCTTATTAATAGACGATATATTAGATACCGGTCAAACTCTAGAAGCAGTAAAAAAAGCAATTGTTAAATATGGCCCGAATTCAGTTAAGACATGTGTACTTCTTGATAAACCCTCACGACGAATTGTAGACTGCAATGCGGATTACGTGGGTTTTCAAATAGAAAATGTCTTTGTAGTCGGTTATGGACTAGATTTTAATAACAAACATAGACATCTTGGTGATATACATACATTTACTCCATAAAAACATGTATTTACGGAAACCTTTTCAGAGGTGAAAATGTCAAAAAAAAATAAAATTACAATTGTTGAAGTTGGCACAAGAGATGGCATGCAGATTGAAAAAAAATTCATTTCGACAAAAAAGAAAATTAAAATTGTGGATATGATTACTAACTCCGGCATTCAAAGAATAGAAGTAACAAGTTTTGTAAGTCCAAAACATGTTCCTCAATTATCAGATGCAAAACAAGTCATGGAAAATATAAATAGAAAAGACGGGGTGGAATACGAAGCACTAGTTCCAAATTTAATAGGTATGGAAAGAGCTCTAGAATGTGATTTAGATAGAATCAGTTTTTTTGTATCAAGCAGCGAAACTTTTAATAATAAGAACCTAAGAGCTTCGCGTTCGGAGATGATAAAGAAATCAAAAGAGATTGCTAAAATTGCAATAGAGAACAAAATAAAAATACGTGGCTCAGTAGTGACTGCATTCGGTTGTCCTTACGAAGGAAGCATACCGTTTGATTCCCTAGAATGGGTGATTAAGGAATACCTAGAGATGGGCTGCGACGAAATTTGTTTAGCGGATACAGTTGGAATGTCTAATCCCGAACATGTTAAAGATATTACTGAAAGAATGAGAAATATTGCTCCAGACGTTCAATTTGCACTCCATTTTCATAATACTAGGGGTTTGGGACTTGCAAACGTTTATGCAGGCTTAAAAATTGGGATTAAAACTTTTGACTCTTCAGTAGGTGGACTTGGTGGTTGTCCGTTCGCACCAAAAGCAACAGGAAATATAAGTACAGAGGACACGGTTAATATGCTCCAAGAAATGGGATATAACACAAATATTAATCTTGAAAAAATTATTCGAGTGGTATCATACTTAGAAAAAACCCTATCCCGTCAATTGCCAGGACAATTACTCCACGCTGGAAAACCCAAATGGTAAATTAATAAAAAATTATTTTCATAAAAAGATGACTTGTTTAATAATAAATATTGTATACAATATACCAAATTTTAAAAGAGAGAAATTTTATGGAAGATAATTTAGATGAACTCAGAAATGTCTTGAGTAATGCCTCCATGCATGGTGGAAGTGCCTCAGAGGCAAAACAACATAAACAAGGCAAATTAACTGCTAGAGAAAGAATTTCCTTCTTACTAGACGAAAATACTTTCTCAGAATTAGGCTTATTAATGGAATCTAGATCTTTTGATTTTGGGATGGATTCTAAGAGGATTCCAGGAGATGGAGTAATAACTGGAAGTGGAACAATATCTGGGCAAAAAGTTTTTATTGGAGCACAAGACTTTGGCACACTTGGAGGTTCACTCGGAGAAATCCATGCACAGAAAATTATACGTATTCAGAAATTAGCTTTGCAAGCTGGAGTTCCAATAATTTTAATTCTTGATTCAGGGGGAGCGAGAATACAAGAAGGAGTTTTATCCTTACATGGATATGCTCAGATTTTCAGATTGAATACCTTATCCTCAGGAGTTATTCCCCAAATTTCTATTATCCTTGGTCCATGTGCTGGAGGTGCAGTTTACTCTCCTGCAATAACAGATTTTATTTTTATGGTAGAAGGCATCAGTAAAATGTTTATTACAGGACCTGATGTAATTAAAGCAGTCACAGGAGAAGAAGTTACTTTTGAAGATCTAGGTGGAGCAGAAGTACATTCTAAAAAAAGTGGAAATGCTCATTTTACATCTAAGAATGAAAAAGATTGTTTTAATTTAGTAAAAAAATTACTGTCATTTTTGCCATCGAATAATATAGATAACGGACCAATTGCAGAAGTTCCAGAATCTAATGCTGAGGAAAATATAGTTCTAGATAAAATCGTACCCACTTCCTCCACACAATCTTATGATGTAAGGGAAATCATTTCAAATATTTTCGATAATGGAGACTTTTTAGAAGTTCAATCAGAATTTGCTAAGAATATAGTAGTCGGTTTTGGAAGATTAAAAGGAAATTCAGTCGGCATTATAGCAAATCAGCCCGCTCACCTTGCAGGCGTTTTAGATATAGATAGTTCAGACAAACTGGCACGTTTTGTTCGGTTTTGCGATTCATTTAACATTCCTATTATTAATTTTGTTGACGTACCTGGATATTTGCCCGGAACACAACAAGAATATGGAGGTGTGATTCGTCACGGAGCAAAAGTCCTTTTTGCGTATAGCGAAGCAACAGTTCCTAAAATTGCCGTTATTGTTCGTAAAAGTTACGGTGGAGCTTATATAGCTCTTAGTGGTTTAGGTCTTGGATATGATTATGTTTTTGCTTTTCCTACTGCCGAAATTGCCGTAATGGGACCAGATGGAGCATCTAATATTATTTTCCGTAGAGAGATAGAAGAATCTAATAACCCTGAGAAAACTAGACAAGAAAAAATAAAGAATTACAAGGAACTTTTTGCTAAACCTTACACTGCAGCAAAACAAGGTTTTGTAGATGCCATAATAGAACCAAGACATACGAGAAGGGAACTTATTAATTGTCTTCAAATATTATCTACAAAAAAAGAAAGTCGGCCAAATAAAAAACACGGGAACATCCCTCTTTAACATTAAGGACAAAATATCGTGGATTCAGTTTTAACTGAAGGAATAAAATTAACGATTA
>DFQF01000070.1:34243-109205 GCA_002377645.1 Nitrospinaceae bacterium UBA3496 | reverse complement strand
AAAAAGAAAAAGAAAACAAAACTAAGCTAATAATTATTCTGAAAAGTCGCATTTTACTTTTCTGCCTTTTGGGGTATTAATTCCGCTATAGTCCTATTGTTAGGACGAAGATATTTTTTTGCTACTTTAATTATATCTTCTGGGGTTACTTTTCTGATTTTTTTTAAATAATTCTTAATAATTTTCCAGTCTCCACAAATTGCAGAACGTCCAAGCATCATAGCTCTGTAATAATGACTATCCATAGAAAATATAGAGTTAGCTTCAATGCCTTTTATTGCTCTTTCTAATTCTTCTTGAGTGACATTAAAGGAAGATATCTTTTTTAATTCTTCATGAAAAACTTTTTTAATTTTTGCTACTGAGATCCCAGAAGCAGGTTGGGCGTAGAAATAGAACAAATCAGGATCGAAAGAAAGATAACGATATTCTGCTCCAGCACTAAGAGCGAGGCCGTCTTTTCTTACTAATCTTTGATATATACGACTAGATTCTCCACCACCTAAAATATATTCAAGAAGAGTTAATGCGGCAGAGTCTGGATGTTTCCAATTTGGAGTATGATATGCCATTGCGAAATATGGAAGAGCGGCAGTTCTTCTTATTAAAATGGATCTTTCTTTTTCTTGACGAGGTTCAATTATTATTTCTCTTTTAAAATTCCCTTTGGACTTAATCTGACCAAAATATTTTTTGATTAACTGAATAGTTTCTGAAATTTTTATATCTCCAACTATAATAAGTGTTGCATTTTCTGGGACATAAAACTTTTTGTAAAAAGTTCCCATATTCTTTAGTGAGATTTTTCTTATATCTTTTTCCCATCCTATTATTGGATTGGCATAAGTATGAGATTTGAAAGCTTTTTGTCTGAGTTTTTCAAATAAATAATTTACGGGGTTGTCGTCAACTCTAGAACGTCTTTCTTCAAGCACGACCTTTCGTTCAAGTTCAAATTCTTTAGGGTCTAATGTCAGATTCTTCATACGGTCTGCCTCTAACTTAATGGCTAATTCAATTTTGTTAGAAGGAAGTTTTTCGTAGTAACCTGTATAGTCAAAACTAGTGAAAGCATTATGGCTTCCTCCATTTTTTTTGATTAGATTACTAAAAACTTTAGGGCCGAAATTTTTGGTTCCCTTGAACATCATGTGTTCAAGGAAATGTGCGATCCCAGTTTCTCCAGAAGATTCGTCTCTACTGCCCACTCCATACCATAATTTTGAGACAATCATGGGGGCTCTATTGTCGGCCAGAAGTAAAATTTTGAGGCCATTCTCAAGTTTATATTCAAAAACATTCCAGGGAATTTGATTTTCGAGATTCTTAGAATATAGAGTTGAAGAGAAACTGAAACTGAAAAAAAAGAACAAAGAGAAGAACCATAGAGACGTTGATTTTTTCTTATACGCAACTAAAGAAGAAATTGAATAGGAAACTTTATCAATGAACATTTTTGTTGTTTTCTAAAACCTCTTTGTTTAGGGTTCCTTTTGGACAGCGTCCGGAGAAGAAATCTAAAGTTTGCTCAACAGCAAAAATCAAAGAATCAATACAGGCATCTTCTCCTAGACCTGCTATATGCGGGGTAAGGATGATGTTGTCAAAATTCATTATTGCACGATTCCCTTGAATAGGTTCATCAGGAAAAACATCTATACCGGCACCACTTATCATTTTATTTTGAATAGCTTCTTCCAATGCATCTAAATCAACAACAGGTCCTCTAGAAGTATTGATAAGAAAAGAACCTTTTTTCATACTTTTGAAAATATTTAGGTCAATCAGTTTAGTAGTACTTTCGTTTAGAGGGACATGACAGGAAAGAAAGTCTGAATTTTCAACTACTTCATCAAAAGATTTGTAGAAAACGCCATTTTCCGCTACAAATCGTTCGTCTCTAATTGGATCATATGCAATAACATTCATGCCAAATGCTTTAGCTTTTTGGGCAACTCTTTTTCCTATGTCTCCAAGACCTATGATACCTAAGGTGTTTCCTCTTAAATACCCAGTAGGTTTTCTGATCTTTCCCCATTCGCCTTCTCTTACTTTTCTATCAAAGATATTTAATTCTCGTGAAACAGAAAGCATCAATGTTAGTGTATGCTCTGCAACGGAGTTCGCATTTTGTCCCCTTGCGGTAGTAACTAAAATGCCGTTCTTTGTTGCTTCTTCTACGTCTATGGCATTATATCCAACACCTGTTCTTGCTATAAGTCGCAAGTCTTTAGCATGTTTGAAAGTTCTTTCATTGTAAGGGTCTCCGCTAGGAAAAGTGGCAACAACACCAGGCAATCCTTCGATTAATTCT
Organism: Nitrospinaceae bacterium UBA3496; assembly: GCA_002377645.1. Taxonomy (GTDB): domain Bacteria; phylum UBA8248; class UBA8248; order UBA8248; family UBA8248; genus UBA3496. The sequence goes on along the minus strand of DFQF01000070.1, from coordinate 106,891 downwards.
TCTTCAGTTAGATCCCTTCCATTAGAGTCTATTTTAATGGAGAATCCGTAATCTCTTAAGGGTGAAAGATAGGCGTCATAATCTTTCATTTGATTAATCCAGGTTGTAGTAATCCAAACAATTCCTTTGTCCAAATCATTTCTCCAGCATTTATGTTATAAACATTTTGTTTGATTGTTGTTAAAAATTTAAAAAAAGAAAAAATTTAAACACGTACCATAAACAACTGCGTAGTGTATATGTTTCAGTTTGTCTTTCAAGCTTCTAGTGTCAATTTTTAGAAATAATTTATTTTTTTTTAAAAATTACGATTCGATTCTTATCGGTATATAGTATTTCGAATTGGAAAATATCAGCAATATATTCAAATGTGCGAAGTGTGTAAAAACAGATATGTGTTTTGTCTCTTCGGTAGTGCCAATTTTTTATAAATATATCCTTTTGCCAAAATGATGTCATTATTCCTATGAGCCCTTGAGAATGAACAATAGAGGAAATATTTCTGATTTCCTTTAAGGGATTTTGAAAATGCTCAAAAGTTTCTGTAGATAATAAAAAATCAAATCTATGATTTGGAAATTTAGGATAAAAGAATGGATCGTATTGTGTCATGTGCATTTTTGCTTTTATCAACATATCAGAAAGTACAGAATTAGGCCCACATCCATAATCTATTCCATGCGACCCTTCTTGGATGAATTTTTTTATTGGTTCTGTAATTTGCGAAAGGAATTCAATATAACCCTTGTCATTGCTATTATTTCTATGCTGTTCATATCTTAGTTTTTCTTCAGTTTTAGAAACCCAAAATTGTTTAGGAACAAAAATAAATTCACAATTTTCACAAAGGAAATATTTCCTATTATCCGCCTCAAGAAATTCGAGAACAGAAGAACACTTACAGATATGGCATTTCGTACTCAAAAACATTATTAATTCCATTTTTAGGGTCGAATTTTTTTAAAATTCTATTAAAATTAACATATCTAACATAGTTAATATTATAAGACTATGCCTTCTTTTTTCAGATTTTCGGAGCTTTTTTGTGAAAAATAAATTTGATTTGTCTTCTAAGATTGCTTTTGTTACAGGAGCAGGTAGTGGATTAGGAAGGGCTATGGCAATTGCTCTTGCCGAATCTGGTGCCGATGTTGGAGTTGTTTCTCGAAGAGAAACACTTCTAAATGAAACGGCACAAGAAATTCAAAAAATTGGCCGTCGGTCGATTGTGTGTCCTGTAGATGTGACAAAATCTGAGCAGGTATCAAGTGCAGTAGATAAGGTCGAAACCGAATTAGGACCAATAGATATTTTAGTGAATGCTGCTGGAATTGTTAATACGCAACACGCGACAGATCTTTCAGAAGAGGAATGGCGCTATACTTTAGACGTAAATTTAACTGGTACATTTTTAGTTACGAAAGCGGTTGGAGAAAGAATGCTTCTGAGGAATAGAGGAAGTATTATTAATATAGGAACCTTTTTGGGAGATCGTGGTCACAGATTTGCTAGATCTGCTTATAATGCAAGTAAAGCTGGTGTTGTCTCGTTATCGCGTTCACTTTCTGTTGAATGGGGCAATAAAGGAATCAGGGTGAATTGTATTTCTCCTGGTGCTCATAGAACTCCGATGATGGGAGAGGCAGCATTTGATGAAAAAAATTTAGAGTTTCTCAAACAAAAAACAGTTATTGGTCGTGTTGGAGAACCCGAAGATATAACAGGACTCTGCGTATTTCTTGCGTCTGACGCATCTTCTTATGTTACTGGAGTAAATGTATACGAAGATGGTGGGGGTTGGCTGTAGAATAGGAAAATGCCTTGAATAATCTAAAAGCTATTTTGTTTGATTTTGATGGAACGATTGCGGATAGCGAACCTCTTCATTTTGCTGCTTTTCAAGAGGTTTTAATGGAGACGTGTAACTACCAATTTGAAGAGGAGGAGTATACGAAAGATTATCTTGCATATGATGACAGAAACTTCTTTCTTAATTTTTCTAAAAATCATAATCTTAAATTCGACGAGAAAGACATAATAAAGTTAATGGATGAGAAAAAAAATCATTTTGAGAGAAAAGCAGAAGATATTATTTTTTTCGATGGAATTTTAGATTTTATAAAAGATTTATCTAAATCTTTTCCTTTGGCTATTGCTAGCGGTGCACTAGAATCTGAAATCAAGCCTCCTTTAGAGAAAGTAGGCGCACTATCATTTTTTGAAGTAGTCGTTAGTGCAGAAATGGTAAAGAAAGGAAAACCTGATCCGGAGAGTTTTTTACTTGCATTGTCTCTATTAAATGAAAGAAGGTCAGGGGATAAAATATATCCTGAGGAGTGTCTTGTTTTTGAAGATTCAATTTATGGTGTTGAAGCTGCTAGAAAATCAAAAATGCGTTCGATAGCTGTTACTACAAGTTTTTCCCATAGAGAGCTTTCAGGAATTTCTGATAAAGTAGTTGATGCTATTTCTCTTGAAACCTTAGTGTCTACGCAATTCTTGAAAGAATGGTTTTTGTCTTTGTGATGAAAAATTAAATTTGGGGGTATAGTTTTGTCAATTTTGAAAGTTTGTAGACTTGGTAATCCTGTTCTTAGGTTAAAAGCAAAACCAGTGAGTATAGATGAAATTCAAGGAAATGAATTTCAGACTTTAGTCCGGAATATGATTGAAACGATGTTTGAATATGTAGGAGTCGGATTAGCAGCTCCTCAAGTACATGTTTCAATGAAAGTTTTTGTCTTTAGACCTGAACCTGAAAAAGAGGACAGTCTCAGGGTTGTTGTTAATCCGGTAATAGAATCTATTGGAAATGAAGTATATGAAGATTGGGAAGGATGTTTAAGCATTCCTGATATACAAGGTAAAGTATCTCGATTTTCAAAGATTAGACTTAAGGGTCTTGATTATGAAGGGAAAGATTATGAAGAGGAATTTGAAGGATTTGCTGCTCGTATCTGTCAACACGAAGCAGATCATCTAGAGGGAGTGATCTTTTTTGATAGAATGAATGATTTGCATACTTTAACTTTCGGTCAGGAATACCACAGATTTTGGGCTAAGAGAGAAGAGCCTGATAATACCGAATGATTATTTTTAGTTTTATACAGATAACTAGAGACATTGGAGGAGGATAGATGGTCGTCAAAGCAGTAAGAAATAAAGAATGGTTTACTTATTTTCCTACAGATTATAGATGGTCGTTTAATACTGTTGCTGCAATTGCCGGTTGTTGCTCTGGTGCATCTGAGATGGGGGAGGTAGAACAGATCTGCAGAAATCTTATCTCATCAGTTGGAGATGATAGGAAATGGTTTAAAGAGTGGGTCCGCATGGCAGATAGACTTCAAAAAAAAGCAGAATTGGAAAAAAGGAATAAGCACAATTTGACAGCGGCTTCTTTATATAAGCGGTCATCAAATTATTATCAAATGGCAGATCGTTTTAAATTTCCTAAAGATAAAAAAGCCTTGGAAATTTATAAAGAATCTATCAAATGTTTTAAAAATTTTGCTAAATTGACTGATTCGCCTAAGTTAGAAGTCGTGAATATCCCTTTTGAAAAAAACAAAAAACTTCCAGCTTACTTTGTTCCTGCAAGTGGAAGTAAAAAGACGAAGTCTCCTGTTGTAGTTCTATATAATGGTTTTGATGGCACTAAGGAAATGAGTTTTCATTGGGCTGCAGATGCGTTTACAAGAAGAGGAATGAATTGCCTTATTGTTGATAGTCCTGGAGTAGGAGAATCAATTCGTTTCCGTAATATTTTCTTACGTTACGATTATGAAGTTGCTGGGACTGCTACTTTAGACTATCTAGAGAAACGTTCAGATGTAAATTCAAAAAAAGTTGCTATCGTAGCTCCAAGTTTGGGAGGATATTATGCTTCTCGAACGGCAAGTATGGAAAAACGTTTTAAGGCTTGTGTCGCCTGGGGTGCTATATGGGATTATTATGCTACATGGAAACGAAGAATAGATGCCGCGTTTAAGTCTCAATTGCCTGTGCCAGGACATCATCTCACTTGGAGTTTTAATGTGAAAACTCTTGATGAAGCTCTAAAAAAACTTGAAGGATTCAGATTAGATGGAATTGTACAGAAAATGAGATGTCCATATTTGCTGGTTCATGGCGTTGATGATCAACAGATACCACTGAAAGATGCTAAAGCACTTTTCCGTGCATGCGGTTCCAAGGATAAAACATTAAAGATTTTTGATGGCAGAGAAGGTGGTTCACAACATTGCCACCTTGATTATTTGTCTCCAGTTGTTGATTATATGGGCGATTGGCTTAAAGAAAAGCTGTTCTAGAAAATATTATTTTAGTGGGGGAAATATGAAGATAGGATATTTTATATCGTCGCAAAAACCTTCGGGAACCGATTCGGTTACTGCTTTAAATGAACAAATTAAATTAGTGCAATACGCACGTGATCAAGGATGGGATTCCTTTTTTACGGGACAACATTACCTTTGTGAAGAAGATATTCAAATGCTCCAGAATATTCCTGTACTTTCTAGATTAAAAGCGGAAGCTGGTCACATGACTCTCGGTATTGGAGTTTTATTGATTAATCTTCTCAATCCTGTTTTTCTCGCGGAGACTGTTGCTACTATGGATGTCATCGCAGAAGGAAATATGGCTTTTGGTGTAGGTCTAGGATATAGGGATGTAGAATTTGATGCGTTGGGGGTTCCAAAGGGGCAAAGATTAAAACGATTTTTGGATTGTCTGGATTTGGTGAAAAGACTTTGGACAGAAGACGAAGTTTCATTTGAGAGTGATTATTGTGTACTTGATAAAGTTAAACTTAACATGCGACCAATTCAAAAACCGTATCCTCCAATTTGGTTTGCGGCAAATAGCGACCCTGCAGTTAAAAGAGCTGCACATTTAGGGGATACACTGTTTATTAACCCACATGCCACTACTCAAACTATTGATAGGCAAATGCAATTATATAGGTCAGAACTTGATAGTATAGGGAAGCCTTTCCCAAAAGAACTTCCATGTATTAAAGAAGTTTTTTGCGCAAAGGATAAAAAAACAGCTTTGGAAATGGCGAGACCTTTTTTAGAGTCGAAATATGCTGATTATGCAAGGACTGGTCAAGATAAAGCGCTTCCTGATGATGAGATTTCATGGGATGATCTGCCATTTGAAGAATTAATGAAGGATAGATTCGTATTAGGTTCTCCTGAAGAGTGTTATGAGGGGTTGTTACCTTATTTGCACATGGGAGTGAATCATTTGATTATTAGAACAAGTTGGATTGGAATGCCTTATTCTACTACATTACAGAGCATGCGTCTTTTTTCTGAGGAGGTTGTCCCTGCTCTCAAAAAAGAGTCTAAAAAATTGGCTTAATTTTTTCAAAGGAGAACTATAAATGCCAGAAGCCCCAGCAAATAACAGATGGTTTACTTATTTTCCTGAAGACTATAGGTGGTCGTCAGGTCTCGTCAATTGTTTGTCTGTTGCTCCATGGGGAGGTGCAGATATAGGAGAGGTTGATCAAGTAGGTAGAAAACTCAAAAAGGATGTAGGCAATGATGCATTATGGTTTCGTGAGTGGATAAAAATGGCTGATAAAGTTAGGAAACTAGCTATTTCAGAAGAACGTAAAAAAAATAATTTTTCAGCTTCATACCATCACAAACGTGCAGCAATGTATTATCAGATTGGAGAAAGGTATAGAACTCCAAAAGATGCGAAAGCAAAAGCAGCTTATAAGCTTGCTTTAGATAGTTTTAAACGTTTTGCAAGATTAACTGATCGTCCCAAGATTGAGCCTGTAGAAATTCCGTTCGAAAATGGAACTTCTTTGCCGGGATATTTTGTTCACGCTGAGAATACCAAAAAATCGAAACCGCCGGTCGTAGTGTATTTTGACGGGTTAGATATAACAAAAGAGATACAATACTGTAGGGGTGTTGAGGAAATAGTAAGAAGAGGGATGAGTTGTCTTGTAATGGATGGTCCCGGAACAGGAGAAGCAATTCGTTTTAGGAAGCAATATCTTAGATATGATTACGAAGTTGCTGGATCAGCTGCAATGGATTATCTGGAATCAAGAAAAGATGTAAATTCAAAAAAAGTAGGAGTAGTAGCAATAAGTTTAGGTGGATACTATGCCCCAAGAATAGCAAGTATGGAGAAAAGATATAAGGCATGTGTGGCTTGGGGTGCCTGCTGGGATTATCACGCTCAATGGAAAAAACGTGTTGCTGCTTCGATGAAAACAGAACTATCTGTGCCAGGTCATCATATTCTATGGGTTTTTAATACAAAGAATTATGATGAAACTTTTGAAAAATTAGAAGGTTTTAGGTTAGATGGCGTAGTGCAAAAAATGAGATGTCCTTTCCTTTTAACACATGGGATAGATGACAAGCAGGTTTCAACCCGAGATGCAAAGCTACTATTTAACGCAGTCGGTTCAAAAGATAAAACTTTAAAAATATTTTCGGTTAAGGAAGGTGGTTCCCAGCATTGTCAAAGAGATAATCTTTCATTAGGCGTTACCTATATTTCTGATTGGTTAAAGAAAAAATTGAACCCTTAATTAAAGTGATTTTTTCTTTTTTAGATTAGAGAAGTCTTGGTGCCCAAGGCCGGACTCGAACCGACACGGAGTTTCCCCCACTAGCCCCTCAAGCTAGCGTGTCTACCAATTCCACCACTTGGGCAATAATAGAGAAGTGAATATTTATAGAACTGTGTAAATCTACCTTATGTTTCTATTTCACTGCAAATAAATACGACTTTTTTAAAATTTCGAGTTCATATTTTTTTGTTTTTTCTTGGATCAAAAGCATCTTTGAGAGCTTCACCAAAGAGATTAAAAGATAACATTAATATTAGAATAGAAAAACCTGGAATTAATGTTAGCCAGGGAGCATCAAAAAGGTATTGTTTTCCATCCGACAAAATATTTCCCCAGCTAGCCTGAGGCGGAGGAACACCAAATCCTAAAAAACTTAAACCGGCCTCAGTTAAAATGGCACCCGCAACTCCAAGCGTTGCGGATACAAGAACAGGCGCAAGAGAATTGGGAATTAGATATAAAAGGATTATCTTCTTGTCACTTTGTCCTATCGCTTTAGCAGATTCTACGAAAGGTTGTTCTCTCAACGATAAAATCTCTGCACGAACAAAACGGGCTACCCCGACCCAACTGGTTAACCCTATAACTATCATAATATTCCAAATGCTTGGAGGAAGAAGTGCAATCACTGTTAATATAAGAAAAAATGTTGGGAATGATATTTGTACATCTACGATAATTGTGTAAATGACGTCAATTTTTGGGAGACTAATTTTTTCAAGAAAAGAAAAAATCTTTTTCTTGAAAGAACTATCTTTTCTAAAGTTCTTTTCTCTTAGTTGTTTTCCGTAAAAAATACCTAGGATCCCTAATAGAACTAAGAGTGGTATGCCTACTAATTTTTGCAGAAAGATTGTAGTAGTGTTAACTGTTTGAGAAGAAATGAAAGAATCAAAAGGTGAGATTGAGACAATAGACAATAAAGTAGCAATGCAAAAACCTAAAAAAATATTTCTTTCTTTGCTATAGATAAAACTGAGAATACTCCCAAAGATGGCAATAAGAAAAAATACAAAACCGAAGTTGTTCCATACGAAAAGTCCTATACATAAAATTAAAATTGAAGTAATTATAGAAGTACCTCTGATCTTAGTTTCTCCATAATATCCCGCTAATCCACCTATCAAAATACCTAAAATGGTTGATATGCCAACAGATACGAAACCTACTGCAATTGAAATCGTGGTTCCTTCCAGAATTCGAGAGAAAACATCTCTTCCTAAAGAATCGGTGCCAAAAAGGTAAATTCCAAAACGTGGAATTTCATTTGAAGATAGGATTTTAGAATTTGGTAAAGATAAAGGTGGTTTTAATTTATCGGGTAACCTTATTTGACTAGAATTAAAGAATGGTTCATTGCTAGATAAGTTAATTAATCCAAGAAGTGCTAATAAAAAGAAAAAAACAAGAGTGGTTCCGGCTAATATTCCAGTTCTATTTTTTCTTAGATTTTCCCAGGCACGTCCTCGCAGAGATTGGTTTTTGATTTGTGATTTGTCAAACAATTCATTCAAATCTTTAGAAATAGAACTCATAGTCTTATCCTCGGATCAACGACAACTAGAAGAATATCAGATATGAACGTCCCGAGGACTACTAGAACCGCAGAAATAAAATTAAGACTAAGGATGATAGGATAATCCCTTGTGAGAATTGCTTCAAAAGCTAGTCTTCCCATTCCAGGCCAAGCGAAAATAGATTCGATGATTACGGAGCCACCAATAAGACTTGGCAAAATAAGTCCAAACATTGTAACAAAAGGGAGTGCTGCATTACGCAGTACATGGATATAATATACTCTTTCTTGAGATAATCCTTTAGAATGAGCTGTTTGTGTAAAATCCTGATTAATTACCTCTAGCATCTGAGCACGAACGTATCTTGATAAAACAGCTATTCCTGCGCTTGCTCCAAGTAAGCTAGGTAAAACTAGATGCCAAATACGGTCATTTATTTTAAATAAAAAAGAAGAATCTTCTTGTCCGAAAGTTTGTATCCCTAATACAGGAGTTTCCAGAAAATGAACGGTTCCTATAATAAGGAGATAGGCTAAGAAAAAACTTGGCATCGAAATTAATAGATAGCTACAAAAAGTAGTTCCTTTGTCAATTAAGGAGTCTTGTTTTAATGATGAGCTAACTCCTAAAGGAAAAGCTAACCCCCAAGTTAAAATAGTACCTACGATAAAAAGGGGAAGGCTGTTCATGAAACGTTCCCAGATTTTTGGAAAAACAGGTTGGTTATCCTTAAAACTTCGTAATTTGCTGGAAAAGAATTTCTTATAGAAAAGAAAATATTGAATATGAAGTGGCTTGTCCAAATTGAAAGTTTTTCTATATCTCTCTAAATCTTCTTTCTGAAAGCGGGGATTTAAAGGGTCTATTTGACTGGGTTCGCCCGGAGCAAGATGAATAATTAAAAAACTAACTATAGATATTATAATTAGCGTAACTAATTTAAATAAGCATGTTCTAATTAAAAAGGTAATCAAAATTTACTCTCAAATGAAGGAGTAGTTGGAAATTTTATCCATTTGTTAAAATCGAAAGAGTAACTACCAGTTTTTGTGGCAGTGATTTTTTTTGCAGTGGGTTGTCCATTTTTTGATTTTCGTAGTATTGCAATTTTTCTATCAAGAAGTGCGGTCCATTTAGAATTGTATAAGAATGTGTATGGTTGATCTGCAGCGATAATTTGATGAAGTTCATGCGCGTATTTTATCTGTTTTTTTAGGTCATATTCTTGACGAATTTTTACAATGAGTTCGTCTGCTTTTTTGTTTTTGTATCCAACAAAGTTTAATTGCCCCTTTTTGGTTTGACTAGAATGCCAAATTTGGAACAAGTCAGGATCTAATCCTAAACTCCATCCAAGAATAACTGCATCGAAATTCAATTGGTTAATATGTTTTTTAATGAAAACAGCCCATTCGACTGTGTCAAAGCTGACTGCAATACCTATTCTTTTCCATGAATCCTGTATTACAGTAGCAATCGATTTTCTGATATCATTGCCATGGTTTGTTAAAAGTTTGAAACTTAGTTTTTTCCCATTTTTAACTAAAACACCACCCCTTCTTTTCCATCCGGCTTCATGTAGAAGTTGTATCGCTTGTTTTGGATCATATGGGATTGGCCTGACAGATTTATTATAATGTGGTCCTTGTTTTATAAATGGACCAGTAATATCTTCCGCTTGATTATTGAGAATAAATTCATGAATTTGCTTAGTGTTGATAGCCATACCGAGTGCTTTCCTAACACGAGGGTCGTTGAAAGGTTCTCTTCTCATATTGTAACCTATATATGTATACCCAAAAGATAAACCAGAAAAAACTTGAAAACGTTTGTCTTTTTTTAGTCTGTTTACTTGATGTACTCCTGCACCATAACTATCAATAGTACCTGTGTAAAAGGCCATTTCTTGAGTTAGTGAATCTGGAATTATACGATAAATAAATTCACTGTAATTTGGAGGTCCTTCCCAATATTGATCATTTCTTTCTAGTTTTATTAATTCGTCACTTTTCCATTCTTTAAATTTGAATGGACCTGTTCCAATCGGGTTTCTGTTGAATTTGCTTAGACGAAGAGAGAAAATAGTTTTATTGATTTTTCTTGCTATTAACTCTTTTTTTAATGATTTCTTGTTTAGAAGGTGCTCTGGTAAAATTCCTATTGACCAAGTACCAAAAGCGGGAGAGTAGAGTCTTTTATATCTAATTTTAATTTTACTTTTATTTATGATTTGAATGTTTTTTATTGGCTCAAAATCTGATTTTCTCGGAGATAGGTTCTTGTTGTCCATAATCGATTTGTAAGTGAATAAAACATCTTTTGCATCAAATTCATGCCCATCGTGAAATTTGACTCCTTGTCTTAATTCAAAAATTATTATTGGATTATGTTCGGTAAGTTTTATTTTCTTTTTCTTAGATCCTTTCTTGAAAGAAGAATAGTCATCTTCTATAAACTTTTCATCGAAGTTATTTCTGATTTTATCAAACAAATCTTGATCAACCTTTTTTAAGGTTAGTTTTATTCTTTTCGGGTAAAAAATTTCAATTGATTTATTCTGATTCGAAGAATTCTGTGAAACTTTAATTCTTTTTGGAGGAATAACTTTTATAGAAGTAATATTGTTTAGCCATGGAAGATTTAAATTTTTTTTAGCTGTTTGTATTTTTTTGGCGATTCTTTCTGCCGAGTTTGTTTTTGTATTTGGAACAAAGAAGGCTTCTTCAATTATTTTCCAAGATTTTGCAAGTCTTCCTCTGTAAGTTAGATCTCTGTCTCTGTCGATTAGTCCATCAAATATTTTATTTGTTATAGTTCCACTTGAAGAATCTGCATGAAGAATTGGGTTTAAGATTTGGGCGTCGCCAATGGATCCCTGAATATATTGAGTCAGTCTTTTTCCATGCCCTAGAAATTGTTCGTCAAATTTTGGAACCCAGAAAAAAGATTGCAGAAGCAGAAAGATAATTATAAGAGGAGTTATTAGTAAAATTCTTTTTACAATCATCCCTAGCCTTTAGGGCAGATGGATAGGTATTATTTAGAACTGTTCTTTTGTTTCTCTGTTTGTGCTGCTTTGTTTGTTATGATTGACTCGTTTGGGTTTGATGCAGCTAAGTATGATAGTAGTAAGGAAGTAACCATGAAAAGTATAGCTGCAGTTGCTGTCAATTTTCCAAGAAGACCAGTCGAACCCCTAACGCCCATCATTGTATCACTTGACCCGCCAAAAGCAGCACCTATGCCTGCACCTTTTCCTGCTTGAAGCAGAACCGTTAGTATTAAAAAAATAGCTATAACAACATGTAATATAGTTACTATTATAATCATTCGATTTCTCTCTTTCTATTAATTCATATGTTACTAGCCGATTTAATTATTTTTGTGAAATCATTAGCAAGCAAACTTGCTCCACCAATTAATCCACCATCTATATCAGGTTGTTGGAATAATTCCAAAGCGTTTTCAGGTTTAACGCTTCCTCCGTAGAGTATTCTAATTTCTTTTGCATAATCACTGCCATATTTATTTGCTACATTTTCTCTAGTAAAAGAGTGTATCTCCTCTGCTTGTTCAGGAGTAGCAGTTTGTCCGCTACCTATAGCCCAAATAGGTTCATAGGCGAGTATTAAGTCTTTAGGAGGTTGATCAAAAACTTGTAATAAGCTCATATTTAACTGAGTTTCTACATATGTTAACGCTTTACCAGATTCTCTTGCGGAAAGTGGTTCTCCAAAGCACAGGATTGGTACTAACTCTTCTTCAATAGACGCTGATAATTTTCTGGCTATTAATTCGTCACTCTCTCCTAAATTTTCTCTTCTTTCGCTATGTCCAAGAATAACATGAGACACTCCTGCATGTTTTAACATTGATGCACTAACTTCCCCTGTATGTGCTCCGTTTTTTTCATGTGAGCAATTCTGAGCACATAATCTTATTTTGGTTTGATTCAAAATGTTTGAAAGAGAAGGAATACCTAAAAAAGGTGGAGCAATTACAATATCAACATTTTTTATATCTTCGGTTTTTTCAATGATTCCACGAGTTAGTGACAGAGCTTCTTTTGAATTTGTATTCATCTTCCAATTTCCTGCAACAACTGCACGTCTCATAAAAAATCCTTTATATCCTTATTCCTTATTAGTTAGAGAGGCAAGTCCCGGTAAATCTTTTCCTTCTAAGAGTTCTAGAAAAGCTCCCCCACCTGTACTTATATATGAAATTCTTCTAGATTCACCTGCTTTATGAACAGCGACATCAGTATCTCCACCTCCAACAATAGTTAAAGCATATGAATTTGCGACGTGATTTACCATTGCATAGGTTCCTCTACTGAAAGCGTCTAATTCAAAGACGCCCATAGGGCCATTCCAAACAATAGTTTTTGCATCTTGTAATACTTCAGAATATAAGGCAGTAGTAGCTGGACCGATATCTAATGCAAACCAATCAGAAGGAATTTCTTGAGCAGGGACTACTTTAGTTTCCGCTGCACCCTCAAATTTATCTGCAACTACGTAGTCACAAGGAAGATATAAATGTATACCCAATTCTGATGATTTCTTTACAATAGACTCGGCAGTATCAATCAAATGTTCTTCAACAAGTGAATTCCCCATTTCATATCCCATAGCTTTATGAAAAGTACCTGCCATACCACCACCGATAATAATTTTATCCATTTTTCCTAGAAGTTTCTCAATAATCCCTATTTTACTACTAGCTTTTGCACCTCCAAGAATAGCAACGACAGGTCTCATGGGATTTACCACAGCTCGTTTTAGATAATTCACTTCTTTAATCATCAAATACCCAGCTACTGCAGGTTGTACAAATTTTGTAATTGATGACATAGAGGCGTGTTTTCTATGAGCATTTCCAAAGGCGTCATTAACGTAAATGTCTCCAAAATCAGAAATTTCTTTTGCAAATTCTTGATTGTCTTCTTCTTCTCCTGGATGAAATCTGACATTTTCCAACATCAATATACTTGAACCTTCCATTTCTGCGACCATTTTTTTTGCTTTACTCCCAATTACTTCAGGTGCTATAGCGCATTCTTTTTCTAGAAGCCTGCTAAGTCTTTTTGCGACTGGGGCTAGAGTTAGTTTAGGATTTACTTTTCCTTTCGGCCTACCTAGATGCGATAGGATAATTATTTTTGAACCTGAATCTAACAAATAATTGATGGTTGGTAATACGGACCTAAGACGGGTATCATCAGTGATATTATTTTGGTCATCCATTGGGACGTTAAAGTCAGTTCTTAACAAAACATGTTTGTTAGAAACATCTACATCTTCAATGCCAAGTTTTTTAACATCGCTATCTATTCCACTTGTTATTTCCGTCATTCTTTATCCTCTAAAGGTCATTGACTTTTATAAATTTGCACCAATCTTATTAATAAGGTCTACCATACGGCATGAGAATCCCCATTCATTATCGTACCAAGAAATAATTTTAACCATTTTATTATCTAAAACCTTGGTTGATAATCCATCAATTGTGGATGATGCTGATGAGCCAAGGAAATCAATTGAAACAAGGGGTTCATCAGTATAATCAAGAATGCCCTTCATTTTTCCTTCGGCAGCCTCTTTTAGTGTGTCATTAACTTCTTCTGCTGTTACTTCTTCTCCAAGTTCTGCTACAAGATCAACAACTGAAACATCTTGAGTGGGTACCCTGATAGCCATTCCGTCTAGCTTGCCGTTTAACTCTGGTAAAACTAACCCTACAGCTTTAGCAGCGCCAGTAGATGTTGGAATCATACTTACTGCAGCCGCTCTTGCGCGACGTAGATCACTATGTGGTAAATCTAAAATCTTTTGATCATTTGTGTACGCATGGGTAGTTGTCATTAATCCATGATGTATTTTGAATTTTTCATGTAGAACTTTTGCCACTGGAGCAAGGCAATTTGTTGTACAACTTGCATTGGAGATTATGTGATGTTCGTCATGGTTGTATTTGTCGTCATTTACACCAAGAACAACTGTTATGTCTTCCCCAGAAGCAGGTGCAGATATGATTACTTTTTTTGCGCCAGCTTCAATATGTTTTCCAGAATCCTCTCTTTTTGTGAAAATTCCTGTACTCTCTACGGCAATTTCTACGCCTAAGTCTTCCCATGGAAGATCTGCAGGATTCCTCGTGGAGAGGACTTTTATTTTCTTCCCATTTACAATAATAGAATCTTCATCAGATTCGACGATTCCATCAAAGCGACCATGAATTGAGTCAAATCTAAGTAAATGAGAAAGAGTTTTAGGATCTGTTAAATCATTAACTGCAACAATTTCGATATTTTTGTCATTTATTGCAGCTCTTAATAAATTACGTCCTATCCTCCCGAAACCGTTTATACCGACCCTAATTGACATATCAATGAATCCCCCTTTTATTTCAATTTGAAAATAACTAGTAAAGCGGAAAAATAAAAAATACATTAAACAAAAAGCAAATACAATTACTCAAAAGGATTTCTTAAGTAAAAACGCATTATTTTTTCTTTTTACTTTGTTGGTCTCTTTCTTTTTTCGTAAGTTTTTCATCTATTTCTAAATTTTTGTTATTCTTGAAAATTATTCCATAAGTCTTCATGGCTATAGAACGAGAAATATAACCTCTTAAAACATCTTCTTTCACTAACTGAATATTTCTGCGAAGAGGATTCCCAAATCCTCCACCTCCAGGTGCTTGAATTGTCAAACGTTCGCCTATAGCAATTTTTTCAGAAGAGATTATTGATGGAAGAGAACGCTTATTTGATCCTTTGTTGCAAATTGATTGTTTTGATTGAGAACCACTATGCCCCCCAAGTTTTCCTAGGACAGATGTCTCATCATCGTTTCGGGCTATTGAAATTAAAGAATCATCTTTTAACAGGTACTCCTTAGTGACCCCTAATCCTCCCCTGAATTTTCCATGACCTGCTGAATCTACCGTTAGTTCCTCTCGAATAATTTGTAAAGGATAACGACTTTCAGCAATTTCAACTGGAATTCTACCAGTTCCAGAAATAGGTAGTACTGAAGACATTCCATCACTATTAAAAGAGGCACCCGATCCTGAACCAATAGACTCACGAAAAAGTGTGGTTCTATTTTTTTTGTTCTCACTAAAAAAACTGAGAGTGTTTAAATTTTCAAATCCAACCCGAGTCTTTCCAGAACTAGCCTTAAACAAAAGTTCATTAAAACCTGAAATGATACTGCTGATAGTTATGAGACGAAGACCTATAGGAGCAGGAAAATCAGGGGTAACTAATGTCCTAGTTTCTGGAAGAATTATTTCCAAGCTTTTACAAGCTCCGTCATTTACTCTTATGTTATTCCTTTGCTCAGTATCATTTTCTAATTGAAGCAAAAAAGGTGTTAAAAGTCTTGAAATAAACTTCACCCCGTTCCCATGGAGGGGACAGTTGATTGGTCTTTCAGACTGATCAGAACTTCCAGTAAAGTTCAGGCTAAGTTCCTTGCCTTTTTTTAATAGAGTTAGGCTCACATGATTTTTACTTCCAAAATGATTAGGAGCAATTGTTTTTTTGACTTTCCATTTACCGTCTTTAATGTTTTTTCCTATTAAATTTCCAAAAGCATCTTTAGATTCTCTTAAAAGATCTGAGAAACATGCTTTTAGTTCGTCTTTTCCGTATCTTTTTATGAGTTCTTTAAGTTGCTGAGCACCTAAATTTAGTACAGAAATCTTTAAATGTAAGTCATCTTTAAGAATGTCGGGTTGCCTACTATTTTGTACTATAAGATTAAAAATTTCTTCTTTTAGTTTTTGACCTTCTTTTATTTTAATTGGTTCAATAATGATTCCTTCATGAAAATTATCCTCGGAGTGAGTGGATGTTCCTCCAAAATTGATACCTCCTAAATCATCATGTTGTGCTCGAACTTGTAAGAAAGAGATTAATTCTTTTTCTGCAAAAAGTGGTTGAGTAATGCATATTTCAGATGAATCACCGATACCATTTAGTGATAGAAATGAGTCATTCTGTATAAATGCGTCTCCAGAATTTATTTCTTTAGTACAAAATTTAGTAAGAATGGAATCTATGCCAGTCCCTAGCATTTTTGAAGTTAGAGATCTGCCGAATTTGTCATAAAATTTTACTGAAAAATTATTGCCATCTCTCAAGGAATCGCACCTCCATGATCTGGCTAAAAATTCTTCTAATTCCATTTCAATGGAAAGAATTGCCCCAGAAAGTATTTCACTTACGATTGGATTGGCGTTCATTTAGGCTGCTCCTACACCGTGAAGACCAGTTGCTCTTCCAGCTCTTTTATTTTGTTTTGTTAAATCAGTCTTAGAAACTAGTAATAAATTGCCGAACCTATCAACTCTAGCTTCCTGTTTCGGAAAAACGACTGTAGTACTCCCAAAACTTTCTATAACAGCGGGTCCAGGTATGAAATTTCCTTCAAGTAATCGTTCACGATAGTAAATAGGTGTATCAACAAAGCCGTTTTTTTCAGGAAACCACACCAACCTTGCACCCTTATATGCCTCCTCTGCAGATTCGTCTCCAGATGGAATCAATGGCAGATTTGGTGGTTGGGTAAGACCGTAACTTACAATATTCAAATTTGTAATTTCTACTTGTCTTTGATCTTTGAAATTTTTATTGAACTGCTTTTGATAGTAGAAATGAAATTTTTGCAAGACCTCTCTTATTGAGATATTCGAAATGAACCCAGACGGGACCTCAATATCAATCTCATTTGATTCGTTTTCATATTGTAATCTTATGTTTCGTTTTAAGAGTTGGCGAGACTCAGGTATGTTTTCTTTTGAAAGAGTATGTGTTGCTTGAGTATCTAGGTTCTCAAAAATTGAATTTAATTCTTGGATGTCCAAGTCATCTTCTTTTTTCTTGTAACGATAAATATGCTCGTTCATCAAATCTACTACTTCAAGACCGAATGCACTAGTCATTCCAGCAAAAGGAGGAACAATTACATTTTCAATCCCTAAAAATTCTGCAACAAGTCCAGCTGTCAATGGCCCTGAACCTCCGAATGCCATAAGAGAGAAATCTTGAGGGGATAATCCTTTTTTTACTGTTGTTTGTCTGATTGCATGTACTTGATTCCATGCGGTAATTTCTACTACACCAGCAGCCATTTCCATAGGGTCAATTTTAAAATGTTTAGCGAGGTTTCTCATTGCTTTCATAGCTAGAGCTTTGTTTAATTTTATTTCTCCCCCTGCTAAATGGAGTGGGCTTCTAGCTAAAACCAAATTTGCGTCCGTAACAGTAGGATTTTCACCTCCTTGTCCATAACAAACAGGTCCGGGATTAGCACCAGCACTTTGAGGTCCCACTTTCAACCTTTTTTCAGAATTCATCCAGGCAATTGAGCCACCTCCTGTCCCTATAGTTGTAATATCTATCATCGGAATTTTAAGAGAAAAACTACCGATTTTATGATTGGCAGACCTCTTTGCTTCACCTTCCTCTATAATTGCAATATCAGTAGAAGTTCCTCCACCATCAAGAGTTATTAGCTTGTCTATACCTGAGATTCTTCCTAGATAAGAAGCAGATAATGCTCCTGCAGCAGGTCCTGATAAAACTGTCGATATGGGTTTCTTAGAAATTTCTTCATTTGATGCAACTCCACCGTTGCTTTTCATTATGAGGAAAGGAATGTTTTTGTATTTATCCTCTATTTTCGACGAACTTTTACCTAGATAGCTTTTTACATGTGGTTTAATGAAAGAATCTAATAGAGTTGTAATTGCCCTGTCATATTCTCCGGGTTCCGGAGATACCAATGAAGAAATACTCAATTCGCATTCAGGGAACTCTTTTTCAAAAAGATCTCTTATTAACTTTTCATGAATAGAATTTGCATAAGAGTGAAGAAGACAAACCCCTACTGAAAAAACACCTAATTCCCTGAATTTTTTCGGTAAAATAGATATTTCTTTTTTTAAAACTGGATTTAAGATCTTTCCAGTAGAAGAGATTCTTTCGTTAACTTCAAGTATTCTTTCTGGCGGAACTAATGCTCTTAATGGTTCTTGAATTAATCTAGAGGTAAAGTTCGTGGAATCTATAAAATGCTCTTTTTGTGTAACGAGACCTATTTCAAGCAGATGTCTAAATCCAGATGTGATGATAAGTCCAAGGTTGTCAAATTTCTCTTCTAGAATTGCGTTTGTCGCAACCGTAGTCCCATGGTAGATACCGGATATATCGCGGTCACGCATTTTTGTTTCTTTAAGTATTTTATCGATACCTTTCATCAACCCTAAACTAGGATCGGATGTTGTCGTGGGCGTTTTAGTGCTGATAATTTCACCCGTATCTGTTTTAACACCGACGATATCGGTAAAAGTACCACCTGTATCAATTCCAATTCTTAATTTTCGATTATTTTCAGTCATAATATTTTTCTTAAAAAGCAAAAAGAATCGCGGCAATAATTGCTAAAATGAGACCTGCAATTTTTTGCAAAGTTAAAGTTTCATTCAGGAATAAAAATGCAAGAAAAGCAGTTACTCCAGGATATAGTGCAGATAAAGCAATAACAGCAGTTATATTATTTTCTGAGTGAGATATCGCAGAAGTTAAAAAATACATTCCTAGTGCAGTAGAAATAGCAGCGCAAATTGGAAAAATATATGCAGAACTTAAAGTTGGAAAAGACGAACGAAATAACAGTACTCCAACAAGAGTGATGGGTAGTAAAGTAATTCCCATAAGTATCAAATGATTCATTGAGCCTAAACGTTCTTGTCCAATTTTCATAAACGTTCCCCAAATTCCAAAAAATAAAACAGTAAGTCCTACATAAATAAAAGTTAAAGAATTCAATATAAAATTCCTTCTCGTATGATGTTATTCATTAAATAACAAAAAAAGAAAGAGAATCTAACCTATTTCTCAAATATTCTCTATGGCGAATTATAGTTAATTAGGAAAGAGGGCCTTGTCGGGCCCTCTTTCAGGGAAACATTGAAAAGTATTAAATTATAATTATCTATTTCGGTCAAGAGTTTTATTTTATGTTAGAGTTCACAATTAACTTTTTTTGGCAATTATTTTTTTCTCTACTTCTATAGGTCTTGATATGAGTGTAATTTTTTATGCAGGTTCAGAGAAAATATACGATAAGATTCTAAAATCTGCATCGCCTTTGCAAAAAAACGCAATTAATGAAGCGAAAGCAATTCTTCAAGACTCATTGAAATGTAGAGATGCAATTTCGTTCTATAACAACGGGATTCCTGAACCACATTTTTCAGTAGTTAGACCAGATATCCAAAAAATTTCTGACTTTTTGCCATTTTATACGAATAAAAAGAATATAGTAGTTATTGGTAATGGAGGTTCAATACGTAATACGATTGCCTTTTATGATGCTCTTTTCAGAAATATTTCATCTAAAAGATTATTTTTTATTGATTCTCTTGAAGGAAACGGTGTATTTGGTGATTTGATATCAGAAAGTGCTGGTTTTTCTCCTTCAAATACTTTGATTATACCAATTAGTAAATCAGGTGACACTATTAATGTGGTAAAAGCATCCGAAGTCTTATTTGAGAAAGGATATCAATTTTTAGTTGTAACTGATAGCACAGATAGTAGTTTGTCAGATTTTGCAAATAGAAATTCTCTCTCGGTTCTTCCACATGCAGATCAAGTTGGAGGTCGTTTCTCGGCTGGACAGAATAATTCTCTTTTGCCAATTGCTCTTATTTTAGATCAAATTGATGAAATAGTTGAATTGGATAAATCATTCGAGGATGCTCATAAACAATTTTTGCCAGATGTAATATTAGATTTAAATCTTGCCAAAGCTCTTTCCTTAAGACTATACATTTTTGAAATTTTAGGATTTACTGAACTTTTTATTTTCGGATATGGCAAGTGTTTTCGTGGTTTAGGAGAACTCATAATTCAATTAGTCCATGAAAGTTATTGTAAAAAAGGGATGGGGCAAACTGTGATATATTCTGATGCTCCAGAGAGTCATCATCATACTAATCAACGTTTTTTTGATGGCAGAAAAAATATGTTGGGTTTAAGTATTCGTTTAGAGAACTCTAACAATAATATTTCTTTGTCTGATAGATTTAGTTGCAATGATTTTATCGATCTTGAACACAGTGTTTTGCTTGCCGAAACAGAAAGGTTTGAATGTCCTCATATGATTTTGTCGTTAGAAAATCTTTCTTGTTCTGATGTGACAAGTATGATTTCTCTTTGGCAATGGACAGTTGTCTATAGTGGAATTCTTCGAGGAGTCAATCCTTTTGACCAACCAGCAGTTGAAAATAGTAAAAAAA
The DNA here is from genome assembly GCA_002377645.1 of Nitrospinaceae bacterium UBA3496. Lineage (GTDB taxonomy): Bacteria > UBA8248 > UBA8248 > UBA8248 > UBA8248 > UBA3496. The sequence continues at coordinate 86,446 of DFQF01000070.1, read as the reverse complement.
TAATGCAAAAACTTGTTTCGAGCGAAGGAAGTCCAGTGGAGAAATTCAGGAATACCGTTTCGAAACAGAATTGGTCAAAATCTAATTTTTTAGATAGGTTTTAAATTTCTATTGATTCTCCTGGTTCTAAAACGTTTATTTCTGTAGATAACCCTCTTTTCCTGACTTCTTCTTCGTAATGTTCGGCTGTTCCTGTAAGCAAAGGAAAGGTTCCAAAATGTATTGGAACTACTTTTTTTGCACAAAGAAGTTCCGTTGCAAGTGCTGCTTCTTTTCCGTCCATTGTAAATCTACTGCCGATAGGGAGTAGGCAAATATCCGGAGAATAGAGTTCAGAAATTATATTCATATCTCCAAAAACATTTGTATCTCCAGCATGGTAAAGGGTTTTTCCGTTTTCAAATTTCAAAATTATTCCGCAAGGTTCTCCAGAATATTGCCCATTGTAACTGGAACTGTGCATAGCGTGAGTGAGTGTCACTTCCAAACCATCTAAATCAATGCTTCCTCCTTTTCCCATTGGAACTGCTTTATCTCCAAAATTTCCTTCATCGGACAGTAAATTTACTAGTTCATAAGGTCCAGCAACATTACAATTACTTGTATTGAAAACATTGACTACATCTGAAACATGATCAGCATGACCATGAGTCAGCACTATGAAATCAACATTTTCTGGTGTTTTATATTCTTCAGGACACCTCGGATTACCTGCAAGCCAAGGGTCAATATAAAACTTTTTCCCTTTGTCACTCTCTCCTAAAAATGTAGACTGTCCAAGAAAAGTAATTTTTGCACTCATTATTAGTATCTCCTACGTTAAGTTCATGATTTGATACATTAGATGTCTAAATAATTATTACTGATTTTAACTCATATTAATATTATTGTAATCGTAAGTCGATGTTTGCAAGATAATCTTTTGGCGTTAAATGTATTACTTTTTCGAGGTAAAACATTGAATTTTAATCAAAAAAACTATGATATTTCTGATCTGATAGTAAGAGATATGAAACAAAGAGATATTGCGAGTGTTCTAAATATTGAACGAGAAGTGTATCCATTTCCATGGTCAGAAAAAATTCTTGCTGATTTGTTTTATTTTGGTTTAGAAAGTGAAGTACATCATTCTACCGTTATTGATGGTGGAGATAAGAGTTCTATAATTCATGGCTATTCTTTTTGGCAAATGATTGTAGATGAGTGCTATATTTTAAACTTTGCGATTTCACAAAAATTTCAAAGGAATGGTTTGGGGAGTTTTTTTCTGGAAAAAATATTAGAAGAGGCTAATCAAATTGGTGCTCAGAGAGCAACTCTGGAGGTTCGAATAGGAAATAAACCCGCAATTGGACTTTATGAGAAATTTGGGTTTTCAGTTATAGCAATGCGAAAAGATTATTATGTTGATAATGGAAAAAAAGAGGATGCATTAATAATGTGGCTCCAGAACTTATGAAATCAATTTTCGAGGTAGGAGAAATATGCAATCTTTTCCCTTTTTAGATTTATTGTTTGTTGTCGTTATTTTCCTTCTTTTTTTAAGGGGTTCCCTAAAGGGTACAATAAAGGAGTTGCTTTCATTAGGTATAATGATTCTAGCTTTCTATTTAGGAACTTCTACGCAAGTTTATTTTCCTTCACTAAACTCATTATTTAGAACTTATGGTTTTGGAACAACTGCCTTAGGATGGACACTTTTTATTTTTCTTTGGTTCTTACAATCCTTAATTTTATTTGCGATTTTCAAATTCATCAATTTGAAAATTAAGGGATGTTTTAGTCGATTTTTAGGAGGAATCGTATGTACTGTGAAAGGATATATTTTTTTCTTCCTAATTTTCCCATTTTTATCAAATAGTAATACGTTAGATTTTAAATTTATGGTAAAAAGTAATACGATGTTTTTTCCATTTTTAAAGAAAATAAAAAGTCATATTTATGATTTGTTTTCTTCATTTGGATTCTGAAAATTTTGCGAATGCAATAAACTTTTACAAGTTATCTAATATTTTTTTCGAACGTCCTTTCTCTAAAGTTTCTTTAAAAGAATCACCTGTATCCATTCCTAATTGCTGCATTCTTTTTTGTGCCCAAAGACCTATATTTCGATCATCTTTATAGAAAGAGTCGTCAGTTTTTTTAGTAGGATCAAATTCAGCCACTCGTTGAGATTCAGTTTTGTGGGTCGCAAATCTAGAGACTATTTTACGTAATTTACTCCCATTACAATTCCTGCAAAGAATCTTCTTTCTGTCAGAAGGTTTTAAAATCAGATGGCCTGAAATGAAATCGCAATTTTTGCATTTATACTCGTAAATAGGCATTTTTTAAATTAATCCCACTTGTTTTGAGTTTGAATAGAAACGTTTATATCTTGCATTTTGTCAGTAAAGTTTGGAAAAGTAATTGAGACTGCTTCTGCAGTATCGACTTCTACAGGATTTTTGGAAGCTATACCTGCTATTGCACAAGACATAACTATTCTATGATCACTAAATCCTGTGGTTTTTCCTCCTGAAAGTCCCTCGCCGTAAATAGTGAGACCGTCTTCACTTTCTTTTGCTCTTCCGCCTAAGTCTTCTATTACAGTCCTCATAGAGGAGATTCTATCTGTTTCTTTTATTCTTGCCTGAGGCACATTAACTATTCTTGTTTCTCCCTCTGCGAAGGCTCCTAAAATTGAGAGTATTGGAAGAAGATCGGGGGTATCATTTAGGTCAAATTCCCCACCCAAAAGTTTATTTCCTGTTACTTGAATAGAACCATCATCATGATTCATTATCTTTGCTCCCATCGAATCTAATATTTCGAAGAAATTTTTATCTCCTTGAGGATCAGTAAAGTCTAAACCACTAAGTCTGACATTTCCACCTGGTAATGCTCCAGCAGCGGCCAAAAAGGCTGCAGAACTGAAATCTGCTGGTACACTAATTTCAAAACTTTTTAGAGTTTGTCCCCCAGGGATTTTAAATTTGTCTAAATTGTCATGAGAAAAATTTAATCCTAATTTATCTAACCACCATAAAGTCATCTCAACATATGGTTTTTCATTCAGATTAAATGGTTCAATATAAGTATTATCCAATCCAAAAGGAGCATTAATTAGAAGACTAGTTGTGAATTGACTCGTAATTCCATCAACTTTTGTTGAACCCCCAGTCCAAGGACCTCCGATACTTATGGGTAGATTCCCGCTTTGGGTTTCATTTTTGATATTTGCCCCTAAATTTTTTAGTGCGTACAAGAGTGGTCCCATTGGTCGATTCCTTGTTTGTGAATCTCCATCAAAATCTGCATATTGATTATCAAGTAAAGCTGCAGTTCCCAAAGCTATTCTACATGTAGTCCCAGAGTTCCCGACATTTATAAGACTATTTGGAACTTTTGGCTTTCCGTTGAAACCTTGTATTTTTATGTTTTCTTTATCTTTAGAAATTTTAGCTCCGAATGATTGGTACACTTTCAAGGCAGAATTACTGTCATTAGAGTCTAGTAAATTGGAAATTATACTTTCGCCTTCGGATAATGAGGCGAAAGCAATTGCTCTTATAGAATGGGATTTCGAAGCTGGAATATTAGTAGAGCCATTAGCATTTCCAGGGGATACTTTGAAAATCATAAAATAGCTTTCTTATTTCGTGATATGGTCGCTTAAAATATCTCTAGAATGTTCATCTTCATGACAGTGTATACATAGGTTTTCCCAATTACTTCCATCTGAAGGATTATTTTTATGATTACTGTCTTTGTGATGAACAGTAAGTTCGTGTAAGTTCGTTTCGTTAAACTCCCTTCCACATTTCGCACAAATCCACCCATGTAGTTCTAGAGATTTAATTCTATATTCAGGAGCATTTTTACTTACAACTGAATATCTTTTAAGTTTCTCTGCAATTTCTTTTGCAGATATATTTTGGTTTGAACTTGTACTTGCCGTTTTTTTATTCTTTATTAGTTTTCTTTTAGGTTTGAAAGTTATCCTAGCCATCATCAATCTCCTTTGTAAGAGATATTATCAAATCGTAGAAATACTTGATAGCCTTGTGGTTTTACAAAGTTCTCTTTCTTCGTTTGATTTATCATTAATTCTAATGTTATCTGCATAAATAGAAATATATTTGTTTTTTAATTGGATGGGAATTTACTTGCGTTTTTGGATTTTAGTTATTTCTGTGACTTTTTTGTGGGGCCTTAGTTTTTCAACTGCAAAAATTGGATTACGTTCTTTAGAGCCATTTTCCTTTCTTTGGATGAGAAGTCTTGTTTCAGCAATAACAGTTTTTATCCTAATTTTTATAATGCAGTCTAAATTCAGTCCGCCAAAGATAACGGGGAAAGGCAGTAAACCGAGTTTTTGGGTGAATATTTTTCTCCATAATCTTGTTTTTCTCTTGTATTATAATGGCTTGGTATATAGTACGGCGGGACGAGCCTCATTATTTTTATATGTTCAACCACTTTTGTATGTGGCACTAGCTACATTGATTGCGAAAGAAGAGAAAGTTGGTTTGAAAGCGGTAATAGGTTTTGTTTCTGCATTTGCAGGGATGGTTTTTTTGTTTGGTGACAATCTCTCTTCGAAAGGCGGTAGTACTTGGTTTGGAGATGTTCTTGTAATTCTTGCTGCTTTGGTATGGGCATATCAATCTTTATATCTCAAAATGAATCTTGTAGGGGTAGACGCGTATAGAATTACGGCATGGACACAGCTTTTTGCGGTCATTCCATTCGTTTTATTAGCCTTTATTTTTAATGAATCTCTTCCCGACACAGTCGATTTAAATGTGATTACTGGGGTTGGTTTTAATGGAATTGTTGGTACTGGATTAACTATAATTTTATGGATTTGGTTAATCAAAGAATTCCCTGCTAAAAGAGTGAGTGCTTTTATGTTCCTATGTCCTTTGTTTGGTGTTTTTCTTGGGGCACTTATTCTTTCAGAACCATTAACATTTTTTATGATAACAGGTTCTTTCCTTATTGCGCTTGGTATCTATCTAGTAAACAAGGAAAGTACTTGAGTGTTTAATGTAAATTATATGTCTCTTTTGCATTCTTGAACATTATTCTTTCTCTGGTTTGTTCGTCTAGAGTATTGGGTAAGGCATGTGTAGGGGAATCAAAATCCCAGTGGGGATAATCAGTGGCAAAAAATAATGTTTTCTCAGCTTTTACCATTCTAAACATTTCTAAGAGATCTTGTGTTGATTCTGGTTCTTCCATAGGTTGTGTAGTTATTTTGAAGTGATCAAAGAAATACTCACTAGGTAACCGTTTTACCCATGGGACTTCATGTCGGAGCCCTAGAAAATTTTTGTCTAATCTCCAAAGCAAACCAGGAATCCAAGCAACGCCACCTTCTATCAGGATAATTTTTAATTTTGGAAAAGTTTCAAATACACCTTCACAAATAAAACTTGTTGCATGAGTCATAAAAGCCTGAGTCATAGATGTATGCCATTCAATATAATACGTAGGCCAACCTACAGCAGTTGGTGGTGGAGCCGTTCCGACTCCTGTGCCTCCAAAGTGAATGGCAATAGGAAGTTCTAAATCTTCTGCGATTTCATAAATTTTGTGAAATTTTCTCTGTCCATATGGAGAGTGAGATCCAGCCGGGAAAAGGACTTGTACCATGTCCTTTCTTTGACCGACTCTTTTAATTTCTTCCACTGCATGATTAGGGTCACTTAGAGAGACAGTAATCGATCCTAAAAGACGGGAATCTTTTTGCAACCAATTTTCAATTGTCCAATTATTATGAGCAGATGCTAAAGAGGCCCCAAATTCAGGGATTCCTAAGAATGAAACATTGTAATAAGTTCCATTTAGGATCGCATAACTAATGTTATATTCATCTAAAACTTGTTTTTGAAAAAATGACAAATCAGAACCAGGAGGCCCTCCATTTTGTGGGAAAGAATCCTGTCTTACACCTCCGTGTCCGGTTTTAGGATAAGAGACTTGCGGTAGCGATTTATATCCAGTTTCGTTGATATAATTTATCCAGTGTTTTGCTAGATATGGGAAAAGAGACTCTGTTGAAGGAGGAACATGATGAACATCTGAGTCTATTATCCTTGTTGGAAATTTATTATCTATAGAAAATGACACTTATGACTCCTGAAATATTATTCTATTATAAGCTTCGAAGCAGTGAGCAAAGCTAAAAAAAGGAGACCAAAATTAAAAACGTTTTGGGGGACAAGATAAAGAAGTTTTCTCCCTATCCAACTTCCTAAGAAACTTACTGGAAACATCAAGATAGCAATAAAGATCATTTCCTTATTCACTAAATCATGATACCAAAAATTCATAACTTTAAAAGGATTTACCCAAAACCATGTGAAAATGATTGTTGCAACAAGAGGGATTTTCTTTAGACCTCTATTTAGATAAAATAGACTAAGGATTAAACCACCAGCGTGGAACATGGCACTTGTAATTCCACCAATAATACCCAAAATTACTCCAGAAGTAGAACTACTAAGTTTTGAGTTGCTTACATTCGATTCCGATGATTTGTTTTGTTTTTCATTCCAGATTTGGAAAAAAGAAAAAATAATACAGGCAATCCCTAGAAATTTCCTAAGCCAAAAATCTGATAGTTGAATCAGTAAAAATGTCCCTATAAAGATTCCTATATAAAATCCGGGAACTACGATTTTAATAAGTGAACTTTCCCATTTTTTCCAAAAAAGAGAACCTGCTGAATAGTCTGTCAGCCACATTAAAACAGCAATTATTCCAAGGATTAGTTTAGTGGGCCAAAAAAGTGCAAGTACTGGAAAGAGAACTAATCCTATTCCAGTAGTAAATGTACTTTTAAAAAATCCTATAAAAAACGAGCAGATCACGAATATGATAATAATTTCTGAATTTATTTCCAAAGTTCCACCTGGAGATTATGATTGAGAATAGTGAAACTGTATTTTATCGTTTTTCGATTAAATATAGCTAGGTTTCATGCTAATATTTTTTAGAATCAAAAATTCTAAAGAAACTTCTTTTAGATTTTAATTCGCCTTGAATTTGTATTTTTATACAATTAGATTATTCGTATGATTGTAGATTTTTAAAAAATTTTAAGTCAGATTATTAAATATCTTTTATTCAAGTGGAGAGGAAGAATAGTTTCATGAAAGTCCCATTTGTCGATTTACTTCCCCAGTATCTAAACCTTAAAGATGAAATAGATACCGAACTGATGAATATTATCTCTAAAACGAGTTTTATTGGTGGGACTGCGGTGAAAGAATTTGAGAATTTATTAGCCGATTTAGAAAATAGAGATTGCGCAGTAGGTTTGAAAAGCGGGACTTCCGCACTTATCCTTGCGTTGAAGTCTCTCGATTTACCTGAAGAGTCAGAAGTGATAACGACTACTTTGACTGCTGTGCCTACAGTTGAGGCAATTGTCCAGGCAGGACTTAAACCGGTTCTTTGTGATGTAGATATTGATACTGCACAGATTTCACTTGAGTCAGTTAAAAATTCTATCAATTCAAATACAAAAGTCATACTTCCTGTTCATCTTTATGGTATTCCTGCACCTATCAAAGAATTACATGAAATTTGTATAGAAAAAGGACTAACGCTTATTGAAGATGTGGCTCAGGCGCAAGGAGCTTTTATTGATGGACAAAGAGTAGGTACTTTCGGCTTAATTTCTTGTTATTCTTTTTTCCCTTCGAAGTGTTTAGGAGGATTTGGAGATAGCGGCGCGATTACAACAGACGATCAAGATTTATCTGAAAAAATAAGAGCATATGCAAATCACGGAAGAACAGAGAAATATGTTCACAGTACTGTAGGGTTAAATGATAGAATAGACTCAATTCAAGCTGCGGTTTTAAAGACAAAACTTCCTCTATTGAAATTGTGGAATGAAATGAGAAATTCTGTCGCAAAGAAATACTTAGAAGGTTTAAAAAATACTCCCGGACTGATTCTTCCAAGTTTTACATCAGGTTCAACTCCAGCTTGGCATCTATTTGTTATAAGGACCTCTAAAAGAGATTCAATGTCAAAATTCCTAAATGATGCCGGAATTGGCACGGGATTACATTATCCCATTCCAGTACATCTTCATCCCGCGTATGAATTTTTGTCTTATCCAAAAGGTTCATTTCCTGTTGCTGAAAACTATGGAGACGATGTCTTATCTTTGCCAATCTATCCTTATATGGAAGAGAGTAAAGTAGATTATGTGTTGGAGAAAGTTAATGAATTTTCTTATATGGACATAAGTTCGTAAGTTATGATTTCCGAAAAATCATTTTTATCTTTTATCTTAAATTTCTTTTCTCAATTTAAATTGTGGATTCTTTTTGTTCCCTTCTTTTTAATCTCTCTCAATATAGGTGGTGGTCTTGCAAAGTTGCCAGTTGAGATACGAAGTATTAAAATTGTGAAAGGGATGGTTGAAACTAACGATCTCTTAGTACCTAAGATAGATGGAAAGCCCTATATTACAAAACCACCTTTTTATCATTGGACTGCTTCATATATTTCTTATTTTTTTGGAAGCGTTAGTTGGTACTCAATTAGAATACCTTCTTTGATAGCCGCTTTTCTTATGCTTTTTATTGTTTTCCTTTGGGGAAAAGAGTTAGGTGGGGACCATCTAGGGATTCTCTCCGTTTTTATAACTTTTTCTGCTTATTTATTTGTTGTCCTTGCTCGAAGAGGAGCACCGGATATGATTTTCTCGGCATCCTGTTTCGCCTGTTTATATATTTTTCAAAAGATAATCAAAAGATATAATATCTTTTTGTTTGTTTCATTTTTCTTTATGTTTTCCATTGCATTTCTTGCGAAGGCCCACGTTATTTTTCTTGTTGTTGTATTGCCAATTTTACTAATTCTTGCGGTTAAGAAAAGATTACGCAGGATTTTTTCTTTTGATATTATATTTATGTCATTAATCACTCTTTTAGTTTCCGTAAGTTGGTACTGGTTGCTTTATCTTTGGAACCCAGATGAAGCAATGTATTGGTTCCTCTTAGAAGGGGGACAACCATTCGATTTGAAAATTGTTGGAGAAACTGCACAACATTTCAAACCTTTTTATTATTATTTTTTCCGAATATGGGATCTATTCCTTCCATTTTCTGTTTTTATTCCTATAACATTTTTCTTTTTTTGGAAAAAAAGAAAAATGTTATTTTCTGATGAATGGACTTACGTAGTTTTCCCATTTTTAATTGTCTTTCTTTGCTTTGCTTTTATTCCGGCAAAACAGCCACACTATATTTTGCCTATTTTACCACTTTTATCTTTAATGGTTGGAAGAGTAATTCTTGATCAGACTGAATCTAGTCAAAATCAAATGAAAAGATTCTTTTATTGGTCTACAGTGTCTTACATGCTGGTTCTTTTTATTATGGTTTCAGGAGCTGCTTTTTTTATTATTTCTTATTTAGAATATAAATTTGTTCCACTTCTTATAATAATTTTCTCTGTTTGTATCTATCTGTTTTCTATTAGATTATTCTTGCTAGAAAAAATCCAATTATCAATATATTTTTCCTTTGTTGTTTTGTCTTGCTTTTTTATTATTTTTTGTGGTTATTTTGAAGAATGGAAATCTTATGATCGTCATAGGAAACGTTCACAAGTGACTTTTTACTTTAATGAAAAAATTGTAAAGAAGGATTTGTCTTTCTTTAATTTTAAAGATTGTGAATCTATTTATGGATAGTAATCTAGGTATAAGTGTCATAATCCCATGTTTTAATGAAGAGGATAATATTTCTTCTCTCTGGGATGAACTATATCCTGTACTTGAGAGTTTAGATACGACTTGGGAAGTGATTTTTGTTGATGATTGTAGTTCAGATGCTACTGCCCAGAAGATTCGAAATATAGATAGGAATGAAGTTGTTCTCCTTTCTCATTTGGTTAATCAGGGAGAGAGTGCAGCTCAATTAACAGGATTCAGGTCATCTAGAGGAGCAATTGTTGTTACAATGGACGCAGATCTGCAGAATGATCCTGCAGATCTGCCTTATTTAATAGATTCTCTTGAAGGTTATGGTGCCGTATGCGGAATTCGCCCTAGCAGAGCAGATTCTCTAAGTAAAAAAATATCAACGAAAATCGCAAATATTTTTAGAAATACGATTTTAAGAGATGGTATCAAAGACGCTGGGTGTACTTATAGAGTTTTTAGAAAAGAAGTTCTAGTTGATCTAGTTCCCTTTAGGGGAATGCATAGATTTCTTCCAACAATACTCCAATTCCATGGTATCAAAGTTAATCAAGTCCTTATAAAAGATCGCCCTAGAAAGTCTGGAGTGTCAAAATATGGAATGGGAAATAGAATTTTTGTAGGTTTTGTAGATACTCTTGCGATTTATTGGTACAAGAAAAGATTTGTTTCGCCCTTTAAAAAATAGATAAAATTTATTGGTCTCAATAAGGAGAACATAATGCAAGTTTGGGGGTTTGATTTAGGACCTTGGGAACTTTTTGGGTTGGTTGGGAATGCTTGTTTTGGTTCTAGATTTCTCGTGCAGTGGATACAAAGTGAGCGAGCAGGGAGAAGTATCGTTCCAGAAATATTTTGGTATCTTAGCTTAGGTGGATCTATAATTTTACTTATCTATTTTTTTCAAAGAGGTAGTATTATAGGTGTGCTTGCCTATTTACCTAACTTTGTTCCATATACTAGAAATTTGATGCTTATTGCAAAAGAAAAAAAAATGTCATCGTGATTTTTTATTTTAAAAGAGGTTGATTTGGAAGAAAAACTTTCTGTAGGTTTTGCTTTGATAGGCTGTGGTCTTATGGGAGATAGACATGCACAGGTTTTATCATCTATTACAAATGCAAGAATAATTTCTGCGTATGATCTTGATGAGTCTCGCGGCAAAAATTTCTCCGAAAAATATAAATGCCAATATTCATCAGAAATTGAAGACGCGATTAATAGGGAGGATGTCGATGCAGTTTTAATCGCCTCTCCTTCCTATCTGCATGCCGAACAGGCAATGAATGCAGGTAAGTTAGAGAAACATGTTCTTATTGAAAAACCTCTTGCAACAGAGATAGAATCTTGCAAATCTTTGATTCAGTTCTTCGAAGATAAAGAATTAAATTTGTCTGTAGTGTCACAAAAACGTTTTCATCCAGATGTGCAATCTCTTAAACTTGCTTTAGAACAAAATTTACTCGGAGAGATTTTTTTATTTGAAGTCTCAATAAATTATCATAGAGATGATCATTATTTTGAAGAAGCACCTTGGCGTTCATCTGGTCATGAGTCAGGTGGCGGTGTGTTGATGAATCAAGGTATCCATTATCTGGACTTGCTTCTTTGGATGCTCGGTCCATATAAGAAAATTTCAGGTTTTACTAAGACTGTTCGTCCTGATTATAGGGAAGAAGATCTGGCAGTCGGCATTGTTGAACTCGTTAACGGAACTTTGGGGGTCATGACTGCTTCTACAGTCACGTATCCAAATTCACCGGAACAATTATCTCTATATGGGACTCTTGGAAGTTGTACTATTGTTGAAGGAAAGGGAATAGTTGATTGGTCTCATAAAGATGGGATCAAACAGCCCGAATTCAAAAATGATTTGGAAATTCCAAAAGAGATTCCCTCTAAACTTTTTTCTATGTATAGAAATCATTCAGATTTTGTCGAATCGATACTTTGTTCTAAAGAAACTAAGGTTCCGGTGCGTGAGAGTATGGCCGTTGTCCAGTTTGTGAAGGATTTTTACGAGGTCTCGTCTTAAAAGATTATTTTGCTCTTGAGATTGCTTCTAAAAGTGAAGAATCCTCTATGGAAGAAGTATCGATTTCATTCATATTAGTTCCTAAATATATTTTTTTTATTGCACCACGTACTATTTTTGATGAACGTGTTTTGGGCAATCCTTCTACAAATTTAATTGTTTCAGGACGAAGACTTTTTCCTAAATATTTTGTAGTTTCATCCTTCAATTCTTCCCTAAGATGGTCGTTCATTTCATATTCTTTTTTAATAACTACAAAACAAGTTAATCCTTCCCCTTTAATGGGATGAGGAGTTCCTATAACTGCAGCCTCAATAACGGAAGGATGTCGAATGAGTTCAGATTCTACTTCCGCAGGGCCTACTCTTTTCCCAGCAACATTAATTGTGTCGTCTGACCTGCCAAAGAGAAACCATTGGTCGAATTCATCCACCATCGCCCAGTCACCGTGATACCAGGTATTGGGGAAACGTGAAAAATAGGTTTCTAAATATCTTTCATCATCCAAAAGAAAACTTTTTGTCATTGATGGCATAGGCTTTGTACATACTAAGTGACCTATTTCACCACGTACAGGTTTTCCATCTTCGTTGTATACGTTGGTATGAACACCTAAAGCAGGTCCTCCAAGTGAGCACTTAGATAATTCCATAATTGGATATGGCTGCAGAAGACAACCACAAATTTCTGTTCCTCCAGAAATATTCATAATTGGACAACGTTTATTTCCTATTTTTTCGAAATACCACATATATGATTCGGGGTCCCAAGGTTCACCAGTAGATGCAAGTACTCGCAAACTAGAAAGATCGTGTTTTTTTGTCCATTTTTCTCCACTATTTATAAGTAGTCGGATTGCTGTAGGGGAGATTCCAAGATGAGTTATTTTATGTTCAGAGATAAGTTGCCAAAGTCTGTCTGGATTTGGCCAATTTGGAGTGCCTTCATATATTAAATATGTTTTCCCAAGGACTTGTGTTCCAATCATTTCCCATGGTCCCATCATCCACCCGATATCAGTGAGCCAGAAAAGAATGTCGTTATCTCTAAGGTCCATGCAATATTTAACTTCTTTTGTGATAGTAGTTAGACAACCGGCATGTGTATGAATTGTGCCCTTAGGTTTACCAGTGGTTCCTGAGGTGTAAATAATCATTGAAATTGCTTCAGAGTCTAATGGTATAGTTTCAGATTCTGAAGATTTGTTCAAAGTAAATTCATGCCATTTTACATCTCTATTTTTTGAAATTGGATAGGATGACTTAGTTCTTTCAAAAACAACTACTTTTTTCACGGAATTGTTTATTTTGAGGGCTTTGTCTAAGAGTGCTTTTATAGCAATTTCTTTTCCTCTTCGAAGTCCGAAATTTGAAGTGAAGACAAGTTTTACTTTTGCATGAGTAAGACGCTCTGCAACTGCTTCATAGCCAAATCCGGAGAAAATTGGTACTGCAATAACACCTATCTTAAAACAAGCAAACATTGCAAAAATAGTTTCTGGAATCATAGGCATAAAAATACCGACAGTATCTCCAATTTCAAGATCAAATTCCTTCATTGCATTTGCTAGTTTAGACACTTCAAAAGACAATTGTTCATAAGTAAACGTTCTTTTAGTTCCATCATCCCCTTCCCAAATTAGAGCATGATTGTTCTTCTTTTCTTGTGTGAGATGTTTGTCGATACAATTATAAACAATATTGATTTTTCCACCCACAAACCATTTTGCCCATGGAAACCCATTACTTAAGTCTAGAACTTCTTCAAATTCTTCATACCACTGGATTTCCATATCTTCCAAAATGGCTTTGGAAAAGATGGTAGGGTCTTTCTGTGACCATTCTATTAAATCTGAATGATTTGAAAGGTTATTTTTTTTCATTAAAAGTGCGATATTACTGTTATTTAAGAAATCCTCGTTTGGCTTCCAAATTATTTCTTTATTTTTTTTAGGCATTTTCTTATTTTGCGTTTTTAATAGCATTAAGATGTGAAGGATCTTCTAGAGAACTTAAATCCATGTGTTGAATGTCTTCACCAAGATAAATCTTTTTGATAGCTCCCCTTACAATTTTTGCTGACCTTGTTTTAGGAAGAAATTCTACAAATTTAATTTCATCTGGTCTTAAACTTTTACCCAAGTATTTTACTGCTTGATCTTTTAGTTCTTCTCTTAAATCATCGGTTGCTTTGTAATTGTTAGCAAGAACTATGAAACAGGTGATTGCTTCTCCTTTTACAGGATGAGGAGTTCCAATTACTGCCGTTTCTAAAACTCCAGGATGTTTCTGAAGTTCTGATTCAATTTCATTTGGACCTACTCTTTTTCCAGAAACCTTTATAGTATCGTCCGAACGACCGAACAGATACCAGAATCCCTCTTCGTCTACTTTAGCCCAGTCCCCATGATACCAAATATTTTCCCAGCGAGAGAAATAAGTTTCTAGGTATCTATCTGAATCATTTAGAAATCCCATTGTTAGGGAAGGAATGGGTTGTTTTAGTACCAGATGTCCGACTTCGTTACGAACGGGATTGCCTTGATCGTCAAAAACATCTGCGTCCGTTCCCATTGCAGGAGCACCGAGTGTACACGGGGTTAATTCCATCACTGGGAGTGGTTGCAAAATACATGCTCCAATTTCCGTTCCTCCAGAAATATTCATTACTGGACATTTCTTTGCCCCCACTTTATTGAAATACCAAAGATAAGATTCTATATCCCAGGGTTCACCAGTAGAACCAAGAACCCTTAAGGTAGATAGGTCATGTTTTTCTACCCAATGGTCACCTTCACCTATTAAAACTCTAACTGCTGTAGGAGATAGGCCAAGATGGGTTATCTTTGAATCTGAAATCATTTTCCAAAGTCTGTCAGGTTCTGGATGATTTGGCACGCTTTCGTAAAGAAAACATGTATGCCCGTTGAAATGCGAGCCAACAAGTTCATAAGGCGCCATAACCCAACCAAAATCTGTAACCCAGAACATAATGTCGTTGTCTCTCATGTCGAAGCAGTATTTCAACTCCCGTCCAGGTCCACTCATTAAACCGGCATGCGAATAAACCGTACCTTTTGGTTTTCCCGTAGTCCCTGAGGTGTACATGATCATTGAAATACTATCGGCAGGTAAATTCTCGGTTTCTGCAATATCAGATTCTGATGATATAAATTCATTCCATGTAATATCTCTTCCTTTATTAATGGAGACCTCTAAATCTGCTCTTTCTACAAGTATAACTTTTTCTATAAAGGTCTCTTGTTGTAAAGCTATATCCACTGTGTTTTTTAGTGGAATGACCTTTCCTCTTCTAACTGCACCATTTGATGTGAATAAAATTTTAGCTTTCGAATGAATAAGTCTTTCAGCAAGTCCTTCGGGCCCAAATCCTGAAAAAATAGGAAGTACTGCGATGCCATTTTTGAAACATGCATACATAGTTATTACTGCTTCTGGTAATAAAGGAAGGAAAACCCCAGCGACATCACCACTTTTTAGCCCAGCATTTCTCATTGCATTAGATAGTTTATTTACTTTTTTAGAAAGCTGGTTATATGTGAAAGAAATTTGATTCCCTTCATCACTTTCCCATATTAATGCAACTTGATCTTTACGTTCGCTCAAAACATGTCTATCTAAACAATTTGTAGTGATATTTGTTACTCCACCTACAAACCATTTTGCCCAAGGAAAGCCATTGTTGAGATCTAGGAGCGTATGATATTTTTTGTGCCATTGAAAGTTCATATCTTCCAAGATAACTTCCCAGAAGACTCGTATATCTTTTACCGACCAATCAAGAAATTCTCTATAGTCTGTAAATCCTAATTTTTTCATTAGTAGGGCAATATTGCTATTTTGCAAGAAATCTTCATTGGGTTTCCAAATTACATCTTCATTAGTCATTTTAGTCCTTCTCATTATCTTCGTGCATTATCATTAATCCAAACCTGGAATCTTTCTGCGCGATATTCATCTATAAATCCCCATTTTCCAGCTTCAATTTTTTTAGGAGGCTCGATATTTCCCTTTTCTATTTTTTCAACAAAATCAGCCATTTCGGAAATTATACTTAAATCTTTGAACGGTTCCGAATGTCCAGAGCAAATCCATTGTACATTCTTTTCTTTTGAAATGGATTCAAGCCTTCTAAGTGAGGGGCCGTAATCTGATAAAACCGCAGTTGGTACTTGAATAAAAAGCGGCATATGTGGTTTTACTAAATCTCCAGTTATTAACACACCTTCTTTTTCATCATAGATAGAAATACTATCTGGTGAATGGCCGGGTGTTTCATAAATGTGTAATTTCCTATTGCCAAGATCAATTATTTGCCCCTCATAAAGAGGTTCGCCAAATACACCTGGCTTCAACTTGAAATTTTCTGAAACAAAATTTTCTGGAAATTCTTTCCCTTTCCAATTCGAAATAAAGTCTTTGCATCCTTCTGCAAAATCATTAGATAAGTTGTTTTTCCCATTTTCGTGAACTGCAATAGATTCCCATTCATGTATTGAGCCTAAATGGTCCCAGTGAGTATGAGTCAAGATATGTTCAATCGGGAGTGATGTGATACTTTCACACAATTTTCTCACACTTCCAATTCCAATTCCCCCATCAATGGAAACAGCTTTTTCTTCACCAATTAATAGAAACATGTTCCAGAGTTCAGCTTCATTAAATTGGAATGTATTTGGTGCAAATTCCTGAATATTATACCAATTTTGATTATCCAAATTATCCTCTCAATAGAAATATAGAATTAAACTGTCCAATTACAAATTACTTTTTCCCAAATTTTTCGATAGCGCCTTCCATACTAGATCGACCAGGGATCCATGGTCTAGATGGATTGCAGGAATTTCTTGAATATCCATCCTTTTGCAAACGATCTCTGAACCATTTTTCCTCTATAGAATTATCTTCTTCATTGATTCGTGCCATATCACAAAAAATTTCTATTCCATTTCCCGATGGATCATAAAAATATAGTGCTCTATTTTCTCCTAAAGTTCCGTCTCCTTCGGGATGGGTAGGACTATGAACTAATGGACCAGCAGTAAATTCAATTTTATTTTCTTTTAGATGACTTATCCAAGATTCAAATTCTTCTTTAGAATCTACCTCGAAAGCAATATGATGTAATCCTACTCCTGGCTCTCTTATTCCAATTCTATTTGGTTTGAGATTCTCTTTTTTGTCGTAACCGATAAGTGATATCTCGTGATGAAGATTTCCACTTCTTAAGAAACAAATTCCCCAAGGATTATGGGGGTTATCTCCTGGTTCATATTTGTCAGATATTTTCATTCCCATAATGTCTCTATAAAATTCGACAGCCAAATCTAAATTGTGAACTTTTATTCCAATATGCTGAACGCGATTTAATTTTGGTGGGAATAGTTTTTTGTTTGTTTTTGGATTTGCTTCTTCATTTTTTTTGGAGGAACTCAATCAATACTCCTTCAGGGGTACGAATAAATGAAACCCAATTTCCTGTAACTCCGGTATGAATTTCTTCTATTTCTGTTGCCCCATTTTCTGTTGTCTTTTTCATCATTTCTTTTATGTCATCAACCATGAGTCCGATATGATGAATACCTTCTTGTAATATGTTTTGTTTGGATGAGAGTTCCTCCTTTTCTCGTAATCCACGTATAAATAGATTTAAATTTCCTATTTGTAATCTAATATTTATAGCTCCATGCTTTTTGTCTTCATGAGTTAGGTCAGCATCCAAAAAGTCCATATACCATTTTGATGTTTTAACTGGGTCAGAACTTATTAAATGTACATGATGAAATGACTCTATTGAACCCAAGTTATACTTCCTTTCTTTTTGTTTGTAATAAAAATGCTGAAACCAGTAATATGGCCCCCATAAAATAAAAAATCCAATCGAATTGACCTTCTAATGGAGAAATCCATGTAAGAAGATTATCGATAGGGAGAAGCAGGAAAACGGATGCTATGAATAGTAGTATCCATTCTAAAAATTTAGTCTGTTTTATCAAGAAATTTTCCATAAAACTCGCCCAAGAAACAATACCTAGTAAACAGGCAATAACAGTAATAGTAATTTCAAGGTAGGTTCCTGTTAGAAGAAGAGGTGTATAGACAAATAAGAAAGGCATGATAAAAATCCATGAAGAAAGTTTCATCGCCTGGAACCCAGTCTTAATTGGATCAGAGGAGGCAATTGCACTTGCAGCATATGCTGCTAAAGCAACAGGTGGAGTTACTGCGCTTACAACGGCAACCCAGTAGCAGATCAAATGAGCTGCTAGTGTTGGGACTCCTAAATTTGTTAGTGATAAAACACCAAAGATTACAAGAACAACATAACTTGCAGCAATAGGTAATCCCATTCCTACAATGTAGCCTGCTATGATTATCCAGAAAATAGTCATTGGTAAGAGACCGAAACTAAACTGAATCAGTAGATCGGATACTCGACCCGGCAAGTCACTTTGTGTGGCAGTTGATAGAAGTATGCTAAGCACACCGGCAATACTACCCACGATTACCGAACTTTTTGCTCCGGATTCTAAGGAGATCCAGATAGATTTTACTAAGTCTATAGATCTATTTTTTAAAGAATTTAATGCATCAGACCCGCTTACCTCTATCTCAGATTCTTCATTCGAAATAGAATTCTGAACGGAATTATCTACTGAAAGAGAGGCAAAAAATATTTCACAGATTTTTAGAATTGTATAAAAGGCAAGTGTCCAAAAAATCGCATCTCCGAAGTTTAGCCCTCTTTGTGTATCAGCAAACCAAGAAAAAGGTGCACCGATTTTCAGACCAAAGAAATAGACGATAATGCCTAGAACAATAGTTAAAATTAGAATAGGTTTTGAAAATTTTCGTGTATATGGAGTTTGAACTGTTGTAAGTAAATCTGTAGTTTTCAGTAAAACGATAGCACAAATTGTTTTAAAAGCTGCTAGAAAAGCGGAATCTCCTGCAACTAAATAATAAACCATGAGTGGAATAGGAATGAGTAAATACAGTCTAGGTATTATTTTACTCCATAGAGGTAATTCTGAAACAGGAACTCCAGTTAGACCTCGATTAACAGCACGAATATAAACTATGTAGCCAACTGAAAGATAATAAAGAATAGCAGGTAGAATTGCATATTTTATCACTTCAAAATAGCTAATTTCTGTAAATTGTGCTAGTAGAAAGGCACCTGAACCCATAATAGGGGGCATATAAGCACCTCCAGTCGATGCCGATGCTTCGACAGCGCCAGCAAATTCAGATCTGTATCCTACTCTTTTCATAAGGGGAATGGTAAATGTTCCCGTTGTAACAACATTTGCAACTCCACTGCCTGATATCATTCCAAAAAGACCACTAGAAACGACTGCAGTTAATCCTGGTCCTCCAGTTCTCTGACCGGTGAGACGATAAGTTGTATCAATAAAGAGTGCACCTAGACCAGTTTTTTCTAAGAATGCACCGAGAACGACAAAAATTACCATATAGTTAGCAAAAACATCTGCAATGAGTCCGGTTAAACCATCAGATTGAAGCATTAAGAACTCAGAAATACGGTCGATATTATTTCCATCATGCCATAGGAGCCCTGGAAATGAATGGGCTACTGGCCTGAAACTGTATACAAGGAAACAAAAACCTAAGAAAGGAATTATTGGTCCAACGACCCTTCTTGCAATTTCCATACTAACTGGAATTACCAGCCACGCAGAAATGACAAGCATTGTAGGTACATCTCCACCCATTTCTTCTTGTAAGGTTTCGTTGCTATAGCGCCACCAAATCATTGCGCCAGTTACACCTAGAAGGTAAATTATGTCAGAAGTAGTAAAACGGTCAGTAACTTTTGAAGTTGCTTCTTTCCAATAAATAATTATTCCAACAATGAATCCCAAGATTCCAATATAAAAAACTTTTTGGTCATAGAATTTATTCCAAGCCTCAACAGGTGATATAAAGAACCAATAAATCCAAATTGTTCCAAAAACACATATGGTTGTAATAGATAAAATTGCGAAGAGTTCGTCTAGAAAAACAAAACGTTCATATATCGTTTTTTGTCTTCCTTTATATATAAGAAGACTCAAGACTGCCGTTCCTAGTATGTAAGTTCCCTTGAAAATTTCAGTGATAGGAGGACCAAAAAATGCTACATGAACGAAAAAATAAGAAAATGAAACAGCAATGATTGAAACTAAAACTGAACTAATTCCAAAAATTTTTCTAGGTTCGATAAATTCTTCTGAGATTATTCCTATTTTTATAAGAAGAGGCATTAGTTTCTTAAGCATCTAGTATCCTAAAATTCTATAAAAAACGAGAGAATTGGAATGTATTGGGAGGAACAAATTTTGTCCCCCCCAATAATTGAAATTAAATTTTAGTAACCTTTTACTACGCTACCCGGCACATTGGTTCCACGGCTTCTCCAATAACGTGCTGCAGCTGGATGGACGTGAACTTTATGTACTTTGAGGTTGTCAAATTTTCCACTTAACTTAGCCCAATATCTTGCAGCTTTCGTAAGTTTTTTTAGATTTCCTGGGTCTGCAATAACTTTTAACATCTCATAAATACCCTTGTCAGACATTGATTTATGTGCAACCCAGAAAACATCATATGCAATAGATCTTGCGTGGGAAGTTTGTCCCTTTACTTCTGATAAAGGTGGAATTGTAACAGGTGTATAGAAAGGGAATGTACTAACAACTTTTTTTTGCTCAGATTCACTAAGTCCCACATAACGTACAGGTTTTCTTACAGATAACTGTGTAAGAGCCGGAATAGTAAAAGGAGCACCAGCAGAACAATAAACATCTATCTGACGATCTCCAAGTGCTCTTCCAGAGTCGCGGAATCCTAAGAAACGTTTCTCTATTTTATTGAATATTCCTGCACCTTTAAACATATTCATACAGTTAACGTTACTTCCTGTGCCTCTAGATAGAAGATTTACTCTTTTTCCTGCCATGTCAGAGAAAGATTTAATTGGACTATCTGCTAAAACAGCAATAATCTGTGATTGTGCCCTAACGTTAGCAATAATTCTGAAATCTCTTCTAACACCGTCTTTTTTAAATTTTCCGGTTCCGTTCCATTGTTGAACTACCTGTACGACATGACCCCAAGTCGTATGGAAACTTCCTTTTGCTACACGACGTATATTCGCTACTGAACCTTGAGAAGGAACATGAGCGTACTTTAGTCCCTTGCCGGATAAAGATTTATTTAGTAGTTGGACGCCTGCACCAATAGCAGGATTCCATCCACCTCCAGCTGGACCACTTCCAAACTTATATCTTTCAACAGCATTAGCGGAAGCAAATCCAAAGGCTACAACTGCAAGTATTGCAACAAAAACTGAAAAAAATTTGCGCATTGAAAACTCTCCTTATATTTAAAAAAGCTAACGAGACCAAAAAATTTAGAATCGCAAAAAATAAATAAAAACGAAGCAATTCCAAAGATAATTTTTTACGAATCAATTAAAAATAAAAGTTTCATGGATATAAGAACCTTATCTTTCGCTCGCTTTTCTTGTCAAGTACCTAAATTGTGACTTGCTGTTTGAAACACGACATAAAATTTCTTCTTTGATTCTTTGATTGATTCAATTGTTAACTAGGTATAAATTTCTTGAAATATCTTCATATTAAAATGGTTTTTTTCAGAGGGGGATAAAATGAAAGCTATTCAAGTAAATTCTTTTGGCGACCCAGATGTTATGAAATTAGGAGAGATGGATGATCCTATTCCTTCCGAAGGTGAAATTTTAGTTAAAGTAAGGGGTGCAGGTGTTAATCCAGTAGATACAACTTTTCGTTCTGGAGCACATCCCCTTTCTAAGGGTTTGGAGTTGCCGTGGGTCCCTGGGATTGATGCTGCCGGAGAGGTTGTTTCTGTAGGTGAAGGTGTGGAGAATTTTAAAGAAGGAGATAGAGTTTTTGGTTCTTCTACGAGTGGAAGTTATGCAGAGCTTTCTCTCTTAAGTGCTCACCGTTCAGCAATTTTACCTGACAATTTTGATTTTATTCAGGGAGCTTCCTTCCCATGTGTTTTATATACAGCATATTACGCACTAGTTTACAAAGCTTCTATTAAACCTGGAGAAACGATTTTAATCCATGGGGGTGCTGGTGGGGTTGGAAGTATGGCTATACAGATAGCAAAGGCGACTGGTGCAACTGTTATTTCAACAGTTAGTTCTCAAGAAAAAGCTGAGTTTTGTAAAAATCTTGGTGCGGATATAGTATTTAATTATAAAGAGGAAGATTGGGTTTCTGAATGTTTGAAAGAGACGTCTGGAAGAGGGGTAGATTCAATTATTGAGATGGTTGCAAGTGAAAACTTTGATTTAGATTGTCAGGCTGTAAAAAAATTCGGGACAATTGTTTTGTTAGGTTCAGGTACCGGGAAAAATCCTAGTGGCACAGTGACGTATCCTCCTTTCTATTCAAAAGATATTGATGTTAGAGGAATGAGTCTTTTTAATTCTGATTGTTTTTTTTCAAGTATGACTGATCAATTAGAAGTTTTGCTTAGAAATGAAAAGATTTGTTCGGTTGTAGGTGAGATAGTAGATTTAGCAGATGCCCCACGTTCACATGAGATTTTAATGACTGGTTCTGTTTTTGGAAAAATTGTTTTGTCTGTTTGATTTGAGGAAAATATGATCTTGGATGAGATTCCTATTGGACTTGAGGGTATTTATTCGGTTTTGATTGAAGAGGAACACGTTCCTTTTCATTTAAGGGGGAGCAAAACTGAAGTGGTTTCGACTCCAGATTTGGTTAGGTTTATGGAAAGAACAGCGTTTGAATCATTGATTCCTTTTTTGCCAGATAAGATGACATCTGTTGGTACAAAAGTATCATTGAATCATTTGTCTGGAACTCCAAAAGGAATGAAGATAACTGTTAAGACAAAATTAATTGAAAGAGATCGAAGGAGGTGTCTTTTTACTGCAGAAATCTTTGACGAGTATGAAAAAGTAGCTGAAGGAACGAATGAACGTTTCTTGATTATCACAAATAGAAGTAATGTGAAGTTAATGAAAAAAAAAGAAATGATAAGCTAAAATAATTCACAAAGGAAATCATGGGTTCTTTAGATGGAATTAAAATTTTAGATCTTACACATTATGTTGCCGGTCCATACTGTACCTTATTGCTTGCTGACGCAGGAGCAGATGTCATCAAGCTAGAACCATTGAGTGGTGATATTATTAGAGAATTTCCATCTACATTTGATGGAGAAAGTAGATTGTTTTTGGGTCTGAATAGAAACAAAAGAAGTATTGCAGTTAATTTAAAGGAAGAAGAAGGGAAAAAAATAGTTCTGGAAATGTGTAAGCAGATAGACGTTTTTGTTGAAGGGTATCGTCCAGGAGTTATAGAAAGTCTCGGACTTGGTCCTGATAAGTTGTTAGAGAGTAATCCAAGGATGATTTATCTTTCTATTTCTGCTTTTGGTCAGTCTGGTCCATTAAAATCAAGAAGAGGAATTGATCCTATTGTTCAGACTTATTCAGGTATTCCTGCGGAACAAGGCAGTGGCGGAGATCCACAACTTGTTCAAGGACATTTCATAGATTATTTTACTGGTTCTTTATCAAGTACTGCAGTGTCAATGGCCTTATTTGCTAGGGAGAGAAGTGGTTTTGGTCAGTTTATAGACTCTTCTTTGCTAGGTGGTGCGGTATCTTTACAGCAAGGAAGATTGACTTGGGCAAGTGAGCAGGAAAATCTTGAGAATGTTAGAGATCCACTTACTGATAGAATAGCGAGAATTTACAATACCTTAGATGGTCATATCTATTTGTATATGGATGTCGAAAGATTTTGGAAGAATGCATGCAGGGTTCTGGGATTAAAGGAGTTGAGTGAAAATGATAATTGGAAAAATTTCAGAGATCGTCACGATGCAAGAGAGAAAATTATACCTATAGTCCAAAAAACTTTACTCAAAAAATCCGCGGATTTTTGGATTGAAAAATTTGATCAGGCTGAAGTTCCCTGTGCAAAGGTGAGGCTACCCTCACAACTTCATAAAGATGAGCAAATGCAAGAAATGTCTTACTTGTCAGAAGTGGTCCATAAAAAGTATGGAAAATTGAAAATGATTGCTCCATCTGTTAAATTTAGTAAGACTCCATCGACAGTCAGAACAGCTCCTCCAATTCTTGGAGAGCATACTGATGAAATCCTTGCTGAGTTCGGGTTGAGTGAAAATGAGATTTTAAATTTACGTCAATTAGGTGTTTTGCTACCGCAAAGATAAAAATATTTTTTGATAATTTGTAGTTTTTTTATAAGAGAAATTAATGATTAAAGGAGGAGAAAATGATAAAAAATCTCAGAACCAAAAGAGATAATCAGCAATGGATGCTAGATCTTGCTCTGAAAACTAGGGGAAGAGTCCAGAACTTTGAGCGTGATTATTTGGAGGTGCCTGAAGGCAAGACGGCACATAACTATCAGATGTTACCTAAGGTCTGGAAAGAAGCGGGAGAGTTTCACGAAGAGTTAGGGAAAAAAGCACAGAAAGAAGGTTTTAATCATACTGCAACTGAGCATTATGATCATGCAGTTGAATCTTATCGTATGGCTCAACATCCAATTTTTTATGATGATAATCCTGTGAAGATTTATTTGTCTGACAAATTGAAAGAAATGGTGGACCGTCGTTCTGAAGTTGCTTCTTACCCAATTGAAAGGGTAGAGGTTCCTTTTGATGATGGGAAAACTATATCTTGCTTGCTTCATTTGCTTCCTGATAGAAGAAATGCTCCATGTATTATTTATGTTCCTGGGATGGATCAGACAAAAGAATCTTTTCCTCATGTAAGACATAATGTTGCTGCAGAGAGAGGATTTCATGTTCTGACTATGGACGGACCTGGTCAAGGAAATTCAAATATACAGAAGATACGTGCTGTTGGAGATAATTATGAAAGGGCAGGAGCAGCCGTTATTGATTATTTGCTAGAGAGAGAAGAAGTAGATTCATCTAAAATTGGTATTTATGGTATCAGTATGGGTAGTTATTGGTCATTGAGATTAGCTAGTTATGATCATAGAGCAGCTGCAGTAGCAAGTGCAGTAGCTTGTTTTAATCCAAATAATACAATTTTCACGGAATCTTCACCCAGATTCAAACAGGTCTTTATGTATATGGCGGGAATGGACGACGAAGATGAGTTTGACAAGATGGCAAAGCAAATGACAGTAAAAGGTTATATGGACAAGATACAATGTCCAACGCTTCTTGTTACAGGTGAATTTGATCCTCTTTGCCCTCTTGAAGATGCGATTGAAGTTTTTAATGATTTAACTTGTAAAAAAGAAATGTGGGTTTTTGAAAATCAATTTCATCCACTTGTGAATCTAAAAAATCTTGGAGGTTTAGATAATCATCAGTATATTCTTGATTGGTTCTTTAGATTCTTTAATGATGGCAAAGTCAATGATAGTAGAGTTTCCTATGTCAAAGAGAATGGTGTAGGTCCTTTTGACAAGAGTTCTGAATGGAATCCTACAGTAGGTGTCGGGCAGAAATATTTCTAGTTTTTTCAGCTCTTCGTGAGGTAATTCAGATCTCACGAAGAGCTATCTTTAAGTTCATCTTTCAGTAAAAATATACTATCCTCACCATCTATTTCTTTTAGTTTAACTTTAATGTGTTCATTTTTTGCTGTTGGAATATTTTTCCCAGTAATGTCTGGAACGAATGGCAATTCTCTATGTCCTCTATCGATAAGAACGGCAAGCCATATTCTTGAAGGTCTTCCATATTCTAAAATAGTATCTATTGCTGCTCTTACAGTCCTTGCAGTGTTGAAAACGTCATCAATTAAAAATAAAGATTTGTCTTGTATGTCAAAATCAATTTTTGTGTTTCTAGTAGGAGGTATGATTTTTGTTTTTTCCAAGTCATCTCTATGTTCTCCAATATCAATGTGTCCAATTAAGATTTCTCTTTTAGAATTATTTTTGTTTAGAATATCTTTTATACGAATAGATAATGGCTCTCCTCTGGTTTTAATTCCAATGATTGCAATTTCCTCATTTTCTGTAACTGATTTTTCAATCTCAGAAGAAATCTTTTCTATTAATTTGCTTACTTCATCTTGTGTTACAAGTAGACTTTTTTTATTTCTGTCTTTCAAAGTATAATTGCCTCCATAATCTTATTTCTTTTCTATGAATTGTTTTTTTACAAATTCTATTGCTTGCTTTTTACTTTTTATTCTCTCTTCTAGTTGTTCTTCTTCAATAGTTAAGAGAATTTTCTCTATATCCGGTCCTTTTCCAATTCCTAATTTTATTAAATCGTTACCTTTGATGAGTTTTTTAGGTTGCAAATCAGCAAGTCTAGTAGTTTTTAATTTTTCTGTCCAAAAATTGAGTATTTCAGAAAACCCCTTGTTTGATGAGTACATGATACGGAAGAATTCTAAAGTTTCAATAATAAAAGGAAATCTTAGGGTTTTTTTCCAAATTTTGTTTTCATCTTTATTTGAAACGATAAGAAATTGTTGATTTTGAAGAATATTTAAAATTTTTTTCCTTTCTGTATTGTTGAATTTTAGTTTTAATTTTAACAAATCAGATACTTGAACATATATTGTTGATTTTTTTGGGATAATTTCTGGAAATTTTTTATCATTATAATATTCCAAAAATAAACATCTTAGAAAAATAGCCCATGATACTGCACTTGAAGTGGAAGAGGCATTTTCTATTTTTCTCTTTGAACTCTTGAAATCTTTTAGGAATTTAGAACTGAATTTAGGCAGAACTAAAAAATCAGAGAATAAATTATGGAGGATTTTTGATCTCACTAATAGTTCTATTGAATGAAATGCATTTTCCGATAAAAGCATTCTAGTGATCTCATCTTTTACTCTTTCTCCACTAATTCTTTTTGTTAAATTTGATAGATTTAGAATACTATCGAAAGTGTTTTTCTCTATATTGAATTTTAATTTTCCAGCAAATCTTATGGCTCTTAGAATCCTAAGATAATCTTCAGACAATCGTACTGAAGATTCTCCTATGGTCTTTATTTGTCTTTTCTTTAGATCCGAAATGCCATCTACATGGTCAATAATCTTTGAATTTATTGGATCATAGTATATTCCATTTATAGTAAAATCCCTTCTTTTAACATCTTCTTTTAGTGTTACACCGGCTTTTATGAGGTCAGGATGTCTTCCGTCTCTATATTTTCCTTCACTCCTTAATTGAGCTATCTGAAGATCTGTTCCCATGTAACTTAACATTAAAACTTTATATTCTTGTCTAATTATGGCTCTATTAGGAAATAATTTTGAAAGTTCGTTAAGATCCATGTTAGTAGCAAGATCCCAATCTTTTGGTTCCTCCCCCAACAGGAGATCGCGAATACTTCCCCCTACTACATAAATATTGGAGCCTGACGATTTTATTGTTTTTATAACTTTCATTACTTTATCAGGTATCGTAAGTTGCAATAATATCTCCTTTAAAAAACAGTGTTTCTGAACATCTTATCTAGTCTAACAGTTCATTTTCGATTACAATAGTAATTAATCTTAAGAAAAGATTTTTCTTTCCAATCATTGAAAGAATTTTTCTTTCATCAATTTTGAGGAGATGAAATGAGAGTTGTTCGAGTCCATGATTTTGATCTGAATTTACCAATGTTAATTGATGAAGTACCTAAGCCAGAACCAAAAGAAGGAGAAATACTGATCAAATCCCAAGCGGTCGGTCTTAATCCAGTTGATATTGCTATACGTGCAGCAAATCACCCATATGCAAAGCTAGTTAAACCACCATATATCCCAGGTGCTGAAGCATCTGGAGAAATTGTAGAACTTGGTAATGGAGTAAGTGATTTTTCCGTTGGAGAAAGAGTTTATGGTAGAGCAATAGATGGTGCTTATAGTGAATTTGTTCGACTTGATGCTAGGGCATCTGCAGTGTTGCCATCTTCTTGTTCTTTTGAACAGGGAGCCTCTATGACCGTTGCATTTTATACTGCATGGAATGCTTTGGTAATCAAAGCTCAAGTACGACCTGGTGAAATTGTACTGATTCAGGGAGGAGCTGGGGGAGTTGGTTCTGCGGCAATTCAATTGGCAAAAAGATTAGGATGTGTAGTTATTACAACGGTAAGTTCCAAAGAAAAATCTGAATTTTGCAGATCTATAGGAGCAGATTACACCATCAATTATAAAGAAGAAGATTTTGTTTCAAAAAGTTTAGAAATAACAAATGGAAAAGGGGTAAATACAATTGTTGAATTGTGTGCTTGTGATAATTTCGATAAGGATATAGATGCCGTTTGTGTTGATGGACAAGTTATCGTTGTCGGTACAGGAACGGGCAAAGGTCCAGAAACAGAATTCCGTGTTCCTGCAGTAATGACAAAAGATGTCCATATACACGGCTTAGCGGTCATAAACTTATTTCCGAAAATGCCTGAACTTATAAGACGTTTTTCTGTTCTTTTAGGAGAAGGCTCCCTTAACATGAATATAGACAAAATATTTAGTTTTGATGAAGCAAATGAATCCCATGAATATATTCTTGAAGGCAAGTTTTTAGGGAAGGTTATTCTTGTCCCCTAAAAAACCAGGAAATTATTTGTGTAAATTAAGATGTTATGATTTTTTAAAAATTAGAAGTTTTTGTATGCAATTTCTTTTTACATACTAAAATTTAGGAGTGTTTATGAAGGCGATAATGGTTAGTGAATTTGGACTTGAAACCCCAATGGCAATAGAAGATGTCCCAGCACCTACTCCCGGAGATAATGAAGTACTAGTGAAAATTGAAGCTATAGGTGTAAATCCTTTAGAAATAGCAATTCGTATGGGAGATCATCCGCGATCAGCTCAAGTTAAATTTCCTTACATTTGTGGCAGTGATCTTGCAGGTATTATTGAATCTGTAGGAGAGAATGTAGAAGATTTTAAGCCTGGTGATAGGGTATGGGGTCGATGCCAGGGTGCTTATGCAGAATATGCAGTTTTGAGTTCTCCTCTTTTGGGGAAATTGCCTGATGACTATACTTTTTCAGAGGGGGCATCTCTTGCTATTCCTCTTTTAACAGCCTGGAACGCTTTAGTTTTGAAAGGAGAGGCAAAGCCAGGAGATACTGTTTTGATTCAAGGAGGAGCAGGTGGTGTTGGTCATCTTGCCATTCAACTTGCATGTATGTTGGGTTGCCGTGTTTTTGCAACTGTAAGTTCAGACGAAAAATCAAATTTTTGTCTTCAGTTAGGAGCTGACGCGACTATTAATTACAGGGTAGAGAATGTTGTAGAAAGAATTTCGGAATTAACTAATGGAGAGGGAGTAGATATTGTAGTTGAAACTGCAGCTTGTGATAACCTTAAGGATGACTTAGAACTTTATGGTTTAAATGGTCGTATTGTAATGGTCGGAACGGGTACGGGAAAAGATTTTCCAGTAGAACTTTCTATAAGGGCTGCTAGTAAAAATGATGTTAGAATTTACGGTGTTTCCTCGGGGAATTTAACTCCTCATTTGCCAGAGGCCATGGCAAGAATTTCCTCGGTTCTCATGTCTGGAAAAATTCGCCCACACATTGGAAAAGAAATGAGATTAGAAGAATCTAATGAGTCACATGAGCTTGTTTTAAGTGGCAAATTTTTAGGAAAAGTTGTGCTTCTTCCGTGATTATTTTTTGAGAAGATTAGTTCTTAAATTTACGATTCTTTGGGCATGATCAGAATGATTTACAGGAGGAAGTTTTTCACTGTTCTTTACTGGAACAATGACGAAATGTGGTCCAGCCTCAGTAAGTAGGCGGGGAAGGGATTCTTCCAGTTCACTTAGAGTATCGATTTTTTCAATTTTCCCTTTGCCGGTTCTTCCGCCATTCTGAAAACCAGAACCTGATGCAATTTTTTCGAAGTCCACACTCTGAGAAAATTCTTGACCTCCAACCATTTCGTAACATCTATTTTCAAGAAGAAAGATCAGCATATTTTCTGGGGCATATCTTGAAAGAGTAATCATAGAACCTAGACTCATCAATAGTCCACCATCACCTTTGAAGACAATTGTTTTTCTATTTGGTTGAGAAAGCGCAATGCCCATCGCAAAATCTGCAGCATGTCCCATGCCAAAAGCTAAAAAATCAAAGTCAAGTTCATGTTCGGAAACAAGAGGCCATTGGAGAGTTGTTGTCATAGTCATAACTACAACTTCATCAGTCCTTTTCGTGGCAATAGCTTTCAGCATATCCATTCTTTCGATCATTTCTGTTCCTTTTTATTCTTTAAAAGTATATCCGGTAATTACAGCAGCAGGCATAGAAGTTTCTTCAGCAGTTTTATTCATTTTTTCTATTACTTCCAAGTCATCATCTTTCATAAGATGCCAAAATGGAATTCCCCAACCATTTATTAAAGGTTCTGTATATGTATATGCAGAGTCTATAGGCAATTTATTTGAGATTGCTCCTCCATATCCTCTCCACCCAACTATCATTCTTAATGGAACACGAGGTCCCATACCACATCCTCTAAGAGAATCTCCTGCTTCCATTAATCCTGTATTTTGTATGACAATGAGCGGATTGCAACCTCCAGTCCAAAGTCCCGCGGCTATCGCTATCGACTCACCTTCTCTACAGGGAGTAATCAATTCTATAGAGGTTTCTTTTTCTAAAACTTCATAAAGTAATCTGCTCTCTGAATCTGGAATCATAAGTACATGAGTAAATTTCAATTCTTTTAATTTGCGTAGTGTTTTTGCAGCACTAACTCCAAGCGACATGTATTAATTCCTTATTTTTCGTTGTTAATCAAAATTTGATACAATATATTTGTTTATATGTTCCCTTACGTCAATACTGAAAATAGTTTTTAATTTTTGAAAGTTATCCTCTTGAATAAACTGCCTGTTTTATCGATTACAATGGGTGATCCTGCTGGGGTTGGACCAGAAGTATGTTTGAAAGCTCTCTTGAATTTGAAAGTCAGGAAATGTTGTTTCCCTATTGTCATTGGTGATTTGAAAGTGTTGAAATTACATGCACAAAAGATGGGAATACGTAATCGATTGAGAGCAATAGACTCATCAGAAATTCTTAAACTACGAAATGAAAAATTAAATTTTTCTCCTGTGATTGATCTTAAGAATGTAAAAATGAGTGAAAAAATGTTTGGGAAAGTGCGTTCTTCTTTCGGAAAAGCCTCTGCGGAGTATATTGAGGTAGGAGTAGAGTTAGTAAAAGCAAGATCCTGCGATGCAATAGTTACAGGACCAATTCACAAAGAGGCTTTTAATTCTGCTGGATATATGTTTCCTGGACATACAGAATTTATAACTTCTTTGGTTGGAGGGGAAAAACCTGTGATGATGTTTTGTCATCCTAAATTGAAAATTGCACACGTTTCTACCCACTGTAGTTTGAAAGATGCTTTGAAAAAAGTAAAAAAAAGACAAATTATACATGTAGGAAAAGTTTTTTCTGATTCTTTGCAATACATGGGTTTTAAAAATCCTAGAATAGGAGTTGCTGCATTAAATCCACATTGTGGAGAAGGTGGATTATTTGGTTCTGAAGAGATTAAAGAAATTGTTCCCGCAGTTAATCAATTAAAAACTCTTGGAATAGACATTACTGGTCCTATTTCACCTGATGTAGTCTTTTCAATGAATAGAGACAGTGTTTTTGATGGTGTGATAGCGATGTATCATGACCAAGGGCATATCCCAGGCAAAATGATAGGTTTTAATTTTAAAAAGAAAGGTGCAGTGGTTCATGCAGTGAATGTTACTCTTGGTTTGCCGATAATCCGCACATCAGTTGAGCACGGAACTGGTTTTGAGATTGCAGGGAAGGGTATAGCAAGTGAAATGAGTATGGTAGATGCATTATTACTGGCATCTAAAATGGTAAGAGCAAAAAAGAATTCTTAATCAATTTTTTTAGATATAGTTCAGGAATCACTTCATGAAAGCATTTCTTAAATGGGCAGGTGGCAAGTCAAAGATTGCCTTGAACATAAAAGAACATTTCGAAGAAGGACAACGGCTAGTAGAACCTTTTGTTGGTTCGGGCGCTTTGTTTTTGAATAATAGTTTCAAGAAATATCTCCTCTGTGACAAAAACATTGATTTAATCAATTTGTATAAAAATCTGAAAAAGAACCCTCAGGAATTAGTTGTTTTAACAGAAAAATATTTTACTGGAGAATATAATTCTAAATCGCAATTTTATGAATTGAGAGAAAAATTTAACTCTCTAGACTCTAATGATATGGTGAAAAGTGCTTTGTTCGTTTATCTGAATAAACACGCATTTAATGGACTTTGTCGTTACAATCGCAAGGGATTCTTTAATGTTCCTTATGGAAGATATAAATCTCCAAGATTTCCTAGAGAAGAGATGTTTGATTTTGCTAAAAAAGCTAAACGAGCAAAGTTCAAGTGTCAGGATTTCGAAGATACTTTCAAAGAAACAAGGGAAGGGGATATCATTTACTGTGATCCACCTTATGTGCCTTTTTCGGCCACTTCAAATTTTACTTCCTACTCAAAAGATGATTTTGACCTTGAGGACCAGTGTCGATTGGCTAGGAATGCAGAAGAATCTAGAGGTAGAGGCATACAATGCATAATTTCAAACCATGATTTAAGAATCACGAGACAAATGTATAAGAAATCAAAGATTTACAAGATTAGTGTACAAAGAATCATAGCAAGTAAATCAGCAAGTAGAAAAAAGGTAGATGAAATTATTGCTGTTTTTTGAGATTGCAGGAAATGGTACCAAAAGTGAAATGATAAAATCACGAAAAATCTTTTCCTCTATCTCTGCTAATTAGAGTTTCTTTGACTATTTTTATGTAGAATTTAGTTCTACGATTTTCCCGGAACTATCAAGGCGCAATCCAGATTTCTCGGCAAGGTCAAGAACAGATTTTGCCCAACCTATTTTTCCAGGGTCGTTTCCTCCTAGAATTGCCATCAAATTTGCATATGAGTCGCCGATATTTTTGAATCCTCGCATAACTCCTTCAGGGACTGAAATAATATCAAAGGTATCAAGTTCTATATTGTTTTCTCCATTTTCTCCCCAGTATACCGACCATTTTCCAGACATAGCAAAAAATACTTCGACTGTAGTGTGTGTGTGTAACGCTGCTCCTTTTCCTGGTTCGGCACCAACGTAGTGGATATTAAACCCTTCAACTGTATCGATCGATGGTTTTAGTTCAGGATCTTCAGATACTCCATTGCCAATCACATTGTACAAATCTCTTTCGTGTTCGGGAAGACGTGTGTCGACAAAAGCTTGTTTGGATAGTTTCATTTCACTGAATTTTGCATATCTCTTTTTCATATCTTCCATGTGGAAATCTCTTTGTGTCATAGCATCCTCCTTTTTGAGTGATGGTTTTATCTGACATAAAGCATGAATCTATACTTCGTTAATTTTTTTACAGGATTACCTTCTATTTCTTTTCTTTTGGGAAAGGTACTCGTTTAGATTGAATTGATTTTAGAGCTAATTCTTGACCTAGTCTTCTATCTTTAATTAATTCTGCAACGATCGAAACAGCAATTTCTCCTGGGCTATCTGCGCCTATATCTAGGCCGATAGGAGCATGTACTTTTTCTATAAGTTCTTTTCTTCTAAAGCCTTTTTCCTGCAAATGTCTATATGTGAGAAGCACCTTACTTTTAGACCCTATCATTCCAATGTAGCGAGCAGGAGTAGAAAGTGCCCATTCCAAAACTATTTCATCATTTGCATGTCCACGTGTAATAATTGCTAGATAGCTAGACTCGTCTATTTCAAGGGAATTAAATATTTCTGGAAATTCACCTACGTAGAAGTCCTCAGCCATTGGAAATCTTTCTTTATTTGCGAAGCTAGGTCTATCTTCTACAATAGATGTGCGAAATCCTGCCATGTGAGCAGTTTGAGCTACGCAAAATGAAACGTGGCCTCCTCCAAACAGAAAAATTTTAGGTTGAGTAGTTATAGGTTCAACGAAGATCTCTGTTGTCGCACGTGTTTTTTTTGAGTTGTTATTGTCTGTTTTTTGTTTGTCAAATTCTAAAGTTATGGGTTGACCTTCTCTCATGATTCGTGAACTTTCTCTCCAAATTTCGGCTTCATA
The DNA here is from genome assembly GCA_002377645.1 of Nitrospinaceae bacterium UBA3496. Taxonomy (GTDB): domain Bacteria; phylum UBA8248; class UBA8248; order UBA8248; family UBA8248; genus UBA3496. The sequence continues at coordinate 52,532 of DFQF01000070.1, read as the reverse complement.
TTTGGATAAACTCCCAACTGTGCTTCCATCTTTTAAAATTAAAAGTTTATTATTTTCTTTCTCAGAAGGTGATATCTGTGTAGCCATTGCAGCACTCCCACCTGTTCGTCTAATTTTATTGACGGCTGAAAGTAGTTCGATACTGTAACTTTCTAAGGGCTCTACGAAAATCTCGACAATTCCTCCGCAAATATGTCCGCTGTCCGCTGCATCTTGCTCTGTTAAGTCAAAACGGAGTTTTTCTGATTTCTTGTTCTCCAAAACGTCCATGGCAGTTTGCCATACCTCGGCTTCAAGACAGCCTCCGCCGACTGTACCCTCGATAGTTCCATCTTTATGCACTAACATTTTTGCATCACTGCTCATAGGCGCGGAGCCTTTACGATTCACTATTGTTGCAATAGAAGCGGATTCACCCTTTTGTATTAAATCTTCCATGGTATTGAAAATACTCTTTGACATTTGAAAATTCCTGTATCAAATAGTTATTGATTTCGATTTTGGTCATGCATATATATCAAACTAGTATTCCAAGAACAACTCGTTACTATAAGTCTATCTGTCAGTGTCATAGGGAAGTCTCCCTTTTCATTGATAATATATGCGATTTTTTCGATTTCGTCTAGATTTTCAATATAATCAGCCTTATTCAAAATAATAGCTTTTTTAGCATTTTTAGGAGAATTTTGAAAAATTCCATTAGGATGTTTAATTAAAAGACCTAAACTTTCTGGGCTAATTTTCATCCTTTCTTTTAGACCAGTTATCTTACAAAAATGTTTCAACCTAAAAACATTTTCTTTTGAAACAGATAAGCCGATTGCATCTAAGCCAATAACTCCCAAAATATAGTCTGATTCCATTGGAATTACTGGTTCATTCTTATTTGGAGCTTTAATTGGTAGACCTTTAGAACCATCAGCTTCAACAAAAAGAATTCTCTCTTTAGACATAAATCGTTTGATTTTTTCATTTTCGAATCCTTTCAACTTCATTTTTTTTAGATTTTTGTTAGGTTGATTTGGGATTTTTTCTTCTCCGATTCTTTTCCTGGCGAGTGTGAAAATTTTTTTTTTATTACTGGTTTCTTTTTTTATCATTGTATCGATTGTGTCATCTTTGCCCAGGATAGTAGTAAATTTTAGTTCTTTGTCGGGAGAAAAGATATTTGTTGTAGTCGTAATCAAAATAGGACATGAATGAAATTCAGAGGCTTCTTTGGCAAGTTTGTTGATAATACTAGTTTTGCCTCCTCCTCCAACCACAGAAATAGTGTTCCCCTTTTGTATGCCGAGTGCTTTTAATAAATTTGATTTGAAAAAAGTGTTTTTCATATCGATTTGTTTTCCAGTAATTCTTTTCTTAGGATTTGTACAATCTCTTGAGTCAACTGTGACAATTCTTTAACTACTATATGATTTTCATAAATTTGTTCGACAAAAGAGTCTACAACCCCTACGCCTATGAGTCTAACACCGTTTTTTGAGATTTGAGTAGCAGTTGAGATAAGGTGTGAAGCATCACCATTAGGCTGACCATCTGAAGTGATAATAATAATTTTCTCCTTTTCATTTCTTTGTGTAATTCTTTTAAATGCAAAAAGAAGATGTTCTTCATCCCAGTTGTTAAAGCGAGGGTAAATATTTACCAGCCTATTTTTTGTATGTGAAAATGTATCGTCAAATGATTTGTATATTCTATGCTGTAATTTGGAATGACGTATATGCCTAAATTTGAAAGCCGGGATATGGCCAAGTGAAGCTGCCATTGCTGCCTCTGAATTTTCGGTTGAATATCCTATAACTTCAAAAGGTACACGAATACGATCTAATACTTCAGCGAATACAACAGTAGCTTCTCTTGCTGCGAGATATTTAGATTCTCTGTTCATACTACCACTTTCATCAACCAGCAAACTGAAACATATATCTAATTTTTCGGGTTCTTCTCTTCTTTGAAAGAGGTTAAATTTTTCTAGTCTCTGTTTCCAAAGTTTATGGCCGTTCAGTTTTCCTGATCTGTAGTTTCCTACATATCGTGTGTAAGTTCTCTCTTGAATAATCTGTAAAAGTTTTGCAGTTAAGACTTTAATTTCGCTTGAAATATTTTCTAAAATTTCTGAATATTCGGATGATTTCCCCTCGGGAGGTGTCATAATAGTTTGTTCGTCTTGAACAACTGCAGAAGGATGGATTTCTTTCTTTTTGTTTTCTAATTGAAACCAAGGGGTAGACCAGTGGCCTAATGTAGTTGCTTCTTCTTCAGTGAAAGAGATTAATTCTTCTTGATCTTCATTGTTTATTATAGCCTCTTGAGTTTGATTTTCTTCGGTGTCATTTGAGTCATTTTTTTCTTCGTCAATTCCTTCTATTTCAGAATCTAGGAGTGTGTCCTCTGAGAAATTTTCTTTATCCTTTTCGTGAAACTGCTGGTTTAGAAAATCATATATTTCGTGTGAACACTTATAAGTAATTTCTCCGTCTGTAGTTTCACAAGCGTCTTTAATTTTGTTTTTTAAATTTTTTAGAGTTTTTAAGATCTTTGGGTCAAGTAATTTCATTGTTTGAAGATCTAAATCTTTTTCAGTTGTTTCTCGTATGTAAACTGCTCCTGTTAGATAAATCCCTAGTTGAATTTGTTGAATAAGAGGTAATTCTCCTGTTTTTATAGAATAGTTCGCAGATTCAATAGAAGGTTTAATAAACTCTATTAGATTCTTTTTTGTTCCAGGAAGAAAGGACGTTAGAAGATTCTCGCATCTAGTATCATCCAATGTATGCCACAAACGAAAAATCCCAGGTTTTTCTTTGTTGTCAGATAAAATCTGAGTTAGCCATTTCTTTTCTTTGAATCTTAAGTGAGCAGCTTGAATTAAGGTCATACCTTTTTGGTATTTCAAGAAATGATTTTCATTTGTTTTTCCACTTAGGATCTTAAGGGATGTTTCAGGTTTTTCAATTTGGATGTCTTGTTGTTTTGAATTCGATAGATTTTGTGAATCAGAGTTCGCGTATTCAAGGTTGAGGTCGTAATTTTTAGAAACTATCTGTGCTAAGGTTTCTAAACGTAATCTTCTTTTTTCCATAGGTTTATTTTTTAAAAGTAATTGTCAATTATGTCTTCGATAACTTTTGCATCGAATTCATTTATTTTGCCGTAAATTGTAGAAATCGCTGATTCAGAAGCGCTAAAAGATTCGGACATACGTGCCCAATCTATTAATCTTCTTGTGCTAAAAGTGCAAAAGATTTTTTCATTTTCAATGGCCTCTCTGACGTCATTTGCAACATTTACCATTTTCCCAACTAATTGTTTGTCCATATTTCCACTTTGATTCATTACAACATCGACTTCAATTTCGTAAGGAAGATAACCCATTCTTATAGATACTGGAAATCGGTCTAACAAAGCTTCATTGAGAGCTTTTGTTCCTGCATAGCGTCTATCTTCGTTAGGATTCATGCTTGCAAAAACTCTAAAATTTGGATGTGGTTTAATTATTCTTCCATCGTATTCTGTTAAAACTATCATTTTGTCATCGTCAAGGAGACTATGAAGACAAAAAGCAATTTCAGGAAGGCATGCGTTTATTTCGTCTATAAGTAGCCAATCTCCTGATTCCATTGCATCTATAAGAATTCCATTGACCCAATAAGTGCCTTTTTCGTTAATCATCAGTTTACCTACAAATTCATCTACTGTTGTCATTCCATTCAAATTTACTCTTCGAAATCCATTGTTTGTCATTTGAGCCAAGTGACGGACTAAAAGAGTTTTCCCGACTCCTGTTTCTCCAATCAGAATTACTGGAAGTCCTTTGCTTACGGCCCAAGCAGTTTTTTCTAGATCATCTCCAACGGGTAGATAAAACTGAGAATCAGGCACGTAAGGGTTGTCAATATTTTCATTGATTTTTATCTCACTTCTGCCAATTTTATATACCCCGTTTTTTGTGATTTCCTCTCGGATTTCGATAGTCAATTTTGGACTCCGTTCTTTTTGATTGTTTTCTCGTTGAGTAAAATGAGTATTGCTTCAAGAACGCCTCCTGCAATACTTCTTGATTTGTCTGAAATAGTCATACAGTGTTCAGGTTTTGCTCTGGGATCAATGTCTCCAACTTTAAACCCTTTTGGAATTGAAAGATCGTCCCTAACTAATCCTCTAATAACACCAGGTATCTCTGAAAAAATCTCCAGTTCGTCTACTTTTGCTACAAGGTCTCCTTTAGATACTTTGTCCCCTATTTTTTTAATGGATTTAAATTTGCCTTTCGCAGGAGAACGAAGAAGTCTTTCGGTTGTATATCCTCCAATAGGTCCGGGTACTCCAGTATTCTCAGAGGCGAACCCGCTGAAAATTATCCGACCAATATCGTGTCCTCTTGCAGTTTCTATCACTGCATGACAATCTGAACCAGCATTAAAGCCTGGTCCTACTCCAATTACAATCTTTGCACTATTTTTGTGTGTGCCAAGATTTTTTTTTGCAAGAATTGCATCTATTAAGATTTGGGGTTTTGCGAGTTTAACTATTTTACACTCTGGGTCGACTAGAACAGGGATTATATTCTTTTCTAATAAACTAAGAGCAGAATCAAATTTTTCAGTCAATGAATCTCCCTGAACCATTTCTGAAAATAGCCCTTCAATTTCAGTTCGGCCAGAATATATACACTCAGCAAAGGAGACAGTTCTTCTGACCATAGTTGGATTTTCTGTTTCTGTAATAATTATTGGGAAACCAGAACGAAATATTTTTTGAACTATACCAGAAGCGATATCACCACCACCTCTTATAACAACAAGTGAACTTTCAATTATATTCTTAGAAAATGTTTTTTTCACTCTTTTCCCAGTTGTTTTCTGAAAAGTTTGATAATTTATTTTTATGAATCTAAAAGGTTTCTTGCGATGATCAGTCGCTGTATTTGGCTTGTTCCTTCTACTATTTGTATTTGCTTTGCATCCCTCATGAATCTTTCTAGTGGATGGTCTTTCATATATCCAGCTCCTCCTAATATTTGTATGCTATCTATAGCTACTTTCATTGCCATATCTGCAGCAAATGTTTTTGCAGTAGAAAAGTAACGAGCATTTTCTTTTCCTATTTGACCTGTGTCCACTAGACTCGCTGCTTTATGCACCAAAAGTCGAGATGCTTCAATTTGCATAAACATATCTGCAAGCATAAATTGGATTGCCTGAAAATTAGAAATTGAAGTACCAAAAGCTTCTCTTTCCTTAGAGTAGTTTTTTGCATAATCGAAACACCCTTGAGCAAGACCAACAGCTCGCGCGCCTATTGCAGGACGCATTTGATTAAATCCGATCATTGCAGATTTAAATCCTTTATTAAGTTCTCCAATTTGGTTTTCTTTAGGAATTGCAACGTTTTCAAAATTTAGAATACATGTAGATATGCCCTTCATTCCCATTTTTTTTTCATGACGACCAATACTGAAGCCATCTGTATTAGTTGGTACAATAAAGTAAGTGATACCTTTAGTCCCAGCGTTAAAATCTGTTTTTGCAGCAACAGTAATAAAATCAGCTTTGTCAGGTCCGCTACAATAACATTTTGTTCCATTCAGTACCCATTCTCCCCCTTCTAAGGATGCTCTAGTCCTTATATTTCCTGCGTCCGAACCAGCATGTGGTTCAGTCAAGGCATAAGAGCCTCTTAACTCTCCTTTAGCCAAACCTTTTAGATATTGATCCTTTTGTTCTTGATTTCCACTTAGTTGAATTATTCTACTAGAAAGCATATTCAAAACTATAAAAAGAGGACTGTTTGAGCAAAATCTTGCTATTTCTTCTATAACTATACAACCTCCAAGAAAACCCATTCCTGCCCCATGATATTCTTCAGGTAAGAAAATACCCAATAGTTCATGTTCTTTAAGGAGTTGAAAAATATCCTCAGGATATTCTTCTTTTTCATCAATTTCAGATGCTCTAGGTTTAATGTGTCTTTCAGATAGTTCTCTAACAGTTTCTTTCAGCATCTTTTGAGATTCATCCAAATCAAACAACATAATCTAAAGTCCTCTTTCAAGATTTTAAAAATTCTATAGTTTTTTATAATCTTTCTGAAATATTTTTTTGTCAAACTAAATTCAAGAAAACGGTTTTTTTTAAGTTTCTTTTTATTGGAGTTGTTCAGTATAATTTTATTTTGTTATAAGTAATCTTTATTAAATCGCTTTACTACTTTTTTTGGACTTGTTGTTTTTTTACTACAGGGTTAGTATCCCTTTGTTTTTTTTATTGAATTTTAACTTTTATTTATTTTTCTCTCTCTAAGGAGATAGAGATGATAGTTGTTATGAAGCAGAATGCTACCCCCGATGAGATTGAAAGGATTGTCGAAAGAATTAGAGAACTAGGCCTAGAAGAGCATCTTATTCAAGGTGTTTTACGAACTGTTATTGGTGCTGTAGGAGATGAAAGAGGAAAGAATATGCTGGAATCTCTTGTTACTCTTCCAGGTGTTGAAAGTGTAGTGCCAATTTTAAAACCTTATAAACTTGCAAGTTCTGAAGGCATGCCTGAGAGAAGTATTGTGCCAATGGGAGAAGGTGTGACAATCGGAGGAGAAAAGATTGTTGTTGTGGGTGGACCATGTTCTGTTGAAAGCAGAGAACAAATATTATCTTCTGCTGATGCTGTAAAAGACGGTGGTGGTCACGTTCTTAGAGGAGGTGCTTATAAACCTAGAACATCCCCATATAGTTTCCAAGGAATGGCCGAAGAAGGACTTAAACTTCTTGCAGAAGCTAGAGAAAAGACAGGGTTGCCAATTCAAACAGAAGTTATGGATACTGTAGATGTTGATTTGGTATGTGAATATGCTGATGTTTTGCAGATTGGTGCTAGAAATATCCAAAATTTTTCTTTGTTGAAAAGAGTGGGTACAACAAAGAAGACAGTTTTCTTGAAAAGAGGTATGTCTACAACGATTGAAGAATTTCTGATGTCTGCAGAATATATTTTGAGTCAAGGAAATCCGAATGTTGTTTTATGTGAAAGAGGAATTAGAACTTTCGAAAATTCAACTCGCAATACTTTAGATATAACTGCGGTTCCTGTTCTTAAGGAACTTACTCACCTACCAGTTGTCGTTGATCCAAGTCATGCTGCTGGTGCTTGGAGATTTGTTGCTCCACTTGCTAAAGCTGCAATTGCTTGTGGCGCTGATGGTCTTATGATTGAAGTACATCCGGATCCTTCTCAAGCAATGTCTGATGGGGCTCAGTCTTTGAAGCCCGAAATGTTCAAGCAGTTGATGGGAGATCTTGAAGTTTTTGCTAATGCGGTTCAGCGTGAATTCTAATTTTCTTACTTCATTGAAAAATTTGGTGTTCAAATATGAATGAAATTGAAGTAAGCCCTCAGGAAAATGAAGAGCGTTTAGGTAGTTATCTTAAGTCTGCTAGAGAAGGTCTTAAGATGAGCCTAGAGGAAATTTCTAACGAAACAAAAATCCGTAAATTTTATCTGGAATGTTTTGAGGAAAATGATCTTTCCCCACTGCCTGCAGATGTTATTTCGCGTGGTTTCTTAAAGGCAGTTGCGATATCACTTAAACTTGACCCCGAGCATGTTTTAACCAAATTTGATCAGGAAAAAGGAATTTTTCAATTAGATGAGGTAATGGGCGATTCATCTTTTAGACCAACTTTGAAAAATGAGAGAAGAAGTTTCCTTAATGGTTTTTATATAACAATTTTTCTTTTATTACTTTTGGTTGTAATTTACATTTTTATGTCTTGATTCTTTTTTGAAATGTCTAATGGAAATAAGTCATTCCTCAACACCTTATAGTAAAAATAAAGAAATAAAAGTTCCAGTTTCAAATTTCAATGAAGCTTCGGTAGCTTGGTGCTTAAGTTCCCTATATATAAAAAATTCTAGTTCCATTATTTATCTTGGGAAAGATGAAAAAGAAATTAGAAGAATTCAAAAGAATTTGCTTATTTTTATTAATTTTCAGAATGAATCACCTTTTGAAAATGATTGTGTGCATGTTTTTCCTTCAAGAGATGTATTCCCTTATTCATTTTTATCCCCATCGTCTGATATCTTAGGTGAACGTTCTAGATCTATAAATTTCCTCAGAAGTGAGGCTAGAGGAATCTTTTTAACTACTTTTAAAGCTATTTCAGAAAAAATATTCAATCTCAAAAAATCTCTGGGACAAGTTACTTCACTTAAAGAAGGGGAACATTTTAAGCATGAAGATTTATTGATGATTCTAAATGAAATGAAATATGAAAAACGTTCAGTAGTTCAGTCAAAAGGAGAATTTGCTGTACGCGGTGGAATTATTGATTTTTTTTCACCTCATTCTAAGATGCCAACAAGAATTGAATTAAAAGGAGATGAAATAGATTCAATAAAAAAGTTTCATCCTGACACGCAAAGAAATAACAGATCTTTTAAAAAAGCTGAGCTTTATCCTCCAAGAGAAATCTTGATGAGTAAGGAGGAGATAGTTCTTTGTTCGAATAAACTCGAATCTTTCTTGAAAGATGATTCAGATAGTAATTTTAAGATACAAACAATGTATGAATTGTTTCAATCAGAAGAATATTTTCCAGGCATTGAAAATATGTCACCCTTATTCTCAGAAGATATTTCTACTTTTTTTGATTTTGTGCCATCAAATGCTCAATGGATTTTTGCTGATAAGTCAAATTTATTATCTGAATCAGAACAGTTTTGGTCTTCGATAGAAGAGGAGTTTTCGCTTTCCTCAGAGAGAGGTCTCATAGGTTTTGACCCTAAGCTTAAATGGATTGCTCCCGATGATTTTTTTGAATTGGTTGAACTTTGGCCCACTTTAGAGCTTGAAACTCTTTCTTCTGATATCGGTTTGAAAGCAGAACAAATCGAAAAAAATAGTCCTTTTTATACCGAATCAACCGATTATTTCAGAGGAAGATTCGATTATTTTTTTGAACAGATAGAGAAATGGATTTTGTCTAAGTGTCTAGTAGTTTTAGTTGCTAGCGATCGAACAGAATTATATAGAATCAAAAATTTATTGGAAGCAAGGGATATAAAAGTTCCAATCTTTTCTGTCGAAAATAGTTCTGAACTCAAATTTTCTCAACTTATTTTATTAGAAGGATCTTTGTCTGCTGGACTTAGAATTCCTTCTGAAAATATTTTGTTTTTTAAAGTTGAAGATTTGTTTGGGAATATTAAGAAAAGGCAGACAGAAAATAATGTTTTGCAGATTTCTTCAGAGTGGATCAAAGAATTAAAAAAAGGAGATTGTGTTGTTCATGATGAATATGGAATAGGTAGATTTCTTGGAGAAGTCTTTTTTGAAGATTCGGAAGATAAAGATGAATTTATGGCACTAGAATATTTTGGAGGAGATAGGCTTTACATCCCAATGCATGATCTTAAAAAAGTTAATGAATATCGTGGTCCAGATTCTCCAAAACTCGACAAGCTAGATGGTATTAGGTGGTCTCAGACAAAAAATAAAGTAAGGAAGTCTATTAATGAGATGGTGAAAGATCTTGTTAGTCTTTATGCAGAAAGAAATCAATCACAAGGATTCCAATTTAAAGCTGATGTGAATTTTGAAAATGAAGTGAACTCTCATTTTGAATTCGAAGAAACACCTGGCCAACTTCAGGCTATTAATGACGTACTTTCTGATATGGAAAGTGGTTCCCCAATGGATCGACTTGTGTGTGGTGATGTGGGTTTTGGAAAAACCGAAGTTGCAATTCGTGCTGCAACACGATCTATTTCTTCTGGAAAACAAGTTGGACTTGTTGTTCCAACGACACTTTTAGCACATCAGCATTTTGAAGTTTTTAAGGAAAGATTTAAAAATTTGCCGGTAAAAGTTGAAATGTTGTCTCGTTTTAGAACAAAGAAAGAACAATTAAGGATTCTAGGTGAACTTTCAGATTCAAAAATTGATATTTTAATTGGAACTCATAGGATTCTTCAAAATGATGTTTCATTTCACAATCTGGGTTTGTTGATAGTTGATGAAGAACATAAATTTGGAGTGAGTCATAAAGAAAAATTTAAGAAAATTAGTATTGGAGTAGATGTTTTGACTCTTACGGCTACCCCTATTCCAAGAACCCTGCAATTAGCACTCTCAGGAACTAGAGATTTAAGTGTAATTGAGACTCCACCTAGAGATAGGCTTCCTCCGCGGACGTATATATGTGATTTTGATGAGGAAGTAATTTCTAGGGCTATAAAAAGAGAACTTTTAAGAGGGGGACAAGTTTTTTTCGTTCATAATAGAATTAGTTCTTTGGATGCTATAAATGAACTTTTAGTTAAATGCTTACCCGAATCTAAAATTTTAGTAGCACATGGTCAAATGTCAGAAAAAAAATTAGAAGAGATTATGCATAAGTTTGTTTCTAGAGAAGTAGATGTTTTGTTAAGTACGTCGATAGTAGAAAGTGGACTAGACATTCCATCAGTTAATACCATAATAATCAATCGAGCTGATAGATTTGGTTTGGCTCAACTATATCAACTGCGTGGCAGGGTAGGTAGAGACCGACACCAAGCTCATGTATATTTAATGGTTCCTTCTATTAAGAAATTAAAAGGTCAGGAAAAGGAACGACTTCAGGCAATTCAAGATGTAAGATCTGTTGGACAAGGTTTTAAAATTGCTATGAGAGATCTTGAAATACGAGGTTCAGGTAATTTGCTAGGGCATAAACAATCAGGGCATATTGCTTCCGTAGGTTTCGAAATGTATTGTAGGATTTTAGAAGAAATAGTAAATGACGCCAAAGGAATAACTTCTAGGTTCCATGAACCAGAAATTATTTTGCCGATTAATGGTTCTATGCCTTCTTCATGGATTGAGGAAAGAGATGTAAGACTTGAAATATATCACCGGATATCTAATTTGAAATCGATTCTTGAACTAGATGAAATCCATGACGAATTATTTGAACGTTTTGGAAAATTTCCGGATGAAGTTTCGCGTCTTTTTGAAGTAACTCGGATTCGTATACGTGCTAGACAATTGAAAATTGCACTTTTGCGGGTTAGTGGGAAAAAACTTTGGATAAGATTAATTCCCGGAGAGTATAAATTTCCAGAAAAACTACTTGCTATTCCAACAATTATTTTTAATGACAATTATGATTTCAGTGTGGAAGTATCCGTTTCATGGGAAGAAAGTTCAAAGTACATTGAACAAATTTTAAGTTGCTTAGAAACTTCTTTTTTGGATAAAGATCTTACTTGAGAGGAAGGTGTTTAAATTATTTTTTTCCTAAAAAAAAATCATTCTCTGACGATCCTGCTGCTTTTCTTTATTAATCTTCATCTTGTTGGTTGTGAAAGTGATGTTCAGAAGAAACAGGTTCAAGATTTAAAATCAAACTTAGTTCAAGTGAATGATGAGTTTATTAATGCAAAAGATTTAGAATCTAATTTTTCGATTGTTTGGAAATCAGAAAGTAAAATTGGGGGTAAAGACCCAAGTACTCGTATTTTTATAGATCAATTGATTGAAAGAAAATTAATTCTCCAATCATCTAAAACTATGAATGTGAAAGTAGAAGATTTAGAAGTGAATAGTTACCTTGAAAGTCTTTTTTTCCCACTAAACCAGAAAGATATAAAAAAGAAATTCTTTAAAAAGGAAGAAAAATTAAATGAGTGGTTAAAAACAATTAGAGAAATTTTAAGAGTAAATAAAATCATTCAGTATAAAATTTATTCAAAAATTCAGGTATCAGAAGATGAAAAGAGATTTTTTTATAAAAATAATATAAAAAAATATACCACTTCACGTCGATTGAAGGTTAGGCAGATTGTTGTTGAAGACAAACAGTTGGCTTTAGAAATTCATTCTCAATTACTAAAAGGGTCTGTTTTTTCTGCTCTTGCAAAAGAAAAATCAATAGGTCCTAATTCTTTTTTAGGAGGTGTCCTAGGGTATCTCGAATTGAAGGACTTACCTTCGTCATTACGTAAGGCACTTGAAAATTTGAAGGTTGGAGAAATTAGTAAAGTTATATCATCACCTTCTGGATTTCATGTTTTTCAGGTTACAGAAATAAGATCTGCTTACGTTAAACCTTTTCGCTCTGTTGAGAATATGATAAGAGAAGAGATTATCCGAAAAAAAGGCCGTAAATTATTGAATAAGTGGATTTTGAATTTGAGGAAAAATGCAAAGGTAATATATTTGAAGTAATGGAGAACAAAAGAACAATGAAAAAGTGTATATTTTTTTCTTTAATCGTCATTAGTCTATGTTTTGTGCATTTTTTATATGCAAAACCAATTGTAATAGAAAGAATAGTTGCGAAAATAAACGAAGAAATTATAACTCTTAGTGAACTTCAAGAATTTGTAATAATGGCGAAACTTGAACTTAAAAGAAAGTATAAAGGGAAAGATTTAGATAGAAAATTACAGGATCTAGAACAAAAAGCTTTAGATAATCTTGTAGAAAAAAAATTATTGATCCAAAAAGCAAAAAAGATTCGACTTTCTGTCACAGATAGAGAATTAAATCTTGCTATTTCATCTGTCCTGAAGAGAGCAAAGATTACTTTAGACCAATTGAGTAAATATCTAATTTCCACTGGCTCAAGTCTGGAAAAATTCAAAAAACGAACTCGAGATAAGTTGCTAATAAAAAAAGTTGAGAATATTTTCGTAAATACTATTGTTACGGTGGCAAAAAAAGAGATTGAGAATTACTATAAAGACAATTCAGATAAGATGACTCTTGGTAGTTCTAGAAAAGTCAGGCAGATTTTTTTTCCTTTAAACGAAGAAATGTCAAATAATGATATTTCGAAAATAAAAGTTCTTTCTGAAACAGTTTTGAAGAAGGCGAAAAATAATCCGGACAATTTTCCAGATCTGGCAAAGCAATATTCTAAAGGTCCTTCTAGAAATCTTGGTGGAGATCTCGGGGTTGTTAAAAAAGGTGAGATACTTCCTGAACTTGAAAAGGCTATCTTTTCAATTGAAGAGAATCAAGTTAGTGGAATAGTCCAGTCAAGAGCAGGGTTGCATATTGTTTTGGTATACAAAATCATTCCTGGGAAGATGATTCCATTGAAAGAAGCCCATGAGAAAATCAGGAAGACAATTTTTAGTGAAAAATCAGTTCTTATAAGAAAAAAATGGATTAGTGAATTGAGAAAATCAGCTTTTTTGGAAATCACTTATAATTCCGGTACGAATTCAGGAAATCGAACACTAGATTTGCTTTTTAAAAATATTAAAGAACACGTTATTTTTAAAATTACAGATATCAAACTTCTTTCTTCCTCTCCTTTTTTGGGAAGAGAGAAAATCTCTTGGGAATTAGGTGTGAAGAAGGGAAAATCTCGTTGGTCTACAAATTCTTTCAAATTGACTAAGCAAAACATTCTTGATCCTGAAATTCTCCGTGGAATACCTCAAAACTATTCTGTATTTGTTAATCCAGATCCTGCGCTTAAGATATTCTGGTATCGAACAAGGATGTTAGTTCCAAATGAGTTTCTTGGGAGTCTAAGTTTTGCGGACATGATTAAGAAAGTTTCATTGAATAGAAATAGAAGAAAATTTACTTTTGTAACTGACGGAAAAAAAATAAAAATAGTTTTTGATGTTAACTTTATGAATGCTCACAGCCTCAAATCTGGGAATCAAAATGTACAATAAAAAAGAATTAAGATGAGAATAGATCATTTTCTTCTGTATACACGTGTAGTTAAAAGACGTTCAAAAATAAAAAAATTTATAGAAAGTCGTTCAATCCAAGTAAATGGAAAATTCATAAAATCTTCATATAAAATAAAGCTTAAGGATTCACTTAAGGTCATTCAAAATAAAAGTATTTTTGAAATAAAGGTACTTAAATTGCCTGAATCAAAAAAAGATTTCGAATTTCCAGACCAGATATTTTCTTTGAAAATTGAAAACAAAGATGATGGGTATTTTTTAGAGGATGAATTGCCTAGGGTTGTCAACTTTTTGCGAAGAGAATAATTAAACTTGATTTTTGTATCAATTGTGTTATCTTTCGACCAGTGTTCCTTTAATTGTCGTCCCGAGAGGCGCAAAAGGTGATTAAAATTATGATTTTTTACAGTGTGTACATAGAGTTTATTTTGCCTCCAGTCATTTGATTGGGGGTTTTTTTTTGGAGATATTTTGAGGAAAGAAATTTTATCTCAGCAGAAATTTGAAAGCACAATTAAGAGACTATCTCATGAAATTATAGAAAATACCGATTCAAAATTTCCCTTAGCAATTATAGGCGTAAAAACAAGAGGAATTTTTTTGGCACGAAGAATTGCCTCAAACATAAAAAATATTTCAGGTATAAATTTATCAGTTGGAGATTTAGATGTAACTTTTTACAGAGATGACCTTTCAAGTGAAATTAAGAGAAGTAAAATTGTAGGAAAAACTTCAATACCGTTTTCTTGTAAAGATAAGCAGTTGATCTTGGTTGATGATGTTCTTCACACTGGGAGGACAATTAGAGCTGCTTTATCTACTTTAATTAGTTTTGGACGTCCTAAATATTTACGTCTTGCGGTGATGGTTGATAGAGGAATGAGGGAATTTCCAGTCAAGGCTGATTTTGTAGGGAAAAATCTATTAATAGGGAAAAAAAAGTTAATTAAAGTGATGATGAAGGAGATAGATGACACTGATGGAGTGTTCTCAGTTAATTAAATAATGAAAAGGTTTTTTTTTGGTTACTAAAAACTATAGCAAAAAAGATCTCCTTTCTGTGAGTGATTTGACTCCTGAAGAAATAACATTTCTTCTTGATCAAACTGACTCATTTCGAGAAGTAAATGAAAGGGATATAAAAAAAGTCCCTACATTGCGAGGGAAAACTGTTGTTAATTTGTTTTTTGAGGCTAGTACGAGAACTCGCGCATCATTTGAAATAGCAGGAAAAAGACTTTCAGCAGATGTTATTAATCTTTCTTCCACGACAAGCTCATCTCAGAAAGGAGAAACACTCAGAGATACAGCTAGAAATATAGAGGCTATGGCAACAGATGTATTGGTTGTTCGCCATCCATCGTCTGGAGCTCCTGAATATCTTGGACGCGAACTTAGCTGTGCAGTTATAAATGCGGGAGATGGTTGTCACGAACATCCGACCCAAGCGTTGTTAGATTTGTATACGATAAGACAACATAAAAAATCATTCAAAGATCTCAATGTTTCGATTGTTGGAGATATTGCTCATAGTAGGGTTGCACGTTCTGACATTTCGGGTTTGTTGAAACTTGGTGCAAATGTGACAATTTGCGGTCCTTCAACAATGATACCTGCAAGAGCAGAATGTTTAGGTGCTAGAGTAACAACAAACTTAGACGATGCGATTCGTGATGCGGATGTATTGATCACTCTTAGAATTCAGCTAGAACGAGGTGGAGGGTCTGCATTTCCAAGTGCAAGAGAATATGCCAATACTTTTGGTATAAATGAGGCAAGACTTGATAATGCTAAGGATGATTTGTTGATTATGCACCCAGGTCCGATAAATAGAGGGATAGAAATGTCTCCTAATGTTGCAGATGGCCCTTTTTCAGTCATTCTAGAACAAGTTGAATATGGCGTTGCATGCAGAATGTCTATTCTTTACTTATTATCGGGCTAAGGCTTATTTTGATATTTGTAGTTTTTTGTAAAAGGAGAGTTTGACTGGTGTCATTGTTAATCAAAAATGGTCGTATAGTTGACCCTATTACAAAGACTGACGAGATTCTTGATCTGCTTTTAGAAGATGGGAAAATAATAAAAAAATCTAAAAACATTAAGAGAACCTCTGGTACCGAAATACTGGATGCATCAAACTTAATTGTGTGTCCTGGGTTTATAGATATGCATGTTCACTTCAGAGAGCCCGGTCAAGAATACAAAGAAGATATTGAAAGTGGAACAAGTTCTGCAGTCGCAGGAGGTTTTACTGCTGTTGCATGTATGGCAAATACAGATCCTGTAAATGATTCTAGTTCAATTACTGAGAGAATATTGAAGAAATCTCGTGAAGTAGGAGCATGTAAAGTTTATCCGATTGGTGCTGTTTCTATTGGATTGAAAGGAGAGAAACTTTCCGAGTTATCTGATCAAAATTCTGCTGGAGCCATAGCATTTAGTGATGATGGTTTTCCCATTAAGGATGCTTTTATGATGAGGTCTGCACTTGAATATTCTAAAATGCTAGGGACGACAATTCTTGATCATGCTGAAGACATAAGCTTATCTAAGGATAGAGTAATGCATGAAGGTGTTGTTTCTACTAGTTTAGGGCTCTCAGCCAATCCAGATGCTAGCGAAGATATTTGTGTTTATCGAGACTTGAGGTTAGCTGAGTTGACAGGAGGTAAGTTGCATATCTTACACGTTTCTTCTGAAGGTGCTGTCGACTTGATAAGGAATGCTAAAAAGAAAGGTGTAAACGTAACATGTGAGGTTACACCCCATCACTTTTCGCTTACTGATGAGGAAATTAGAGGTTTTAATTCTTCATGTAAAATGGCACCTCCGCTTAGAGATGAAAAACATCGTATTGCACTTATTGAAGGGTTGAAAGACGGAACTATTGATGTCATTGCTTCTGATCATGCTCCACATGATCAAGCAGATTTGGAAGTTGAGTTTGATAGAGTTCCATTCGGAGTAGTTGGGCTTGAAACGGCGGTTCCTCTAGCTCTTGATCGTTTAGTACATGAAGGTATTTTGACTATAAATGAAATGATTGCAAAGTTTACTTTAGGACCTTCTAAGGCAATTGGAATTCCATGTAATAAGATAGAAGAAGGATCATTGGCTGATCTGACAATCATTGATTTAGAAAAAAAATATACAGTTATTCCAGAAAAATTTAAAAGCAGGTCTAAAAATACTCCATTTTCAGGTTGGGAATTAACAGGATGTCCAGTTGCAACTATCGTTAATGGAAAATTCGCAATGAAAAATATTGAATAGATTAGGAGTTTTAATTTATGGGAACTAATAAGCAAGATAAAACTGCTATTCTAGCCTTAGAGGATGGTCTTGTCCTTCAAGGAAGATCCTTTGGATATGACGTTGATGCAGAAGGGGAACTTGTTTTTAATACTGCCATGACAGGATATCAAGAAGTTTTAACAGATCCGTCATACAGAGGACAGATGGTGGTGATGACTTATCCTCATATTGGAAATTATGGTGTTGTACAAGGAGATGAAGAGTCAAGCAATATATGGGTTGAAGCTTTTATAGTTAAAGAACTCTGCAGGAAGTTTTATAAGTATAATTCTGAAAAAGACCTAGATACATACTTAAAGGAATATAAAATCGCTGGCATAGAAGGGATAGATACGCGTTTTTTAACTAGACATATTAGAGAAAACGGTTCTTTGAAAGCTGTTTTATCAAGTACTGAAAAAAATAAGGATATTCTTGTAGATCGTGCAAAAGAATCACTAGGATTAGAAGGTAGGGATTTGGTCAAAGGAGTTTCTTGCGAGAATTCATTTTTCTTCGGTGAAAAAAAGAATAGACCTCTATGCATAGCATATGATTTAGGTGGAAAACGTGCAATTTTCAATCAATTGTCTGAAAGATTTGATCTTGAGGTAGTACCTTGTACTGAACCTGCAGAATCAGTTTTGGAAAAGAAACCAGCTCTTGTATTTTTGTCAAATGGACCGGGAGATCCATCAGCATTAGACTATATAATTTCTAATGTAAAAAAAATACTTGGGAAAATTCCAATTGTTGGTATTTGTCTAGGGCACCAAATTTTAGCGCAGGTTTTGGGTGGAAAAACTTACAAGTTGAAATTTGGGCACCATGGGGTAAATCATCCTGTAAGAAAAACCTCAGGTAGTCAGATTGATATTACTTCTCAAAATCATTCTTTTTCTGTTGCTCTTGATACTCTTCCTAAGGGTGTAGAAGTAACGCATTTAAATTTAAATGATATGACTTGTGAGGGTCTACTTGCTCAAGAGTTGAGAGTATGTAGTGTTCAGTATCATCCCGAAGCATCTCCTGGTCCTCATGATGCAAGAAAATTATTTGATTTCTTTTACGATTTTTGTGTGTCTAGTAAAAACATTCTTTAAATGAACATTTATTGGAAAAACTGAAATGCCAAGAAGAACTGATATAAAGAAAATTATGATAATAGGTTCTGGTCCTATAGTCATAGGTCAGGCTTGCGAATTTGATTATTCAGGAGCACAAGCTTGTAAATCATTAAAGGAGGAAGGTTTCGAGATAGTTTTGGTAAATTCAAATCCTGCAACAAT
>DFQF01000070.1:20150-33935 GCA_002377645.1 Nitrospinaceae bacterium UBA3496 | reverse complement strand
GCAACAATTATGACTGATCCAGAGGTTGCAGATTTTACTTATATAGAACCGATCACTCCCGAAATTGTTGAGAAAATAATTCAAAAAGAGTTACCTGATGCGTTGTTGCCTACTATGGGTGGGCAAACTGCTTTAAATGTAGCTGTTTCACTAGCTGAGTCAGGGGTTCTTGAAAAGTACAAAGTTGAGTTGATTGGAGCTCAATTACCTGCAATTCAGTGTGCTGAAGACCGATTGCTGTTTAAAGAAGCTATGGAGGAGATTGGCCTAGATCTTCCAAGAAGTGAAGTAGTCGAATCGTTAGAAAAAGGATGTGAATTATCAAAAGATATAGGATTTCCAATAATTTTACGTCCTGCTTTTACTCTAGGTGGTAGTGGTGGAGCTGTGGCTTATGATCTAAATGATTTCAAAGAGAAATTATCTTGGGCCCTGTCGGAGAGTCCAGTCAAACAGGTCTTAATTGAAGAAAGTATTTTAGGTTGGAAAGAGTTTGAATTAGAAGTAATGAGGGATCTAGAAGACAATGTTTCGATAATTTGTTCAATTGAAAATCTTGATCCTATGGGGGTGCATACAGGAGACTCTATTACGGTTGCTCCAGCTCAAACTCTTTCAGATCGTGAATATCAAATAATGAGAAATGCAGCTATTGACTGTATAAGAAAAGTAGGAGTCGAATGTGGAGGCTCTAATATTCAATTTGGGGTTTCTCCTTTTGACGGGAGAATGGTTATTATTGAAATGAATCCAAGAGTATCAAGATCTTCGGCATTGGCGAGTAAAGCTACAGGTTTTCCTATAGCAAAAATTGCAGCAAAACTTGCTGTAGGTCTAACTTTAGATGAAATACCGAATGATATTACAAAAGAGACACCTGCTTCGTTTGAACCATCTATAGATTACTGTGTTGTTAAGTTTCCTAGATTTAATTTCGAAAAATTTCCTGAGGTTGAGCCGATTCTTGATACTCAAATGCGTTCAGTCGGTGAGGCCATGTCTATAGGAAGAACATTCAGAGAAGCCTTGATGAAAGCTATTAGATCTCTTGAAATAGATAGGTATGGATTATCGGATCCTTATGAGGAAGAATTTAATAATTTAAATGGAAACAAATTAGAAAATAAAATATTTGAATCTATTTCAACTCCAAATCCGGATCGTTTATGGTCAATTGCTAGAGCTTTTCGACTTGGTTTTGACTTTGAAGATATATGGAAAAAATCTACAGTTGATCCTTGGTTCTTAAACCATATCTCTTATCTCGTTGAGTTAGAACAAAATTGTAAAATCCCTGATCTTTTAAACGATTATGACTCTCTTAAATTGCTAAAAGAGAACGGTTTTTGTGATCGTGAGATTGCGGATATACGTGGAGTGGAAGAATCAATAGTAAGAAGTTCAAGATATAAATTGGGGCTTAGACCTGTTTTTAAAAAGGTTGATACCTGTGCGGCTGAATTTGAGGCTTATACACCATATCTATATTCTACTTATGACTATGAAGATGAACTAGGAGATATAGAAGAAAGTAAGTCAATAATTATTCTTGGTGGTGGGCCTAATAGGATTGGTCAAGGTATTGAGTTTGATTATTGTTGTGTCCACGGAGTACAAGCTGTTTCTGAAGCAGGATTTGATTCTGTGATGGTAAATTGTAATCCTGAAACAGTTAGTACCGATTATGATATAAGCGATCGGTTATATTTTGAACCATTAACTTTAGAAGATGTTCTTGAAATAGTGCACAGAGAGAATCCAAAAGGAGTAATCGTTCAATTTGGAGGACAGACTCCGTTAAAATTATCAAATAGTTTAGTAGAGTCCAAGGTTCCTATAATAGGGACGATACCAGATAGTATTGATCTTACGGAGGATCGTGAAAGATTCAGTAAACTTTTAAAAGACTTGCATCTCACTCAACCCCCATCTGGGACTGCAACTAATTTTGAGAGTGCAAGGGATATTGCAGATTCTGTTGGATATCCTGTTCTTGTAAGACCTAGTTATGTTCTTGGTGGAAGAGCGATGGTTTTGGTTCATAATAGCCAAGAACTGTCGAAGTATATGAATGAGGCAGTAAAAGCTTCTTCCGATCGTCCAGTTTTAATAGACCGTTTTCTTGAAGACTCTATAGAAGTAGATGTGGACTCTATTTCAGATGGAAATGATGTCTTAATAGCGGGTGTAATGGAACACATAGAGGAAGCGGGTATTCATAGCGGAGATTCCGCATGTTCCCTACCTCCTTATTCCCTTGGTCCAGAGATAATAGAGGAGTTGAAAAGACAGACTCGAATTCTTTCTAAATCTTTGGGTGTTGTTGGTTTTAATAATGTTCAATTTGCTGTCCATAAAAGACAAGTTTTTGTTATAGAAGTAAATCCTAGAGCAAGCAGGACAGTTCCATTCGTTAGTAAAGTAGTAGGAACACCTTTTGCAAAAATTGCTACAAAAGTTATTGCGGGAAAAAGTTTGAAAGAACTTGGATTTGATGTTGATCCAGTGCCTAAGTATTTTGGAGTAAAAGAAGCTGTGTTCCCCTTCAAGAAATTTCCTGGTGTAGATGTCATTTTAGGGCCTGAGATGAAGTCAACTGGAGAAGTTATGGGAATAGCTTCTAAATTTGGTCCTGCATTTCTAAAAGCTCAAGAAGGGGCAGGTTCTAAAATACCTAGAAAAGGAAAAGCTTTTATTTCTGTCAGAGATGAAGATAAGGCGGCAATGATTCCTGTAGCACAATCGCTACTTGAGTTAGGTTTTAAATTAGTAGCCACAGAAGGTTCTCATAAGTCACTTCTAAATAATGGAATGGATGCTGAGCTTGTATTTAAAGTGAAAGATGGAAAAAGACCCCATGTAGTTGATCTTATGGAAGAGGATCAAATCCATTTTGTTTTGAATACTACATCTGACGGACAGTCAATTAAAGATAGTAGGTCAATCAGGAGGACATCACTTTTGAGGAATATTTTTTACTGCACAACATTGTCTGCGGCAAGAGCAGCGGTTGGATCTCTGAGAGATTTAGAGAAAAATGAAATTACTGTATGTCCAATACAGCTTTAC
Organism: Nitrospinaceae bacterium UBA3496; assembly: GCA_002377645.1. GTDB lineage: Bacteria > UBA8248 > UBA8248 > UBA8248 > UBA8248 > UBA3496. Next base: position 30,866 of record DFQF01000070.1, on the reverse strand, counting down.
CATTCAGGGAATTTTCATTAGTCTAGAAATTTAGATAATAGAAGAAACGAAAAAGGTTTTCCTTATGTTGCGCTTTATCTTATATACACTTTTGTTTTGGGTGATTTTTTCTTTGTTTTCATCTTTTTTTAAAAGTAAGAAAAAAAGTTATGATGGATCTCGAGAAAATTTGCTTGAAGATGAAATGATTTCTTGTGCAAATTGCCAAACTTATTTTCCTTCAAAAACTGCATTTACATTTAATTTTTTTTCTAAAGAAAAAAAATTTTGTTCAAAAGAGTGTATGGAATCTTTTGATGCTGGTGTTAGGTAGATTCTTTGTGAATTACTAGGACAAGTTGACATTTTTCTTGCATTGATTGAGCATGAAATAGTCCTTTAAATTTTATTACTTTCAGATTGGTTTAAACATGAAAATTTTTGTTGATACCGCTAATTTAGAAGAGATACAAGAAGCAGCATCATCTGGTGTTATAGATGGGGTTACAACCAATCCCTCTTTAATAGCCAAGGAAAAGGTTGATATTAAGACTCGTATAAAAGAGATATGTGAAATCATAGATGGACCTGTAAGTGCGGAAGTAGTTTCTACTAAATGGGAAGAGATGGTTGATGAGGGTTGTGAACTAAAATCTTTACATAAAAATGTAGTTGTGAAAATCCCTATTGGATATGATGGAATAAAAGCAGTTAAAAAGTTGAGGGATAAAGACATTGATACTAATGTCACTCTAATTTTTAATGCATCTCAAGCGCTACTTGCTGCAAAAGCTGGAGCTTCTTTTGTTAGTCCTTTTGTTGGGAGACTTGATGACATTTCTCAATCTGGTCTTGAAATGACTGAATCTATAGTTGAAATTTTTCATGCATATGATCTTCCTACACAAGTATTAGTAGCTAGTGTTAGACATCCTATGCATTTTATAAGAGCTGCTCAAATGTCTGCAGATGTAGTGACAATTCCATTTAGTTTGATCAAGCAACTCTTGAAACATCCGTTAACTGATATCGGACTGGAAAAATTTCTTTCTGATTGGAATGCAGCACAAAAATAAATTACATTTTAAATTGTTTAGGAGTTACTAATGCCAATATATGAGTTCTTTTGTTCTGGATGTGATACGGATTTTGAGAAGATATTAAAGAATTCTGATCTGGAAGGTCTTATACAATGTCCTGTATGTGATTCTAGTAAAAAGGTAAAGAGAAAATTGTCTGTTTTTTCTAGTATGGCATCGAATTCTATGTCTACTGAAAGCTCAAATTTTCCTTCTTATAGTTCAGGCCATTCATGCGGTGGAGGTTGTGCTTGCTGCTAGTCCTAATTAATTGTTTTATTTTTCCTTCATGAGTTATTTTTAATTTAGTTTCATCAGGAAACTCCGATGTTGCCAGCCCCTTTCAATTTAAAGACAAGAGAATCTGAATTGCTAGTTCCCTATGCTTCATTTAGTTCTCGGAGTCTAGGTCGGTCATATCTAGAAGAAGAACACCCTATGAGGTCTGCTTTTCAAAGAGATCGAGATAGAATTATTCATACTACTGCGTTTAGAAGATTAGAGTATAAGACTCAAGTTTTTGTGAATCATGCAGGAGACCATTATAGAACTCGTCTTACACATACCATTGAAGTAAGTCAGATTGCTCGTTCGATTGCTAGAGTTCTAAGATTAAATGAAGAATTATCTGAAGCTATTGCTCTTGCTCATGATCTTGGTCATCCTCCATTTGGACATGCAGGAGAAGCAGTTTTAAATAGTTTGATGTCTAATCACGGTGGATTTGAACATAATTTGCAATCACTACGTATTGTTGAATCAATAGAAGAGAGATATCCAAATTTTTTAGGATTAAATCTTACTTGGGAAACTAGAGAAGGGATAATTAAGTATCTGGAAAAATATAATGGTGAGATGCCTAAAGGTTTTACTAACAAAATATCACCTACCATCGAAGCTCAATTAGTTGATATGGCTGATGAAATTGCATATAACAATCACGATTTGGATGATGGGCTATCTTCTTCTTTGTTCAGTTTTCTAGAACTAGATGAATTAGAAATCTGGACTGAATATTTATCTGTTACTAAGGATAGGTTTCCAAAAGCAAATGAGAGGATTTTGAAATATGAAACAATACGAAGGATGATTAACGGTCAGGTAATGGATCTTGTGGAATCTACAAAAAATCGTATTGCGTTGCAAAAAATAGAAACTATTTCAGATGTAAGAAATAGGGGACATAATATTTGTTCATTTAGTGATTCAATGAAATTAAAAAATCAGGAATTAAAGAAGTTTTTAATGGAAAGAATGTACAAAAATATAAAAATAGCTGAATTAGAGGATAGTGTAGAAAAAGTTCTTACAAACTTATTTAACTATTATGTTTCTAAGCCCAAAGAACTTCCTGAACGTTATTTGCAAAAAGAAAAGACTGATGGAAAATTTCGTTTGATATGTGACTACCTTTCTGGCATGACAGATAGGTATGCACTTCAAAAGTTTAGAAGTCTTTTCCCAGATGAATCAGTTTTTTCTTGATTTGTTGGGTTTGAAAAAAATGGAAAAATTTTCCGCTTTTTTTGAGCAAATTATGTGCAAGTTTTTTTAAAATTTAGGAGATTTTTTTGTCGTTTGAAAATGTACGAAATTTTTCGATAATTGCTCACATTGATCATGGTAAATCTACCTTGGCGGATCGCATTCTTGAAGTTACAGGTGCTTTGACAGAAAGAGAAATGTCATCACAGGTTTTGGACTCTATGGACTTGGAGCGTGAACGTGGAATAACTATCAAGGCAGCTACAGTTAGATTGACATATAAATCTTTAAATGGACAGGATTTTTTGTTCAATTTAATTGATACTCCTGGTCATGTTGATTTTTCTTATGAGGTCTCAAGAAGTTTGCAAGCTTGCGAAGGTGCGTTGCTTTTAGTAGATGCAACTCAAGGTGTACAAGCTCAAACAATAGCAAATGCTTATCTAGCATTAGAGCAAGATTTAACAATTATACCAGTAATAAATAAAATAGATTTGCCTGCTTCTGATCCCGAACGTGTAATAAATCAAATTGAAGATACGATTGGTATTGATTCTTCTGAATGTCTTCTGGTTAGTGCGAAAAATGGAACAGGGGTTCCTGAACTTTTAGAAAATATTGTTGAGAGAATTCCAGCACCCGATGTAAAACATGATGTCCCTTTTGAATCATTGATTATTGATTCCTGGTTTGATTCTTATCAAGGTGCTATTCCACTTTTCAGAGTGTTTAACGGCGTTGTTAGAAAAGGCGATGAAATAGAGTTTTTCTCTAATAAGAATAAATATAAAGTAGAGACTCTTAGTGTTTACACACCTCAACCAAGAATCGTAAATGAACTCGGACCTGGAGAAGTTGGAACACTCACTGCTGCTATAAGAGAAATAAGTCATGCTAGAGTAGGAGATACGATAACTCTTTCTAAGTCGCCCTGTTCAAGTCCAATTCCTGGTTTTGAAGAACCTAAATCCATGGTTTTTAGTGGATTGTACCCTGCTGATAATGGAGATTATGAGGAATTGAGAACTGCTCTTGAAAAACTAAGACTAAATGATTCCGCATTTTCATATGAGCCTGAATCATCAGTTGCATTGGGTTTTGGTTTTAGATGTGGTTTTCTTGGTTTGTTGCATATGGATGTAATAAGAGAGAGACTCGAAAGAGAATACGATCTTACACTCATAATTACTGCTCCAAATGTTATATATAGAGTCGTCAGGACTGATGGCAGTATAGAACATATAGATAGTCCTTCTAGACTTATTAATATGGCAGGTATAGATCGAATTGAAGAACCGTTTATTTTAGGAACAATAATTGTTCCTTCTGAGTTTGTGGGAGCAACCTTGAAACTTGCACAAGAAAAAAGAGGTTTGCAGAGGTCGCTACAGTATATTGATACTGCAACTGTTCAGATTATTTATGAACTTCCTTTCAGTGAAATTCTTTATGATTTTTTTGACAAATTAAAATCCTTGACTAAGGGGTTTGCAAGTTTTGATTATGAGCATCTAAGTTATAAAGAGTCTGATGTGTCTAGGTTAGACATTTTGCTAAATGGACAATTGATTGATCCATTTTCTACTATCATACATAAAGAAAAAGCTTATTATTATGGTCGTGCTATAGTTGCAAAAATGAAGGCTCTCATTCCAAAACAAATGTTTGAGATTGTAATTCAGGCTTCTCTTGGGAGTAGAATTATTGCAAGAGAGACCATAAGGGCATTACGTAAGGATGTTATTGCAAAGTGTTATGGCGGAGATATAACAAGAAAGAGAAAATTATTAGAAAAGCAAAAGGAAGGAAAGAAAAGAATGAGGAATATTGGAACCGTTGAAGTGCCGCAAGAAGCTTTTATGGCAGTTTTGAATTTGGACAAGGAATAGATTCAGTGTTCAAGAAGAGAAAAAAAAACAAAAAGAAGTCTACGTTTAGAGAATATACAGAAGCAATAGTTGTTGCTCTTTTGCTTGCTTTTTTTGTGAGAGCTTTTATCGTACAGGCATTTAAGATTCCATCTGGTTCTATGGAAAATTCTTTGTTGATTGGTGATCATATTTTAGTTAGTAAAATATCTTACTGGTTTCGGAGCCCTGAAAGGGGAGATATGCTAGTTTTTCGATTTCCCTTGGATGAAAAAAGAGATTTTATAAAAAGAGTTGTTGGTATGCCTGGGGAAAAAATTATGATTCGTGATGGGAAGGTGTACGTGAACTGTAACAGTTTGTCTTATAAAACAGATTGTTCGCCTCTTGAAGAGCCTTATGTAGTTTTTAAGCCACATGGTTATCCGGAATCTCATGGGAAATCTTGGGGGCCAGTTACAATTCCAGATGATCACCTTTTCGTGCTAGGAGATAATAGAAATAATAGCCAAGATGGAAGGTACTGGGGACTTCTTAAGATTGGTGAATTCACAAATTATATGCCAGTTAGGTTGGGGACTTTGAAATTTAGTGTCCCATTCCCATGTTCTATATGGAATGCTCCATGTTGGGATTATAAAATTAGGGGAGTAGCTTTCCTAGTTTATTGGTCATGGGATGGGAAAGCAGGGTCTCCTAGATGGAATCGTATTGGAAAAGTTCTTAATTAGTTTTTTTCAACTAATTGATCAAAAATCTTCCTACAATCATTGATATTGTTCCAGTAAGCCCAATTACTATTTAAACCTATTGGACCCCAATGTTTTGGGTTTGAATAGTGACCAAATAAGACAAGTGTTGGGACACCGTAAAGTGAAGAGAGATGACTTATTCCAGAATCGCACCCAACAAATCCTTTAGCTTTAACAAGAATTCCTGCAAGGATTTCAAGAGAATTTACTTTGATATTAATTATATCCGGTCCCCAATTTCTTCTGAATTCATTACAGATTTTTTCGTCTGCAATTCCCTCTATTAGAGCGAGTCGTAAATCATATGAATAGGTAATCTCTTTCGCGATTTTTATCATTTTCTCTATTGGGACACATTTCTTTTGAGAACTACTGCCAGGATGTAAGGCAAGAAAAGATGATTCTAAATTTAATTTTTTTATTTCATTGTCAGACAAGAGTTCTGTGTCTTTTGAGATAGACAATTTGATGTGTTGGTTGTTTTTGTTAGGGATATGTTTGAGTTGCATGAAAACTCTTTCTATCCATTTTGATACATGTACGTTGCTCTTTTCTGGTGGAAAGGGTGATTCTATTGCAAAATCTTTGATGCCAATATTTTTCAAACGTCTCTTTATCATGTCATTCTTGTCTTCTTTGAAAATAATTACTGTGTCATATTTTTTTAACTTCATTGTCAATTCGTCTTCTGAGGAATATGAGGATTCAAAAAGATGAAATGGTACACTAGTAGCGTCTATTATTTCTGATATTAATCCTGAATCAAGGAGTGGCAATGCGTAATTAGGTGATGCTCCCATACTTATTTTTGATTTCTTGTAACAATTTTTTAGCATTAGAAGAAGATTGCTAGTTAAAAGTGTATCGCCAATTGCACCAACTCTATGTAAATAGATTGCATGTCTAGATTTCATTTTTTTTTATTTCTTTAAGAAGAAGAGCGAAATATTTTGCGTCCAATGCCTCTGCTCTTAAGTTTTTTGAGATACCGACATTCTTTAATAATCCTTCTATGTTCATATTATTCAGGAATGATAAATTAGAATTTTTTAAATTATTCAGCAGTGTTTTTCTTCTGTGTATAAAGGATGTCTTGATAAGTTTGAAGTAGTCTTCTTCATCTCCATATAGATTCACTATAGGAGATTTTCTGGGTGTTAGTCTAATAATAGCAGATTCTACTTTTGGAGGGGGTGAAAACATCTCTGGAGGAACAATTTTGAGTAGTTTGTTTTCGAATCGATGTTGTGTCCAAAGTGTAAGACTTCCATATTCTTTGCCTCCTGGATTTGCAATTATTCGATTTGCTACTTCAAGTTGTAGCATTACTACTATTAGTGTGAAGATCTCAGGGTAATTACATATTTCAGATATAATTTTTGTGCCAATCTGATATGGCAAATTTGATATCACTTTAGTTGGTGTAAAAAATTCCTGAAAATTTAATTTTGTCGCATCTCCATGAATAATTTCCAAGTTAAGGTATTTTCTTTCTAATTTTCTGAGATTTGGAATTAATTTATTGTCTATTTCAACCGCTGTAACTTTTGCGGCGGATTCCACGAGTTTTTTTGTAAGTGCTCCCTGTCCAGCTCCAATTTCGAGAATTCGGTCATCTTTCTTAATCTCACCGAATGAACATATTTCTTGTAGAAGATTTTCGTCATTTAGAAAATGCTGGCCAAGTTTTTTGGTTGTTTTTTTATACATGAGTTGCAGATTGCAGTTTTACTTCTATAAAATCAAGTAGATTTTTATGTCAATTTTGATTTGATCTGTTGATTTTTGTGTCCCTGCTTTTTAGTATCAGTTTTGATTATTATTTTCGATGTAAATAATTTTTTAAATATTAGTTTCCAGTCTGTATGGATAATGTGAAGAGGAGTTATAAATGGCTATAAAATTTGACAAGCTTACTGCACCAAAAGAAGGAACGCGCATAACTTATAAAGGTAATAAATTACAGATGCCTGATGATCCGATTGTTTGTTATGTTCGTGGCGATGGAATAGGAGTTGATATAACCCCAGTTATGAAGGATGTTGTTGATGCTGCCGTTGAGAAAGCTTTCAGAGGCAAAAAACGTATTGAATGGTTCAGAGTTTACGCAGGAGAAGATGCAGAAGAATTGTATGGAGAATTGATGCCCGAAGAAACTATGCAGGCAATCCGACATTACTATTTTGCAATTAAAGGTCCACTCTATACCCCTATCGGTGGTGGTTTTAGAAGTTTGAATGTAGCTTTTCGTCAACTGAATGACTTATACGCATGTGTGAGACCTGTTCTATGGTATCCTGGTGTCCCTTCTCCCGTAGTTAACCCAAGCCATGTGAATATGTGTATTTTTAGAGAAAATACAGAAGATGTATATGCTGGTCTTGAGTGGGAACTTAATTCTAGGGGTGCAAAAAAAGTTATTAATTTCTTAAATAAAGAGATGGGATGTTCTGTTCGTAAAGATAGTGGAATAGGAGTGAAACCTATTTCTGTTTTTGGAAGTGAGAGGATTGTGAAAAAGGCTATAGAGTATGCAATCCTTAATAAGAAAAAATATTTCTGCTTAGTACACAAAGGTAATGTGCAAAAATATACAGAAGGTTCTTTTAAGGATTGGGGTTATGCCTTTTTAAAAAAGAAATATAGAAAGTACATTGTCACGGAAGAAGAGTTGTGGAGTAAAAAATATAACGGGAAACTTCCAAAAGGGAAAATTCTTGTCAATGATAGGATTGCGGATAATATCTTCCAGCAAGTACTAACTAGACCTAGAGAGTATGAGGTTCTTTGTTGTACGAATCTTAATGGTGACTATTTGTCAGATGCTGTGGCAGCTCAGGTTGGTGGACTTGGAATGGCTCCCGGGGCTAACATAGGAGATAAAATTCACTTTTTTGAACCAACTCATGGAACAGCACCAAAATACGCTGGTAAAGATATGGTTAATCCTTCTAGTTTGATTCTGTCTGCTGTAATGATGTTAGGATATATGGGTTGGCAAAAAGCTGCTGATTTAATCGTTTCTGGAACAACTAAAGCTATAGGGAAAAAAACAGTAACTTACGATCTTCATAGACAAATGAAAGGTGCTAAAAAAGTGTCTTGCTCTGATTTTGGTAAGGCAATCATAAAAAATATGTAAAAAGATTTTAAGGAGATGTGATGTCAATAGGTAGACCTAAAATAACAATTGTAGGTGCTGGAAATGTTGGAGCTACAGCTGCTCATTGGGCTGCTTCCCATGAATTGGGTGATATTGTATTAGTAGATATCGTAGATGGTATTCCTCAAGGTAAAGCCCTAGATTTATTTGAAAGTTCTCCAGTTGAAGGATTTGATTCAGCTATAGTTGGAACTAATGATTATGCTGATACTAAAGATTCTGATGTTGTCGTAGTTACTGCTGGTATTGCTAGAAAGCCCGGAATGAGTAGAGATGATTTGATTTCTACTAATGCGAATATTGTTGGTTCGGTAACAGATTCAATTATAGAACATTCTCCAAATTGTTTCTTAATTATAGTTTCAAATCCTTTGGATGTGATGGTTACGGTTGCACATAGGCACTGTAAATTTCCAAGAGAAAGAATAATGGGTATGGCTGGCATTTTGGATAGTGCGCGTTTTCGTTCTTTTATAGCTATGGAGCTAAATGTCTCTGTTGAAGATGTACACGCGCTTGTTTTAGGTGGTCATGGAGATAGTATGGTTCCGCTGCCTAGATATAGTACAGTGGCAGGTGTCCCAATCACGAAGTTGATGGATCAGAATAGGATTGATGAACTAGTTCAAAGGACAAGGGATGGAGGTGCAGAAATAGTCGAATTTTTAAAGACAGGAAGTGCATTTTACGCACCTGGAGCATCAATTGTTGAGATGGTAGAAGCAATATTGAAGGACAAAAAGAGAATTCTTCCTTGTGCAGCATTGCTTCAAGGGGAATACGGTGAGGAAAATATTTTCATGGGTGTGCCTATAAAGTTGGGTGCAGGAGGAGTAGAAGAAATTATTGAACTGGACTTAGAACCTCATGAGATGGAGCAATTTAAAAAATCTGCGGATCATGTTCGAGAGTTAACCTCATCGCTCTAGTTATTATTTTTTAACCCTGATAAGGGAGAAGATTGATGAATATACATGAATATCAGGGCAAGGAACTTCTTGCGAAATTTGGTGTTTCTGTTCCAAAAGGTGGAGTGGCAAGTACTCCCGATGAAGCAGCCGAGATAGCAAAAGATCTTGCTGGCAGAGTTGTTGTAAAAGCTCAAATACACGCTGGAGGTCGCGGTAAAGGTGGAGGGGTGAAGTTAGCTGAAAATGTCGCTGAGGCAAAAGAAATTGCCTCCCAAATTTTGGGCATGAATCTTGTAACTCATCAAACAGGACCCGAGGGAAGACTTGTTAAAAAGGTTTGGGTAGAGGAAGCAAGTGATATTTCCAGAGAGTTATATCTTGGAATCGTTTTAGATAGATCTTCGGGTCTTCCAACTATAATGGCGAGTACTGAAGGTGGAATGGATATAGAGGAAGTAGCTGAAAAATTTCCGGAAAAACTTTTGAAAATTCCTGTAGACCCTTTATTAGGGATTTGGTCTTCCGTAGCTAGGAAAATTGTATATAGCCTAGATATACCTGACGATTTAGTTAGAGATGGCGTACGTTTTATTACAAATCTCTATAAATTTTATGAAGAAATGGATGCATCTTTGGTGGAGATCAATCCGTTAGTTCAGACAAAAGATGGTCGTCTTTTGGCTCTAGATGCCAAGGTCAATTTTGATGACAATGCACTTACAAGACATGAAGATGTAAAACAAATGAGAGATACAGATGAAGAGGATCCTTTGGAAGTTAAAGCTTCTTCTTTTAATTTGAACTATATCAAATTAGATGGCGAGGTAGGTTGTATGGTCAATGGAGCAGGACTAGCTATGGCTACGATGGATATAATTAAGTTAGCTGGATCATCTCCTGCGAATTTCTTGGATGTAGGTGGTGGTGCTAGCAGAGAAATGGTCGAAAATGCTTTTAGAATTCTTATGGATGATGAGTCTGTTAGAGCAGTTTTTATAAACGTTTTTGGTGGTATTTTGCGTTGCGATATACTTGCGCAAGGCGTCGTAGACGCTGTTAAAAGTGTAAATGTCGATGTGCCTGTTATTATAAGAATGGAAGGTACTAATGTGGAAGAAGGTAGAAATATACTTGAATCTTCAGGACTTGATTTTAAAGTAGGAAATGGAATGGCAGATGCTGCTCAAAAAGTGGTCGAAGCTCTTAAAAATTAAGGGGTTTAATAGTGAGTATTTTAATTGATAAAGAAACTCGTGTCGTAGTTCAGGGAATTACAGGGCGAGAAGGTGGTTACCACGCAAAACAGTGTATGAATTACAGTAAAGAATTTGCTGCAGGTGGGGGTAATGTTGTATCCGGAGTTACTCCTGGTAAAGGTGGAGAGATTTTTGAAGAAACACCGGTTTTTAATACAGTGAGTGATGCGGTTTCTGAGACAGGAGCTAATGCATCTTTGATTTTTGTGCCACCAGCTTTTGC
>DFQF01000070.1:17750-19788 GCA_002377645.1 Nitrospinaceae bacterium UBA3496 | reverse complement strand
ACTGAAGGAATTCCAGTCAAGGATATGATGTATGTAAAAAGATACCTACATGGCAAAGATACTATTTTAATTGGACCGAATTGTCCTGGTGTTATTACTCCAGGAGGTTGTAAAATGGGGATTATGCCTGGTCATATTCACAAACAGGGTTCTATTGGTGTTATTTCAAAGAGTGGAACACTGACATACGAAGTTGTGTCTCAACTTACTGAACAAGGGTTAGGGCAAAGTACATGTGTTGGGATAGGTGGAGATCCTATAATAGGCACGATGTATATTGAACTTCTTAAACTTTTTGAGAAAGATGATGATACTGAAGCTATAATAATGATCGGAGAAATAGGAGGTACCGCTGAACCAGATGCTGCTCTATGGGCCAAAGAAAATATCTCAAAACCTATGGTAGGTTTTATAGCTGGACAGACTGCTCCTCCTGGAAGAAGAATGGGTCATGCAGGTGCAATTATTTCTGGGGGAGAAGGGACGGCACAAGAGAAAATGAAAATTATGTCTGAATCTGGAATACATGTAACTGAGAGTCCCGCAGAAATGGGGCTTACAATGGCTAAAGTTTTAGGTGTTTAATTTTTAAGATTTTGGAGATTCGAAATGCAGAAAACATTTGCAATGATAAAACCAGATGCTGTAGAGAGGAATTTAATTGGCAAAATCCTTTCTAGAATTGAAGAGGAAGGATTTAAAATTTCAGGATTGAAATTGGTGGAAATGAGTAAAAAACAGGCACAGGGATTTTATTCTGTCCATTCTGATCGACCTTTTTATGATGATCTCACAACATACATGTCTTCAGGAAAAACGGTAGTAATGGTTCTTGAAAGGAAAAATGCAATTTCTCACTGGCGTACTGTAATGGGTGCTACTAACCCTGAAGAAGCTGACGCAGGAACGATAAGAAAGGAATTTGGGGAAAGTATAGAGCGCAATTCTACACATGGTTCAGATGCAGTTGAAACTGCTTCAGAGGAAATATCATTTTGGTTCTCTGGTTTTGAGATTTAGTTTGCTAAAAATTTGAGAGGATTGTTTTTGAAAAAATTAGATGGAAATACTGCTATTGTTACTGGTGCTGGACAAGGTATTGGAAAATCTATAGCAAGTGCTTTATGTAAAAATGGGGCAAGGGTTGTTTTAGCCTCTAGAAATTTAGAAAATCTTAAAATTACAGCTTCCGAACTTAATTCTGATTCATTAATTGTGCAAACCGATGTTAGTGATGAAGATTCAGTAAAAAATTTAGTAGAAACTGTTAAAAAAGAGATGGGTTCTGTCGATATTCTTGTTAATAATTCAGGGGTTGCTGGTCCTACAAAACCTTGCGAAGATATTACACTAGAGGAATGGGAAGAGTGTTTTTCTGTAAATATGACTGGAATGTTTTTAGTGTCAAAGTATGTCATTCCTCTTATGAAACAAAAACGCTACGGTCGTATAATTAATGTTAGTTCTATGAGTGGAAAACGCCCACTTCCTAACAGGACTCCATATACTTCTTCAAAAACTGCCGTTATAGGATTTACAAGAACCCTTGCATTCGAGCTAGGGGAGTATGGAATAACAGTTAATTCTATATGTCCGGGTGCTACTGCTGGGCCTCGCATTGATAGTGTTATTCAAAATATGTCTGAAAGTTTCCAGATAACATTTGATGAAGCAAAAAAGACATTTACTGATCCTTCAGCGCTGAAGACTTTAGTGACTCCAGAAGATCATGCAGCACTTTGTGTTTTTCTGGCCTCTGAAGATGCGGTTCGTATGACAGGACAGGATATTAATCTTACGGGTGGTTTGATTTGGTATTGATTTGAATATTCTCTATAGTATCAACTCCTGCTTCAATTTGTTTTTCCTGGTTTTTCTGAGAGTTTCTAATGTTGTTTGAAAAGAAGATTCTTGTTCGAGGTGCTAGAGAACATAATCTCAAAGATCTTGACGTTGAGATACCCAGAGATAAACTTGTTGTTTTTACAGGGTTAAGCGGTTCAGGAAAGAGCAGTTTGGCTTTTGATACAATTTATGC
>DFQF01000070.1:15667-17451 GCA_002377645.1 Nitrospinaceae bacterium UBA3496 | reverse complement strand
GATACAATTTATGCTGAAGGACAACGTCGTTATATTGAATCCCTTTCTGCTTACGCCAGACAATTTATTGATCAATTAGATAGACCAGACGTAGATTTAATAGAGGGTTTATCTCCAACTATTTCTATAGATCAAAAAACAGTTAGTAAGAATCCTCGTTCCACTGTAGGAACCGTTACAGGTATTTATGATCATTTAAGATTACTTTACGCGAAAACAGGAGTTCCTCATTGTCCAAGTTGTGATCGATCATTAAATGCTATGAGCATAGAGAAAATGGTTGAAAGAGCTATGGACTTTAAGTCAGGGTCAAGTCTTTTAATACTATCTCCTATTGTTAGAGGGAGAAAGGGAATTTATCAAAAAGAATTTGATGAATTAGAGAAAAAAGGTTTTACACAAGTAAGAGTAGATGGCGATTTTTATGAACTTTCTGATGAGATCCGACTAAACAGAAATCAGAATCACGATATTGAAGTTGTGGTGGATAGAATCGTAATTAGAAAAGGTTCAGAATCGAGATTGTTTTCTTCTATTGAGACGGCATGTTCGCTTTCCAAAGGTCTGATTTTGTTTTTAGTCGATATGGATAAGGAGTTTTTGCTAAGTGAATTTTTTGGCTGTTCTGAATGCGGAATCACTATTCCAGAAATGGAACCTCGTATGTTTTCGTTTAATAGTCCACAAGGAGCATGTAAAAATTGTAAGGGATTAGGAACAGAATTTAAAATGGATCCTCAAAAAATTGTTCCGGATTTAAGTAAGACAATAAATGATGGAGCTATTTTTCCTTTCGCTGAGAGAAATAATCTACTTTCTTCCTCCTTAGACGCTTTTATAGAAAAACAATCGATAGAAAGAGATATTCCATTTAACAATCTTACTCAGAAGAAAAAAAATCTCTTATTTTATGGAATTAAAGGAGAAAAATTTAAAGTTACTCATAAAACTCCTACAAGAACTATTCGAAGGCAAAGAAGATTTCTTGGAATTTTTGAGGAACTATTACTTTCCTATGAAAAGACTAATAGTGAAAAAACTCGTTCTGGCTTAGAGAAGTATATGAGTGTTTTTTTATGCGAATCATGTTCTGGAGGTAGATTGAAAAGAGAAAGTTTAGCTGTAACTTTTGAAGGGCAAACTATACAAGATATGGTTAAACTTCCTATTTCGAAACTAAAGGGTTTTTTTAAATCACTCCCAAAGAAGGTAAAGGACGATTTTGTAACAGGTCGTATAATCAAAGAAATTGAGGGCAGATTAGGATTCATTGATTCTGTAGGACTTGGGTATCTTACTTTAGATCGTTCTACAAGAACACTATCTGGAGGGGAAGGTCAAAGGATTAGACTAGCAAGTCAGGTTGGGGTGAATTTGTCTGGGGTTCTTTATGTTTTGGATGAACCCAGTATTGGATTACATCCAAGAGATAATCATCGTCTTTTGTCTACTCTCTTTAAATTAAGAGATATGGGGAATTCTATTATAGTTGTGGAACATGATAGAGATACGATAGAGAATGCAGATTATATAGTAGATATGGGACCAGGTGCAGGAGAAAAAGGAGGCTATGTAGTTTCCGAAGGGAATCCTAAGGAAATAGCAAATTCTAATACTGTTACAGGAAAGTATCTTTCTGGAAGATTAAGCATTCCGATTTCTGAATCTAAAAATCCTAAAATAGAACGTTGTTTAAAGATTATAGGTGCGGCTGAGAACAATCTTAAAAAAATAGACGTTTCTTTCCCTTTGGGCTTCCTGAATTGTGTTACTGGGGTTAGTGG
>DFQF01000070.1:4986-15271 GCA_002377645.1 Nitrospinaceae bacterium UBA3496 | reverse complement strand
GGTAAATTCGAAAGAATAGAAGGTATTGAAAATATTGATAAAGTCGTAAATATAGATCAATCTGCAATTGGTAGAACTCCGAGAAGTAATCCTGCTACTTATACAGGAATTTTTACTCCAATAAGAGAAATATTTTCAAGGACTATAGATTCTCAAAGTCGTGGATATCAGAGTGGTAGATTTAGTTTCAACGTTAAAGGTGGAAGATGCGAAGCATGTGAAGGAGGAGGTTTTTTGAAAGTTGAGATGCATTTTCTTCCTGATGTATATATTAAGTGTACTGATTGTTTGGGTAGAAGATTTAATCAGGAAACTTTACAAATTCGTTATAAAGGGGTCTCGATTTCTGATGTTCTTAATATGACCGTTCGTGAAGCACATGATGTTTTTGAAAATATAAGATTAATTAGGGATAAATTGTCTACTTTGCTAGATGTGGGTTTGGGGTATATTAGACTTGGTCAATCAGCTACTACACTTAGTGGTGGGGAGGCACAAAGAATTAAGCTGGCAAAAGAGTTGTCTAAGAAGGGTACAGGCAAAACTCTTTACATTTTAGATGAACCTACGACAGGGCTTCATTTTTCTGATGTTGAAAGACTCTTAGGAGTTTTGCGATTATTAGTTGATCAAGGCAACACAGTTGTAATTATTGAACATAATATGGATGTAATACGATTTTCAGATTATGTTATTGATCTAGGTCCTGAGGGTGGTGAAGAAGGTGGTTATATAGTTGGAGAAGGTTCACCTCAGGATATTTCTCTTATTGATAATTCATCTACAGGTATTTTGTTACGCGCTAAACTTTAATGCAGAACATTATAATTTGAATATGTCTACTAAAAAAAGATTTGCTATAAAAATTGAATATGATGGCACTAATTTTATGGGTTGGCAGGCTCAACCAAATCAAAGAACCGTTCAGTCTGAGATAGAAACTGCTCTTGAGAAAATTTCAGGGAAATTAACAAGGATTGTTGGTTCAGGAAGAACCGATTCAGGAGTTCATGCTATAGCACAAGTTGCCCATTTTGATACCGAAATAGATCTTTCACCCAATAAGATGCGTTTAGCTCTTAATTCTTTAATAGATAGAGATATTGTCGTAATAAAATGTGTTGAAGTCAAAGATGATTTTCACGCCCAACATGACACAAAAAGCAAAACATATGAATATAGGATTCTAAATCGTTGTTCAGAAAGTGCTCTGCGTCAATTACGCGCTTGGCATATTAGAAGTAATCTGAATATTAAATTAATGAGAGAAGCTTCTTCTTATCTTGTTGGAAAAAATGATTTTACGAGCTTTTGTCGAAAGAAAAGTCTCACCCCATGTAACGTAAGGACGTTAGTTTCTTTGAATATTGAAGAAAATTTTGATGAAATAATTTTACGTATTACTGCAGACGGATTTTTGAGACATATGGTTAGGAATATTGTAGGGACATTAGTTGAAGTTGGAAGAGGCGAACGCTGCCCTGATAACTTGCCCGTTTTAATTGAATCAAGAGATAGAAGATTAGCAGGACCAACCGCACCATCCCATGGACTCTTTTTGGTTGATGTCGATTACGGCAAGGATATTTTCGAGTAATGAACACAAAATTGGAATTGAAATGAGTTGACTGTCTCTGTTCCAATTAGTTATCTTCGTTTCTTGACTCTATGTTCTTTGTTTTGCTTTTTAACTCGGAGTTTCTCCAAATGCAAGAATATTTTCCTAGTCTAGATGATTTTGGCAAATTGTCAGAAATGGGAGATGTTGTGCCTATATTTAAAGAGATTCCTGCGCTTTCTGGGGATCCTGTGTCAGCCTATTTGAAAATTAGAGAAAAAAAATATTCCTTTTTATTTGAAAGTGTTGAGGGAGGAGAAAAGTGGGCTAGATATTCTTTTTTTGGCAATGATCCTTTTATTATCCTAAGAAGTAAAAATACTGAAATGCAAGTAATTCGTGGCGATCAGAGAGAGATTTTAGAAGTTTCAGATCCATTTGAATTCATGCAAAACTTCATGTCGAATTACAATCCTGTTAGAGTGGAAGGCCTCCCACGTTTTTGTGGCGGTGCAGTAGGATATATTTCTTATGATGCAATACGTTTTGTGGAAACACTCCCAGACTTGTCAGATGATGACTTAGATTTACCTGATCTTTTCTTTATGCTTACTCGTTCTATGGTGATTTTTGACAATTTGAATAAGTCTCTTAAAGTTGTTTCCAATGCATTCCTGAATCATGGAAGTGTAGATCCTTATCAAGAGGCAACAGATTCCATTGATGGCCTAGTTGATCGTCTTACACAAGAGAGATCATTTGTTGTTAATTTCAAAGAAGATAGTAATTCATCAGAAGATGATAAATGCTTAATGGAGGATAAATTTTCATCTTCTTTTACTTCAACTCACTTTGAGAATTCTGTTAGTAAGATTGTTGAGTTAATTAATGAAGGTGAGGCTATTCAGGTAGTTCTTTCACAAAGACTTGAGAGGGAATTACATGTTGATCCATTTTCACTTTACTGTTCACTACGTAAAGTGAACCCTTCTCCATATATGTTTTTTCTAACGCTTGATGAGATCATTCTAGTTGGAGCTTCTCCTGAGGTGTTAGTTAGACTCGAGGACGATACTGTAGAGGTGCGTCCGATTGCGGGTACTAGGAAAAGAGGAAGGAATGAAAGAGAAGATCTTGAATTAGAAAAAGAACTGCTTGCAGATGAAAAGGAAATTGCTGAACATATTATGTTACTTGATCTGGGAAGAAATGACATTGGAAGAATCTGTGTTCCTGGAACTGTTAATGTTACGGAAAAGATGATTGTCGAACGTTATAGTCATGTAATGCATATTGTTAGTAACGTCTCTGGAAAACTTATTAGTGATAAGGACGCATTTGACGTCATCCGAGCGACATTTCCTGCAGGTACAGTTTCTGGAGCTCCAAAAGTAAGAGCAATGGAAATTATTGAAGAGATAGAGCCTGTTAGGAGAGGTCCGTATGCAGGTGCTGTGGGGTACTTTGGTTTTGATGGAAATATGGATACTTGTATTGCAATAAGAACTGTTTATATAAAGGATGGTAAAATATATTTGCAAGTAGGTGCAGGTATAGTTTCAGACTCTAAACCAAGTTTTGAATTTGAGGAGACTATTAATAAAGCAAAAGGAATGTTGCGAGCAATACAAGTAGCTAGAGATGTTATAGTAGTAGAAAGGAATGAGGGAAAATAAGTGTCAAAAATTTTAATGATAGATAACTATGACTCATTTACTTATAATCTCTTTCAGTATTTTTCTGAGCTAGGTTCGACTGTGGATGTTTGGAGAAATGACTCTTTCGAACTCAATGATATAGAAGATTTTAATCCTGACTTGATTGTAATTTCTCCTGGGCCAAGCAGGCCTGAGAAAGCAGGTCTCTCTATGAAAGTAGTGGAAACCTTTTGTGAGAAGTTCCCTATTCTTGGGGTTTGTCTTGGACATCAGGTTATAGGCGCAGTGTTTGGTGCTAGAGTGGTTCGTGCAGAACGAATAATGCACGGAAAAACATCTGAAGTTTTTCATAATGACAA
Organism: Nitrospinaceae bacterium UBA3496; assembly: GCA_002377645.1. Taxonomy (GTDB): domain Bacteria; phylum UBA8248; class UBA8248; order UBA8248; family UBA8248; genus UBA3496. Next base: position 11,696 of record DFQF01000070.1, on the reverse strand, counting down.
AGATCTATTCAAGGGAGTTTCGAATCCTGTAACTGCAACCCGTTATCACAGTCTTATAATTGAGAATAAAAGTTTGCCTGAAAAAATTTCTGTATGTGCAAAGACAGATAGAGATGAAATTATGGGGATTCATGTTAAAGATACTTTAGTCTTTGGAGTACAATTTCATCCAGAATCTATTTTGTCTGTGGATGGAAAACTTCTCCTTAAAAATGCAATAGAATTGAGTAGTGATTGAGAGTTTTCTTGTCAACCATATTTTTTGAAGGGAAGTTCTTATGATTGAAAAAGCGATTGGAAAACTAGTGGAAAATATACATTTGACTTCTGATGAAGCTGAAAAAGTAATGGATCAAATTATGAATGGTGACGCTACTGAGGCACAAATTGGTGGATATCTTGTGGCATTGAGAATGCTTGGAGAATCTCCAGATGAAATAACTGGTAGTGTTCGTTCAATGAGAAGTAAGTCTACTAAAATAAAGAGCAGACATTCGAATATAGTCGATGTTGTTGGTACTGGTGGTGATGGTTCTCATACTTTTAATATTAGTACAACATCTGCTTTAGTTGTATCTGCCACAGGGCAGCCAGTCGCAAAACACGGGAATCGTTCTGTTTCTAGTAGTTCTGGAGCTGCAGATGTACTGAAAGAACTTGGAGTAAATATTGAGATTACTCCTGATAAAGTAGGAGCATGTCTAGATGAAGTTGGAGTAGCATTTCTTTTCGCTCCACTTTTGCATGGTGCAATGAAACATGCAATTGGGCCTAGAAGAGAACTTTCAATGAGAAGTATTTTTAATGTTATGGGTCCTCTTACAAATCCCGCAAATGCAAATACGCTTCTTGTCGGTGTTTATTCTGAAATGCTAACTGAATTAATAGCTAATGTTTTGTCAAAGCTGGGTTGTAAGAGAGCTTTCGTCGTACACGGTTTGGATGGAATGGATGAGATTACTCTTTGTTCTTCAACAAAGGTTTCAGAATGGAATGGAGAGGAAGTGAAAACTTACAATATAAGTCCTGAGGATTTTGGATTCCAAAAAGTAGAAAGTAAAGAATTGCTGGGCGGTGAACCGAAGGAAAATGCAGAAATAACCAGAAAGATTCTAAACGGAGAAAAAGGGGCGAAGAGGAACGTTGTGCTAATGAATGTTTCTGCGGCTCTCTTGGTTTCTGGCCAGGTTGACAATCTTTTAGACGGAGTTAAACTTGCGGCCGAAGTGATAGATAATGGAAAAGCGATTGAGAAATTAGATCAACTGATTGAGGTAACTAATTCGTGATACTTTCGACAAAAACAATTCTCGATGAACTTGTAGATGGCGTTAAAGATGATCTGTCTTTAAGTAAATCTGAAATAAATGAAAGTGATCTTCGTAAATCATTAAACGATATTCCACCTACTGTTAGTATGATTGATGCATTAAAATTAAATTCAACAAGAATAGCTCGCAAAAGTAGTTGCATAAATGTAATAGCAGAGGTGAAGAAGGCATCACCTTCTAAGGGACTTCTCGTAAATGAATTTTCACCATCTAACATAGCCACTACATATGAAGAATCAGGAGCCTCTGCAGTTTCAGTTCTTACAGAAAAGAGAAAATTTCTAGGCAGTCTTTCTGATCTTTCTGAGGTTGCTGCAAGTGTGAAAATTCCAGTAATGAGGAAGGAATTTATTTTCGATCCCTATCAGATTTTTGAGGCTCGTGCATCGGGTGCAGATGCTATTTTATTGATTGCAACAATTTTAGAAACTAATCTTCTTGCTGACTTGCGGTTATTAGCAACAGAATATGGTATGGATGCTCTTGTTGAAGTTTATACGGAGAAAGATTTAGAAAGGGCTTTAGAAGCTGACTCAAAGATAATAGGTGTTAACAATAGGGACTTAAAAACTTTCAAAGTTGATACAAGAAATACTTTGAATATTTTTTCTAATCTTTCCGCGTCTGAAAAGAAAAATCTTGTTCTCGTTTCTGAGAGTGGTATTAACAGTTGGTTAGATGTAGAGCCTCTTGTAGAAGCAGGAATTGATGCAATTCTCGTTGGAGAATCTCTTATGAAATCGTCTTCTCCAAAGAATCTTATTAAGGAACTACGTGGAGAGTAATTTTTCAAAAAAGGATTTGTTTTGAAAAATACAATTGAAGACTATGAGGATTCATTTAATGTGAGTTATCTAGGTCCTGAGGCAACTTTTACTCATGAGGCTGCCTTGCGTTTTTTCTCTATTGACAAAGCTGCTGTATTTAAACCAGAGGACGATATTTTATCTGTTTTCAAGAGTGTAGAAAATGAAGAATCTTTATATGGTATTGTTCCAATTGAGAATGCCCTAGAAGGTACTGTTAATATAACTTTAGATTTGCTTATTGAATCTTCAGTTCTAGTTACGGGTGAAATTTATCTTCCAATCGATATTCATTTATTGTCTAAGGCAAATAGTCTGGAAAATATCAAAAAGGTTTTGAGTCATCCTCATGCTATTGCACAGTGTAGGGATTGGTTTCATGAAAACGCACCTGAAATAGACTTTGAAGAAGTAAGTAGCACCTCTCTTGCTGCAAAATATTGTTCTGAGGATTCGAGTCTTGCTGCACTTAGTAGTCCTATTGCAGCAGATGTTTATGGTTTAAATATAATTGTTGAAAAATTAGATACTTCAGAAAGCAATTCAACTCGTTTTTTTGTTATTGGGAAAAAAGAAAATGAAAAAGAGAGTGAGTCTAAGACTAGTTTGTTGTTTGTTTTGAAAAACCAACCGGGAGCTTTGTATAGATTCCTTAAGCCTATTGCTGAAAGGAATTTGAATTTGACTAAAATTGAATCTAGACCATCAAAAAGACAAGCATGGGATTACGTTTTTTTTGTTGATGTTGAAGGTCATGCTGAAGATGAAATTTTTGGAGAAACAATTAGTGAATTGAAAAATGAAGTGAGTTTTTTTCGAATTTTAGGCTCATATCCTAAGCATATTGTTTCGTCTTAATTGAAAATGGAGGCAGATGTGGAATTCACGTCGAGAACATCAGATTGTATTGAAGATATTATAGTATATCTTCCAGGCAAACCTGTTGAGGAATTAGAAAGAGAGCTAGGATTAGAAAAATCAATAAAGCTTGCTTCAAATGAAAATCCTTTAGGTCCTTCTCCTCTGGCTGTTGCGGCTATGAAGAAAGGATTTTCTGATCTGAATCGTTATCCAGATGGTAGTGGTTTTTATTTAAAAAAAGCACTCTCTCATTTTCATGCTTTAAATGAGGAATGTTTCATTCTAGGCAATGGAACCAATGAAGTGTTAGAGATTATAGCTCATGCTTTTTTAAATCCTAATGATTCTGTTGTGTTCTCTGAAGGTGCTTTTATAGTGTATCAAATTGTTTCTCAGCTAAGTTGTTGCAAAATGAAAATCTCTCCTATGAAAGATTTTACTCACGATCTAGATGGTATTTCGAAAAGAGTTGATGACAAGACAAAAATAATATTCTTGGCAAATCCTAATAACCCTACTGGGACTTCTTTTAGCGAATCCGATCTTGTAAAGTTGTTGGAGGAGATTTCAGGAAATATTGTAGTAGTAGTTGATGAAGCATATTGTCAATTCGTCACGGATGAAAATTACCCAAATACCTTAGAATTAATGAATAAATATCATAATTTAGTTATTCTTAGGACATTTTCTAAAGTTTATGGTTTGGCAGGCTTAAGAATAGGATATGGAATTGCACAACCTGAAATAATTTCTATACTTAGCAAAGTTCGGGAGCCGTTTAATGTAAACTCTTTAGCATTGTTAGCTGCAGAGAACGCTTTGGGAGATGAGAAGCATGTGAAAGAAACTATTTCCTCTAACTTAGAAGGACGTGAATTTTTAGAGAAAGAACTAACTTCACTTGGAATCCCTTTTGTATCCACACAAGCTAATTTTCTGATGATTGATGTTTCTAATGGGGATCGTGTTTATGATTCCCTTTTGAAACGGGGTGTTATAGTGAGACCTATAACTGGGTATGGATTCCCTTCACATATAAGAGTTTCGATTGGTACAATGGATGAAAATCGTAGATTTATGAAGGATTTAAAGGAAGTACTCTAATGACACAACTTTTTGAAAAAATGACAATTGTCGGAGTTGGACTTATAGGTGGTTCCATGGCAAGAAAAGCTAGAGAGGAAGGTTTAGTTAAGGAAATTGTTGGATTTGGTAGAACAAAAAAAAATTTAGATAGTGCAGTTTCTCTTGGAGTCATAGATAGTTATGAGTCAGTTCTTCTGGATGCTGTCCAAGGCTCTGATTTGGTAGTGATTGCCACTCCCGTAGAAAAATCGATAGATATTATTTCTACTCTTCTGTCAAAACTCGATTCTCAAACTATCATAACTGATGTAGGGAGTGTTAAAGCTAAGGTGGTAGATGTTTTCAAGGAAAGCGTAAATGCGAATGCCGAATTTATTGGTGGTCATCCTATAGCAGGAACAGAATCTTCTGGTGTTGAGGCGAGTTATGCTAGTTTGTTTGAGAATCATGTGACGATTCTTACTCCAATTGAAAAAAACTCAAAAATTGCTATTGAACGATTGAAAAACTTTTGGATTGGTCTAGGTTCGAGAGTTGAACTCTTAGACCCAGAAAAACATGATCGAATTCTTTCAGATATTAGTCACTTACCTCATGTTGTTGCATATGCTCTAGTGAATGCAGTGTTAGAGGGAAATGGTATCTCTTATGCTGCAGGTGGATTTAAAGATTTCACTCGAATTGCTTCTAGTAATCCGGAAATGTGGAGTGAAATATGCATTCAAAACAAGGAAGCAATTTTGGATTCGATTAAGACTTTCCGTGACAATTTGAATTCTATCAGTGATTTAATTGAAAATTCAGATGAGAATTCTCTTTATGAAATGTTTCGGAGTGCTAAAAATGGAAGAGATTCTTGGCTAAATGCAAAGGAAGAGAAATGACAGGTAAGCCTGTTAATGAAGGGGTAGGAATAGTTGTTGCTATTGATGGTGCTGCTGGAACGGGAAAGAGTAGTGTCGCAAAAAAACTCGCAACTTCATTAGATTGGGATTACCTTGAAACAGGTGCGCTATATAGAGGAGTTGCCTTTCTGATGGAGAAAGAAGGTAAAGATGCTAGTGATATTGATTTAGCTTCATTTTTTGCTAAGGAAATGAATTTTGATAGTAAACACACAAGTGTAGGATGGAAAAACTTTATTAATGGTCAGGATGTTACAACTCTTCTTAGGCAAGAGAAAATTTCAGAACTTGCCTCATTTATCTCAGCAGATAAGTGTGTACGTTCAGTTCTTTTACGTTATCAAAGAAAATTCGGAAGAAAAAAGGGTGCGGTACTTGAAGGAAGAGATATAGGCACTGTTGTTTTTCCAAATGCACAACTTAAATTCTACTTTGATGCTGATGAAGAAGTCCGGATTAAGAGAAGATTAAAAGAATTGCAGGATAACAATCTTGGGAGCAATCTTGAAAATGTATCTGTACAATTAAAAAATAGAGATGATCGAGATAGAACTAGAACTGATTCTCCATTAAAAAGAGCTGAAAACTCTATTTTAGTTGATACAACTGACAAATCACTTGACCAAGTATTTCAGTTTGTTTTTGATAAAGTAGAAAAACACCTATTTTCAGGATAACAATCCTAGACGTGTTGACGATTTCTTTTCCTTAAAGTAGCATTCGTCACCTGTTGCAATTACGTTTAAGTCTTTTTTATAAATTAATAGAGGTTTGTCTAAATTTATGGATGATACAACCCAGAATAGTTCTACCGGAGAAAAGGTAAGTACAGTTAAGACTTTTGCAGAACTTATGGATGGTATCGATGATTTTGAATCTTTAAGTCCTGAGAGTATGGAAGATGTTTACGCTTCTACATTTCAGATTAAGGACGGAGAAATTGTCAATGGAACAATAGTTGGTTTTGAGAGCGATTTTATTCTTGTAGATGTAGGATATAAATCAGAAGGTTTGGTTCCGAGAATAGAATTTCCATCTAGGGGTGGTGACCTGAAAATAGGCGATCCCGTAGAGGTATTTGTCGAGAATTGCGAGGATGAAGAAGGTGTCCTAGTTTTATCAAAAGAAAAAGCAAATCGCATAAAAATTTGGGATGAACTTACCATTGCTTATGAAAAAGAAGAAAATATCATGGGTAGGGTAACTGCAAGGATTAAAGGTGGTCTGACTGTAGATGTTGGACTGAAAGCATTTTTGCCTGGTTCTCAGGTTGATTTAAGACCGGTTAGAGATCTAGATCAGTTTATTGGCAAACAACTTGAACTGAAAATAATCAAGTTAAGTAGAAAAAGAGGGAATATAGTTTTATCGCGAAGAGTTTTGCTTGAAGGTGAAAGAGCAGAAATGAAACGTGAGACGCTCAAGACTATAGAAGAGGGTCAACAAGCTGTCGGTGTTGTTAAAAATATTACGGATTATGGTGCATTTATAGATTTAGGTGGAATTGACGGTTTGCTGCATATTACAGATATGTCTTGGGGAAGGGTTAATCATCCTTCGGAGGTTGTAAGTTTAGGAGATACAATTAAAGTCCTGATCCTCAATTATGACAAAGAAAAAGAAAGAGTTTCTCTTGGACATAAACAAATAACCCCTGATCCTTGGGATAGTGTCAAAATAAAATATCCAAATAATGGAAGAGTTAGGGGAAGGGTTGTTTC
>DFQF01000070.1:0-4610 GCA_002377645.1 Nitrospinaceae bacterium UBA3496 | reverse complement strand
GTTTCCGAAATGTCTTGGACTCGAAGAGTAAGGCATCCTTCTAAAATTGTTTCTATGAATGATATTATTGATGCTGTGGTATTAGATGTGCAAGTCGACACTCGAAGGATTTCGCTTGGGATGAAACAAATTGAGAAGAATCCTTGGGACAACGTTCATGAAAGATTTTCAGTCGGAACACAAGTTAAAGGACAAGTTAGAAATCTTACTGAATTTGGGGCATTTCTTTCCTTAGATGATGGAATAGATGGTTTGATTCATATTTCTGATATTTCCTGGACGCAAAGATTTAAACATCCATCAGAAATTTTGGACAAAGGACAAGAAGTGGAAGCTATAGTTCTTAGTATTGATACGGAGAAAGAAAGACTTTCCTTAGGGATGAAACAACTTTCTTCCGATCCTTGGGTAAATATAGAAGAAAAATACTCTGTAGGAGAGAACATAAAGGCAGAAATAACGAAGATAACTAATTTTGGAGTTTTTGCTACACCGGAACCGGAACTAGAAGGTCTTGTGCATATTTCAGAACTTAGCGAGGATAAAGTTAATAAACCAGAAGAGGTTGTTAGGGTTGGTGACATTTTTAATATGAGAGTTGTGAAAATTGAAGCTGACCAAAGAAGACTTGGTCTAAGCATTAAAGAATATATTGAAGCAACAGGTGAAGATGCTCTGATTAGTCAGGCTCCTATCCCTGAAGAAGTAGTTGAAGAATCAAAGAATGAAGTCTCTGAATCAGTAGTTGAAGAAGCAAAGAGTGAGATTTCAGAATCAGAACCCGAAGAATCCTCAGATGTGACTGAAGAAGATTCGGCTTCTGATGATAAAGAACAGAAATAACGATTAAAAAGATTGCTTAAAAAAATATTTAGAAATCGGGTTAGCAAGTATTTATTGTTACTTTTTTTTGTAGCTGTTTGTCTTTCCTTGCTTTTGTCCCCTCAAGAAAACAAAAAATATTTTTACCCAAATCTTCCCATTGGGAACAATTCTGTAGGTCTGATTAAAGTAGAAGGTATCATAAATAAAGCTGATGAAATCACCTCAAAAATTGATGTTTTTAGAAAAAATCCAAAAATTAGGGTTTTGGTAATTTTTATTCAAAGTAGAGGGGGAGGAGTTGGCCCTACTCAAGAAATAGTTAGCGCAATTAAACGTTTCAAGAAGTCAGGAAAACAAATTATTGCTTCTCTAGGTTCGGTAGCTACTTCAGGTGGATATTATCTTGCTAGTGCAACAGATAAGATATACGCGTATCCTGGTTCAATCATAGGAAGTATAGGAGTTTTGATGATGTTACCAAATGCAGAGGAACTTTTGAAGAAAGTAGGTGTGAAAATGACTATAATCAGAAGTTCCGAACACAAGGATATGACTTCACCGTTTAGAACAATGACAAAAAAAGATAGAGAAATACTGAGATTGCTTGTTGATGATATCTATACACAATTTGTAGAAGAAGTTAGTATTGGAAGAAAATTAAAGAAACAAGATGTTCTGAAAATTGCAGATGGTAGGGTATTTAGTGGAAAGAGGGGAAAGACACTTGGTCTTGTTGATTTTATGGGTACAAGGAATGATGCAATAATGGAGGCAGCTAGACTTTCAGGTATTAACGGGGAACCAAGGGTAATAGAGTTGAAGATAAAAAAAAGTTTAATTCCTTCTTTTTCAAGTATAATAAATACATTTCCCTCTTGGCTTAGAGGTGATCTTTTGATAAACAATAACCATATCTTACATTATGTATGGAATTAGATTTCTTTATCGTAATGCATTGTTTATTTGGAGTTTATATGACAAAAGCAGAACTTGTTGATATCTTGTCTGCGAAGATTAATCTCACGAAGAAAGATTCAGAACGTATTGTAAATATTGTCTTAGGAAGTATTGTCAATTCTCTTGCTGAAGGTGACAAGGTAGAATTAAGAGGTTTCGGAAGTTTCCGTTCTAGAAAGAGAAATAGTCGAGATGGAAGGAATCCAAGGACGGGTGAGTCAGTTTCTGTGCCGACTAAAAATATTCCCTTCTTTAAAGCTGGAAAAGACTTAAGAAAAATAGTTGATGATGGTTTTTTCCCAGATGACAGTAGTTCTACAGATTTTGAAGAAGAATTAAAGAACTTGTGATGTTTTAATTTTCAAATTCTCTTAGCTAGAATATCTTCATTAGTAATTCCTAGTCTTTTTCTTGAAAGTTTTTTAAATATTGTAAAATTAGGTTGAGTGAATATGGGTAATTTTTCCAATAAGCCTTTAATTATAATTTTAGGGTGTACTGGTACTGGGAAAACCGAATTTTCAATTAAAGTTTCTAGGTATTTGAAAGAGAAAGGTTTTAATTTAGAAATTGTAGGAGCAGATGCAAGGCAGATATACAAAGAAGTTTCTATAGGAACAGCGAAACCTTCCTTGCGTGAAAGAAATCAGGTCAAGCATCATATGGTTGATTTTTTAAGCCCACATGACGAGTATAATGTTTCTCTTTATGCAAAACACTGTTTGGATGTCCTTAATGATATTTATAACAGAAAAGTTTTCCCAGTCTTGGTTGGCGGTAGCGGATTGTATATTCAATCTTTAGTAGAAGGAATCTTTGATGGTCCTTCTTCCGATTCATCCATAAGAAATAATTTAATGGAAGATTATGAAAAGAGTGGACCTAATTATTTGCACGAAAAACTCAATAATATAGATCCGGATTCAGCAAAGCGAATTCATCCTAATGATAAAAGACGTTTAATCAGAGCTTTGGAAGTTTTTGAAATATCGGGGAAACCTCTGAGTACATTTCAAAATGAAGACAGTGACCCAAGATTTAAGAACCCACTGTATATTGGACTTAGTTTGCCTAAAAAGGACTTGAATTTTAAGATAGAAACAAGGGTCAGAAAAATGCTCAGTTCAGGTATGGTGAAAGAGTCAGAATTTTTAGTTGAGGAGTCTTTGCAACATTCTCGAATTTTCGAAGGGTTAGGTTTTAACGAAGCTTTTATGTTAAGCAGAAAAGAAATAGATTTTGAGACTGCAGTAGAAAAGATTTGTGTTTTACATAGACAATATGCAAAGAGGCAAAGAACTTGGTTTGATAAGAATCCATTAATTCATTGGTTTGATATTAGCAATTCTGAAGAAAGTGTTCTTGTTGAGAATCTTTCTTCATTAATTCTTGGATATCTTGATAAAAAAAATAATTGTAAGGAATAAATTTGAAAATTATTTTGATAGGTTTTAAAAGTTCAGGAAAATCCACGATCGGAAGAGTTTTGTCTGAGAGACTAAACCTTGATTTCTTTGATCTTGATCAACTTATAGAAAAAAGATTTTCTGAAGAAAAGGGGCAGGCAGTTTCTTTTCGAGAAATTTTTCGTAAGATCGGAAGGGATAATTTTAGAGAGTTAGAGAATTCTTTGCTGCAAGAGCATATTTCTGTTGATTCTTGTTTAATTTCCCTTGGAGGAGGAACACTAGATGATAAAAAAAATAGAGAATTACTTGAGGAATTTTGTGTAGTTTATGTTCGTGTACCTATAGAAGATATTCTAAGCCGAATACGAAAAATAGGATATCCATCTTATCTTGATGATTCTGATAATCCAGAAGAGGATATTAGAAATTTGTTCGTGCTTCGTGAACCTGTTTTTGAGAAGCTTGCTGATATAGTAATAGAAAATCCGAATTCTGTGGAATTTGAAAAATTAATTCTAGATTTAACTAGGAAAATATTGAATTTGGTGCAGAATAACGATTGTAATTAAATCTAAAGGAGAATCTTTTGTCTAATACATTTGGTCGTTTGTTTCGATTTACTACGTGGGGAGAGTCTCATGGTCATTCTCTCGGTGTTGTAATTGATGGTTGTCCGGCTGGAATGAAGTTGGAGCAGAAAGATATCCAAAAAGATCTTGATAGAAGAAGACCTGGGCAGAGTCGTGTTACGACACAAAGGAAAGAAGCGGATTATGCTGAAATCTTATCAGGAGTTTTTGAGGGATATACTACAGGGGCTCCAATTTCCATAGTTGTTAAAAACAAGGATGCCGATTCTTCTAAGTATGAACCTTTGAGAGAAACTTTTCGTCCGGGACACGCAGATTTTACTTATCATGCGAAATGGGGAAGAAGAGACCATAGGGGAGGAGGAAGATCAAGTGCTAGAGAGACCTTATGTAGAGTAGCTGCAGGTGCAGTTGCAAAAAAATTGCTTAATACAATTGGCATTTCTGTTTTTGGTTTTGTCGATCAAATAGAAAATATTGTGTTTGATGAAAAAAACTTCAAAAAAGATGAAATAGAAAAGAATATTGTTCGTTGTCCAGATAAGAAGGCTGCAAAGTTAATGGAGGAAGCAATTTTAAAAGCTAGAAAGGATGGGGATTCGGTAGGAGGTGGAATTACGATTCTAGCTGAAAATGTTCCTGCAGGATTAGGAAGACCACTTTACGGAAGGTTAGATGCTGATCTAGCTTCTGCATTAATGAGTATTAATGCAGTAAAGGGTGTAGAAATCGGTGCTGGATTTGATTCAATTGCAATGAGAGGTTCTGTGAATAATGACACTTTTGTTATGTCTAAGAAGAAAATTGCTTTTAAGTCAAATAATGCTGG
>DFQF01000058.1 GCA_002377645.1 Nitrospinaceae bacterium UBA3496 | reverse complement strand
AAAATAAAAATATCTTACTTACAAAGTCATCTTCACAGCTCCCGCTTGTAACGATAAGAATTTCAATACATGCAGGCTCGAAATACGAAAAAAAGGAATTTGCGGGTCTAGCTAACTTAACTGCATTAACACTGGGAAGAGGAACGAAAACAAGAGACGCACTTTCTATTGAAAAATTGAATGATGAATTAGGAGGGGGAGTTTCATTTGAAACTGGGCATAATTTCGTTACAGTTTCTACAAAACTTTTAAAAAGAGATTTAGAAAAAGGTTTTGAACTTCTGTCAGACATTCTAAATAATCCAACTTTTCCTGAGAATGAAATTAGGAAAACAAAAATGAGACTATATGGAAAAGAAAAAAAAGGACAATTTTCACCGAACTATATAGCAAGAAAATCTTTTTTGTCCTCCCTTTATGGAGATCATCCTTATGGAAGATTAATTGAAGGAAGTAGCAAAACAATTAAGAAAATCGAAAAAAAAGATATTGTTGACTTTTACAATAAACACTACAAAAGAAATGACACTATTTTTGTCTTTGTAGGAGATATAAAAAAAGAGAAAGCTAAAAGATTAGTTCAAACATTTTTTAGTAAATGGAATTCAAACCGATTGCATATACCTTCTAAAACACTACCTCTATTAAAAAATAAAACAGAGAAAAAATATATCAAAAAGCCTTTTTCTCAAACTACTGTGATAATGGGAAACCGTTCTATCAAACGCACTGACCCTAATTTTCATACGGCACGAATCATGAATTACATTTTAGGTGGAGGAGGTTTTGAAAGTAGAATACTGAAAAATCTACGTGAAAGAAGAGGACTGGTTTATTCTGCCTATAGTTACTTTGCATCTGGTATCGAGAATGGATATTGGATTTTAGCCTTACAAACTAAAAATGAAAATGCAAAACTTGCAGTTTCCGAAGCACTCTCCGAGATAAAAAGATTAAAAAGATTTGGTGTCACAATTGAAGAATTGAATGACGCAAAATCATATTTAACAGGAAGTTTTGCAACAAAATTTGATTCTTCAGGAAGAATAGCGGACTATATTTTAGCAATAGAACGATTAGGGTTTTCGAAAAACTACCCTGAAGTTTATTTAAATAAAATAAAATCCGTCACTTTGCAACAGATAAAAGATGCTTCAAAAAAATATATCAAGAAAAATCACTTCGTTATCACAGAAGTCGGCAACAGTCGAAACAAGGAACAGAAATGAAAAAAAGATGGTTGGTTGCCATTGCATATTTAATACTAATCCACTCACTTTCTTCATTCAGTTTGGGTAATTCAGAAATCAAAATATTCTACGGTTTCGATAAAATAATCCATATTCTTGAATACTTTGTATTAACAATACTTTTCTGGAAACCTATATGTAATATTTTTAGCCAGACTGCAATTAATACTATCTCTTTTGGAATCTTTCTATTCAGTATACTTAATGGTTTCTTAGATGAATATCATCAAGGATTTGTTTATGGAAGAGACTCTACCTATGGTGATTTTTTAGCAGATGTTATAGGATCTGCTTTCGGTGTTTTGTACCTGCGATTTAGAAATAAAAACACCGCTTACTCTGAAACTAAATTTGGGGAAATTCTTGAGTCAAACTAGACAAAAACTAGAAGATGATATGAAAGACGCAATGCGGTCAAAAGACCAGTTGAAATTATCTACTATACGTATGATACGTTCAGAGATTCTCAATAAGGACAAAGAAAGTGGGGAAGATATAAATGAAGATTCAGTTATTAAAATTTTAGAAAGCATGTTAAAGAAACGCGAAGAGGCAGAGAGTCAATATAGAGAAGCTGAAAGAATAGATCTTGCTGACAAAGAAAAGGAAGAATCAAATTTTATAAAAAATTACCTCCCCGAACAAATGACTGATGAAGAGATTCAAAGTGTAGTCGAACGTGTTGTATCAGAACAAAATGCATCCTCTATGAAAGATATTGGAAAAGTAATGCCCATTCTAACTAAGGAATTGGCTGGAAGAGCAAATGGTTCAAGAATTAGCAACATTGTAAAACAATTATTAAATAGTTAGAGAGGGTTTCCTAAATGGATAGTTCAAGGTTCAAGATTCAGAATACGATGGAAGCATTTGGCTGTGAGGAAGAAGAAGAAGAACTGTTAGCTGCCTTAACTGATTTTGGATATGATATTTTTGAAGCGGAACAACCACCTGGGGTAATTGTTCCTTATCATGCACATAAAAGGGAAGAATCGATCATTATTTTAGAAGGTAAAATGCAATTCAACGTAGAAGAGGAACTTTCAATTATAGAATCAGGACAAGTCATCATAATCAACGCAAATGCAATCCACAGTGCTGCCACAATTGAAGATCAGCCTGCTAAAATTTTAATTGCGTTTAAAAATGAAATCCCCAAAGAAGAACTTCACGAAGAATCCGAAAATTAACTTTACAATTAATGATACGTTCTAATTAGAAAAATATCCTCGATTTTCCTTAATGAAAGATATTAACCCACCTGCTTTTATCATCTTCATTATTGATTCTGGATAAGGAGGAAAATTAAGTACTTCATCCCTAAATTTTACTTGACCATCCTCGAAGTTCACCTCAATCGAATCTTCATCAAGAATTTTTTCAGTATCGCATATTACTAGTGGGAGTCCAGAATTTAAAGCATTCCGATAAAACATATGACCAAAACTTTTTGCCAAAACACATGAAATCCCTAATTCTCTCAATACTATAGCAGAATCTTGCCTACTACTTACTAAACCAAAATTTTTTCCTGCAACTAAGAAATCTCCATCTTGAACCAAAGTTGAAAATTCTGAATCTAGATCTCTAAATGCAGAATCTTTCAAATCTTCTAAGGAAGTTCCTATAGGTCTATATTTTGATGAGAGGTGTACATCTGTACTTATATTATCACCAAAACGAAAAATACGAGGATTTCTTTTCAATCGTTTGCCTCTTTAATTTAAAAATTCTCTAGGATCTGTAATCTCTCCTACTACAGCACTCGCAGCTACTGTAGCTGGAGAAGATAAATAAATTTCTGACTTTTTACTTCCAAGTCGTCCTGGAAAGTTTCTATTCGCGGAAGAAATTGCCCTTTCGTTATCGCCTAGAAGTCCATTTCCATTCATAGATGCACATGGACCACATGCAGATGCTAAAATTGTTGCTCCAGCATCCGAAAGTATTTTGAGTACACCTTTTTCCATTGCTGTCTCTAAAATCTTCCTACTTGAAGGAGCGACATAAAACCGAACATGAGAATTTATTTTTCTCCCTTTAAGAATTTTCGCTGCTATTACCAAATCTTCCAGACGGCCATTTGTGCAAGTTCCAATAAAGGCTTGATCTATTCTTTTCTTCTCACTTTCACTAACTTTGGATATATTATGCACTGCAGGAGGTGCGGATAGAAGTGGGGAAAGACTAGAAACGTCAATGGTAATTTCCTTTGCAAATTTAGCATCAGGATCTGATTTTATGGATTTAAAATTTAAATCCCATGACTTCAACCAGTCAATTGTTTTCTCGTCTGATTCCATAACACCCGTTTTTGCTCCCATATCTACAGACATGTTCGAAATAGTAAAACGTGCATCCATAGACAATGAAGAAACTGAATCACCTGTATATTCCAGACATTGATAATTTGCCCCGTTCTCTCCTAATTGATTTGCAAGGTTTAAGACCAGATCTTTAGAAAAAACACCAGGCGGCATTTTTCCTGTGAACTTCACACGAATAGTTTCAGGAACACGAAACCAAAGTTTTCCAGTATTATACACAGATGCAATTTCAATACTTTCAACAGCAACAGCAATACAATTTAAAGCACCATAAGTACAAACATGACTGTCTCCACCAATCGCCAAACCACCAGGCAATATTTTTCCCTCTTCGGTAACAATTGTATGACAAACTCCAGAACCAGCATCAAAAAGATTAATGCCTTTCTCAATAGAGAAATCTCTTAATTTTTTATGATCATTAGCCCAATGGGTGGACTGCACAGGGACAAAGTGATCAATAATAAGATCTGTTTTATGGGGTTCTAAATTAAATTCAAGATTATGTTCTCGCATGATATCAATAGATTTTGGACCTTTTGCATCACCAGCCATTACATAATCAATATCAGAAACAACAAAATCTCCGGATTTTACGTCTTGTCCCGAATGATTTGAAAGAATCTTTTCAACAATAGTCTTTCCCAAAGAGAATATCTCCTTTAAAAGAACCTTATTATTTCAATTATTCTATTTCAGAATTTTTCTTTTCCGGATCAATTTCGTCCAGATAATCGAATGAATAGATTCCACTTGCACATCCCCCGGACCATGAGAAATTTATAGCATACCTTCCTACCATGTCTGCACTTTGTAATTCTACAGGGCCAGATGGACCAGAGAGAACGTTAAGAGGATTTTTTTCACTCTCATATCGTTTTTCCTTACAATTTGCACAAGGACACATTAAAGCAAGATAATCAAAGCTATAAATACTCCTAACTCCATTATTCCAAACAATTCGGAGTTCACCATCTTTTTTGTCGACTGTTAAATCTATTGGCTTTCGCATTTCAGTATTCAAACTAGCTTTTCCTAAATTTTGATTTACTTTTCTCCAATATATTTCTTATATTTTTTCTGAGATGCTTCAGAACGTCTTGAAGATTCTGGAGTTTTCACTTCAAGGATGTAAGGTCTTTCAACCGTTGTTTCAATGACAGCATTTAAGAGACCCTGATCATCTACTCCCTCCCAGTCACCTTCTTCTAACTTTAGAAATAATGGTTTGCCTTTTTCAAAATAGAGAGTTGGCACACCAAACACGCCCCAAGTTTCTTCTGCTTCCATATGATCGTCAGCTACTTGTGAAATTCCACTTCCATTTTTCATATCCTCTTCCCACCTACCGACATCTAATCCAGACTGAATCGCAATGTCTCTTAGGACTAGTTGATTAGTTATATCTTTTTTATCAACGTGCTTTGCCCTATGAAGTTGCAGATGATATGCAGAAAATACTTCTTCTCCCTGTAAGGCAGCACATTTAGCAGCTTCATGAGAAGGCATATCTCTACTAGGAAAAGTTCTATCTTTCCATGCTTTCCACTTCGGTCCTCTCACTTTACCAAAATTCATTTGTTCAAGTACAAATGCTTTATACGTTACTTTCAAATCAGATTGAACTTCCATCAAACGTGTAAGCCACTCCGTGGCTCTATATGCATACGGTCAAACATAACAATTCCACATCACAATATTCATATCCAATCCTTTAAATTTGATGAAGTAATATTCAGTAATTATACCTCAAGGATTTCAAAGTTCATATCAATGAATTGAAATATCCGGCTTGCTAAAGTTGACATTTACAGAAATTAAGAACATAAGTTCGAGTGCTATACAAAATAGCATACAAGGAAACTCAAGTTTAAATAAAAGGAAAAGATTTTAATGGTCGAATCACCATTTTTAAAACTCGGTCTCATATCACCTCTTGAAAAAAGACTAATAGAGAAAAAATACAGCAATCCTACTCCTATTCAAGAAAAAACGATTTCTAAGCTTCTTGAAGGAAATGATCTTTTGGGAATAGCACAAACGGGCAGTGGAAAAACAGCTGCATTTTCTCTTCCCATCCTGCAGCACATATCTTTAGATATAATGAAAAAGAAATCAGACAAAATTCAAAATGGGCATAAAGAAAAACGAAAACCTATACCTAGAGCATTAATCGTTGCACCTACCAGAGAACTTGCTCTACAAATTGGCAAAAGTATCGAATCCTATGGTCAATACACCTCTGTAAGTCATACTGTTATTTACGGAGGAATAAAACAACTTTATCAAGTTGCAGCTCTCACTAGAGGTGTAGATATTATTATTGCCACACCAGGTCGATTACTAGATCTTATTCAACAAGGATATGTAGATCTCGAGAACATTTCTCATCTTGTATTAGATGAAGCCGATCTTATGTTAGACATGGGTTTTATTAAAGATATAGAAAAAATATTGAAGAATCTACCATTTAAGAAACAGACTATGCTTTTCTCTGCAACAATGCCGGAAGAAGTGAGTAAATTGGCAAAAAATATTTTAAATAATCCTATACGTGTAGATGTTACACCTAAAAAAATAATCTTAGACCAAATCAAACAATATGTTTATTTAATCGATACTCAAAATAAGATGAATCTTCTTTTTGACCTTTTAAAGAGTAAAAAAATGACTCATACAATTATTTTCAGGAAAACAAAAAGAGGGGCTAATTATTTAGGACAAAAACTTCATCGTTCAGGTTTCAGAGCGGAAACAATTCATGGTGACAAAACACAATCTGCTCGACAAAGAGCACTTAGACAATTTGAAAAGGGACGAGCAAGGATACTTGTAGCGACCGATGTGGCAGCTCGTGGGATAGATTTTTCTAGAGTAAGTCATGTTATAAACTATGAATTGCCAAATATTCCTGAAAATTACATACACCGAATAGGTAGAACTGCAAGAGCGGGCTCAGAGGGGATAGCTTATTCATTTTGTGATGTTTCTGAGATGAGTTTTTTAAGAAATATAGAAAAGAAATCGAAACAGAAGATTCAAATTTCACCTCATTCCTATGAAAATCAGAAGAAAACAGAGGTAAAAACCGACAATTTCAAAAAAAATCAAAAAAAAATAAAATCTACAAAACCGGCAAATTCTACTAGCAAAGAAAAAACCTGGCCTAAGAGAAATAAAAGAAGATTTGAAAAACCTCAGCAAGAAAAAAAATCAGAACAATCAACACCGAACAAAAATAAACGAGGAATAAATACACCTAAAGAAAAGAAAAAGTTTTTTTCCCATAAAAAGAAGAAGTTTTAAAGAGCTTTTTCTAAAAATGAAAGCGTAAATTCTGGAAGTTCTATTTCCATTGCAGCTTTCTTCCCTTGTTCAGACATTTTCACTAAAGTTTTCTTAACAATATCTATAACCTTTTCTTCCTCATGTTTCCTAGCAAAATCCACGAAATAATGTTCTAAGAAAACAAGACAAATTATATCTTCTAAAAGCTGAGTTTCAGGATCTTTTTTTAATTTATGTTTTTTAATGATTGAACTTACACGATTTATAAAATCTTCTTTATACCCAACTACTTTCAAAATAGCGGAAACTTTATCTGCATGAAAAGAATAAAGTTTTATTCTCCATTGTAAATATCCTTTCCTATCATTAGAAAATTCGTTTCTAGGTATTTCCCACCTAGATATATGATGTCCTCTTACCGCAATTTTCATAATATCAGAAGATTCTGGTGCAAATATATCTAGTCTTTCTGACATCCTCTTTGAATATAAAAATTCTTTAGGATATTTTTCATTATCAAGAAATTCAAAATTAGGATCTTTTCTATTTTCATCATCAATAATTGAAATAGCTCTCTCTAATTTTCCCATTTCACCAATTTCTCTTATACTTTAAATTAAATACCTTATTGTTTTTATATGTTATATATAAATAAAGATTGACAAAACAGTTAATATTAATATAAATAATACCTTACTTGTTAGTTTTAAAAAATATTGAAACCAAAAAATAATGAAAAACAACACAAAAGAAAAAAAATCGACAGTATATATAGTAGGGGCTGGGCCAGGAGATCCAGAACTAATTACCCTAAAAGCTTTAAAAATTTTAAAAATCGCAGACGTAGTGATTTATGACAAATTACTAAATTCAGAAATCCTTAATTACTGTGATTCGAACTGCAAGTTTATCTTTGCTGGAAAATCAGCTGATCATCATACAATTCCACAAAAAGATATTAATAAGTTAATCATAGATTTCGCAAGAGATAATAAGACTGTTGTTAGGCTCAAAGGAGGAGATCCTTTTGTTTTCGGCAGAGGCGGAGAGGAAGCTCTAGAGTTAAAAAAAGTAAATATTCCTTTTGAAATTGTACCAGGAGTTACTTCTGCGATTGCCGCACCGGCTTTTGCAGGAATTCCTGTAACCCACAGAGGGATATCCTCAAGTGTTACATTTATTACGGGTCATGAAGACCCATATAAAAAAACCGAACATCTTGATTATAGCCATTTAGCGAAAGACAAAGGAACTCTTGTCTTCTTAATGTCTGCACGTTCGATAGGGCGTATTTCTTTTACTCTAATTAAAAACGGTATGCCTAAAGAAACTCCAATTGCAATCATTGAAAATGCTACAAAAGATTCTCAAAGAAATTTCTCAGATACACTAGTGAATGCTGTAACACTCGCTGAAAAAGAAGAAATTGCATCTCCCGCAATCTTTGTTGTCGGAAATGTTGCAAAACTTAGCGATGAATTGGATTGGTTCAAAAAAGAGATGAAGTTAAATTCCAAAGAATTAGGACCAGAAAGCTATAAAATCAGTCCTTATTATGAAATTAAAAAATTACAATTATCGAAATAATAACGCACTTGCGTTTAGGAGAATATGATGGAAGAAAATCTTAGAGATACATCGGGGAAAGTATCGTTACCTGTCATCCCGATCTATGAAGAGGAATTTGATGATTTCGAAACAGAAGTGACAAAATTCCATTCAGGCAATATCCCTGACAACGAATTTACAGGATGGAGACTTTTAAGAGGAGTCTATGGACAAAGACAAGCTGACTCTCAAATGTTCCGAATCAAAATTCCTTTTGGAGGAATGAATGCAGATCAACTTGAAACTCTTGGGATAGTAGCTCGCGACTATGCCCCTCTAAAAAAAGGACATGTAACAACAAGAGAGTGCTTTCAATTCCATTTTATCAAATTAGATGAAGCTGCAGACTTAATGAGAAAGATCGCAAAATCTGGTCTGACAACCAGAGAAGCCTGCGGAAATACCGTACGAAACGTTACAGGGTGTGCATTTGCAGGAGTATGCAAAGATCAGGTTTTTGACTCTACACCCTACGCAGGTGCGTTCGCACGATATTTTGCAAGAAAAGAGTTTATACAAAATTTACCTAGGAAATTCAAAGCGGCATTTTCTAGCTGCAGTTCTGATTGTGTTGTTGCAGGAATACATGACATAGGATTCATTCCCGTAATTAAAGATATAGAAGGTGTCTCCACTAAGGGTTTTAAAATGCTCGTAGGAGGAGGACTGGCAACGTTTCCTCGCGTAGCAGAAACTTTGTATGAATTTATACCTGCTACTGAGTTTCTGCGCGTGAGCGAAGCGATAATAAGAGTCTTCAATAATTCTGAAGAACTCAGGAAAAGCAGATTTAAAGCAAGAATTAAATTTCTAGTAAGTTGGATAGGTATAGACGGCTTAAGAGAAAGAGTAGAAAAAGAGCTAACAGAGAAGTGGGCTTCAAACCCAATTAATATCGATGAGTTTATTTGGGAAGATGACGAATATGAGAATATAGATACAGCCGAAGACTTTGAAAGTCCTGCGGATGAGATACAGTTAAATGGAGACCATGATGAATATACGGCATGGGAGTCCACAAATGTAAGAGAACAACGACAATCTGGATACTATGCGGCAGAAATAAAACTACCTCTCGGTGACATTACTGCAAATCAGTTCTTTGCATTGGCATCGATTTCTAGAAAATATGCCAGAAGCAGAGCCAGAACAAGTTACCAGCAAAATATTGTTTTTCGATGGATTAAAAAGAATGATCTGAAAAAAGTCTGGCTTGAACTAAAAAAAATAGGACTATCCAGTAATGGAGCACAAGAAATTACAGATGTTGTCTCTTGTCCTGGAACAGATTCCTGTAAATTAGGAATCACCTCTTCTATGGGATTGGCTACTGCTATACGAAATACTCTGGAAGAAGAAGGAATTGAAGACCCTCTTACAAAAGAAATTCAAATTAAGATGAGTGGCTGCCCTAATTCCTGCGGACAACACCATATTGCAAATATAGGGTTCCATGGAGGTACGCTCCGTTCAGAGGGAAAAATGCTTCCCGCATACGAACTTTTCTTAGCCGGTCAACATCAAAACACCAACGGATTAACCAAACTTGGAGAACGTTTGAGAGTGAGGATTCCTGCTAAAAGAGTGCCTAATGCTCTAAAAAGCATTCTGGGTCACTATAAAGAAAATAGAAATAAAAACGAAAAGTTCAATGATTTTTTTGAAAGAGTCGGAAATAAATCCTTTGAAGAACTGCTTCAGGAATTTCATATCAACGGTCAATTTAACGAAGAAGAAAAAGAAGAAATTTTTGTAGATTGGGGAAAGGAAGAAACCTACGTTCTTGAAAGAGGAGAAGGCGAATGCATGGCATAGTAGACAACTCCCCAAACTCTCTAAAAGCCATTATCCTTCTTGGCCATGGAAGCAGAGCTGAGGGTGCTAACCGAGATATGTACAAGGTAGTAGATATCTTTCAGAAAAAATGGCCAGAGAGAATTGTAACTGCTGCTTTTTTAGAGATTAATGAGCCCTCTATTCCTGATTGCATTGATACCTGCGCAAAAAAAGGAGCAGAAGAAATTCTTTTGACACCCTACTTTCTGCATATGGGAAATCACGTGAGAAAAGATCTCCCTCATCTTGTAGAAATTGGTGCATCCAGAAATCCAAATGTAAAAATTCACCTAGGACCACATCTTGGGTTTCATGAAAAGATTATCGATATCGTTTCTCAAAGAATCGAAGAAGGTCTTGAAGAATGCAGTCAGTCAATAATTACAAAGTAGAATAGATACTCAAAGACCTACAAAAAAAAATCAGAACTTACCTGCAAGATGACCTCTTCTCTCGGCTTCTTCTTTTCCAGAAAGCAACCTATCTCTTTCTTCTAAAAGCCAGTTGAAATATACATCACATCCGGCAATAGGAGTTGGATAATTTTTTATTTCTTCTTTGATTTCCTCTAAATCCATCTCATTAAAACCTTCAAAAAATGTAAATAGAACTATATCTAATATTCACCGGACTATTCTATTCTCCTAGCGCTTTTGCTATTTTTTGAGTGTCATCGAAAAGCAAAAATTCCGTTTCGAGTCCATCTTCCACTTTATACATATGTACGCCATTAGCGTCTAAATTGTCAGCAGTGTATTTCACAAAAACATGGACTCGATCACCCTCTGCTACAACATGCAATATTTCCAAACTGAAATTTGGATAATCATCAAAAAGGTGTGAGATGAAATTATCTCTCCAGTCATTAAAACCTTTATATTCCCCAGATCTCTTGTGATTCCCATTCACTCTTATCACTGCATCTTCGTGAAAGAGTTTACCAAGACTTTCAATATCCCCTTGAGAAAATGCCTGATATCCACTAAGAACGATTTCTTTCGGTGTCATAATTGAATTCCTCCTTATTCAATTTTGGGTTAACAATATTTTTATTTCTTTTTTGCCCTTAAAATTTACTTAGGACGACACTTCATGAGCACAATACCTTTCATCTTCAGTTTAACTTCATCTTCCTGATTCGTAGTTGTATAATCCAGAACCATTATTCCTCGAGTAGGGTCCGACTTAGATACACGTTTGTTTTCAAGCAAAACACTTAGCGACAACACATCTCCTGGTCTTACAGGACTGATAAATTGAATAGATTCTATTCCTGGAGAACCAAGACTGGATGTCCCTAAAAATCCTGTATCTACAAATAAACGCATCGTAACAGCCATAGTATGAAACCCGCTGGCGATTATTCCACCGTACTGGAATTTTTCTGCGTAATCTATATCCACATGAAAAGGCTGCGGATCGTAATTTCGCGCAAACTCCATGATCTCTTCTTGGCTAAGCTCAATACCTCCAGCAGTAAAAATCTGACCAACTTCAAAGTCTTCAAAAAATCGATCACTCATACACTTTTTCTTTCAATTATCTTTTTATTTTTC
Organism: Nitrospinaceae bacterium UBA3496; assembly: GCA_002377645.1. Classification (GTDB taxonomy): domain Bacteria; phylum UBA8248; class UBA8248; order UBA8248; family UBA8248; genus UBA3496. Next base: position 20,210 of record DFQF01000058.1, on the reverse strand, counting down.
ACCTGGATAAAGATCTTCTGCATTATCAGCGTCATCAGCCATATTATAGTCCTGATCAAGATCCCCAGAACCCGCAGGACTTTTCACTGTAAAAAAAGTAGCTTCTCCATTGATTGCCCTGCTTCGATGATTCGTATTACGAGGTATATGAATCATATCTCCAGGGCCAACAATTTTGTCTTCATCGCCTAAAATATAATGAAGGTTTCCTTCAAGTATCAATGTGAACTGTTCTTCATTTGGATGCATATGAAGAGGAGGTCCCTCCCCTTCGGGTTTGGTTACAAAACCTGCTTTCATGAACTCGCCAGGGACACTTTTTGCTGACATAGCAGGATTAATTTCACTGTTGTTCTTCGCCATTGAGGCAATTTGATAAAACGGCATCTTTTAGTTCTCCTGATTAAATAAACTTATTAATTGAGTTGTTCCAAGTCATCCAAGTCCAAAGGTAAAGGCAAGGCTTTTCCTAATTTAGAAGAAAGATCCATTGCCATCGTAAGAATCAAATTATTGTGACCATCTTCAGCAGTAGCATGAGGAGTATCGAGTCCTGAATGAACTCTTGCAAACCATGCATTTGTTTCTTCTCTCATTGGACCCCATAGTTGTTCCAAAACAATATCCCCTGGAGGATAACTCGTTAGAAAATCTACGTTCCTTTTGACTTCAGGGGTATAACCTGCTGGCTGTGGATGTTCGGTAGCAAGGACAAGATCTCGGTGTGTATCATCTATCGTCAAGACGCCTTCCGTTCCTACAATTCCAATTTCAAGACTATACACAGAACCTGGCCATACAACCGGGAGTGCCCAACTGATATTCATGCTCCATATGGTACCGTCTTCAAATGTGAAAATTCCAAGAGTTGCGTCTTTTGTGCCGTAGGAAGCACCTAAGGTTTTATCTACAGTCTTTGTATAAATTTCAACGGGTTTCTTTCCTTCCATCAGCCACATACAAATATCTAAGCTATGTGTACCAGAAACAACCATAGGAGTCAGTTTAGCTCGATATTCCGTTTTTTCTACAGTGGCAATAGGAACAAGACGGTTCATAAATGCTCTGGTGACAACTGTAGTCACCTCTCCTAGCTGTCCTGTTCTAACTTTTTCTTTTGCTACAAGAAATCTTCTCCTGAAACGTTGTGTGTAACCCACAACCGCATCAATATCGTTCTCTTTGATCGCATCCAGAATCATCTGAGATTCTTTTGCATTCGTTGCCAGAGGTTTTTCAATAAACAAGTCATGTTTTTTCTCAATAGAAAGCATCGTAGGATCAACATGCTCCGTTTCATCTGTTGCAATTATAGTTGCTGTTACTTCAGAACGATTCAATAATTCTTTATAGTCATTGGTATAAAAGTCAGCATTTACGTCATCAGCTAATTGACGGCCTACTTTTTCGTTCACATCGCATAAACCAATCCACTCTACACCTGGATAACTCTTTGCAAATTCTGCCCTGATTCTTCCTATTTTACCGCAACCAACTACTGCCAAACCAATCGGTCGCAGGTTGTTCTCGTTCCCGCTCATAAATTCCTCCAAAAACAATTGAAATTATTTGAAAATATTTTTGGGGAGCATAGCATGCACCCCTTTCACCCCATTAACTATTTGTGTAACTCTTAGATCTACTGCCAAACTACAAATGGTATAAGCATCATCCCGATGAATATCGAATTCACTTTCCATAAACTTTATTGTTTCTCTAAGTGCAATTTTAACTGCATTATCTACAAGTGGATCAAAACCCATAAAAATAAAGTGTGTAGGAGTTTCCGCTTTCGGTAGAGTTAGTGATAGCTCTTTATGAACTTTGAATTTCAGTGTGCCCGACATAGCACACTCTAATGCGGTCAGACAAACTTCTCCATCCCCTTGGCATCCATGGCCATCACCAATCGAAAACAAAGCTTGCTCATTAAAAACAGGAAAAAATACCTTGGAACCCGAAATTAATTCCTTATTATCCATATTACCGCCCCAAGCTCCCGGTGGATAACTTCCAATTTTCCCCATGGAAGGCGGAGGTGCTACTCCAAAATTACCAAAATATGGACGTAATGGTACTTTTATTCCTGCGCCCCAATCCGCCACTCCAAGTTTTTTGTCGATCTCAACAATTACTGTTCTACGGTAAGGAAAATCTTCTGGCAATCCTCCCATAAGGGGTCTAAAACCATTATATCCCCAATCATATCTAGGAGAGATATCTTCAAGCTGCACTTCTAATACATCTCCAGGAGAAGTTCCCTCAATCGCAATTGGACCAACAAGAATATGTGGGCCAGGACCAATTGGAAGTTTCTCTATAATTCCACGAAAATCGTCTGAAGCCCGATCTCCGATTAGTTCTAAATGCTCTTCTAAGCCGGATTCTGTATGGACCCGCAGCGTATCTCCCGACTTTACTGTTAGTATTGGGGGAGTACTCGCATCATAAAAACCTCGGCTTACATTTTCAGGATTTGCAAATAATTCATGTTCCATACTATTTCATATCCTCAAATAAAGATTTGGACAAAAGACCATGGACTCCTTTTGTTCCATTGACAATTTGTGTAACGCGCAAATCTAAAGAGAGACTACACAATGTATACGCGTCATCTTTTTTCATTTCAAAGCGTTCAACTAAAAATTTTATTGTCTCTCTTATAACACTCTTGATTGCGTTATCTAAGACAGGATCAAAACCCATAAAAATATAATCTGAAGAAGATTCAGCCATAGGAACATCTAGAGTTGTGTTTTTGTGAAGGAAAAATTGTATTTTTCCAACCAAACCACATTCCAAAGCAGAAAGACAGCTTTCACCATCTCCCTGACATCCGTGTCCATCGCCAATGGAGAACTGGGCGCCATCTACAAACACTGGAAAAAAAACACTGGTTCCTACCGTAAATTCTTTATTATCCATATTTCCGCCCCACGGACCAGGAACAGAAGATGGAACCTTTCCAAGATTTAAAGGAGGAGCAACCCCCATATTTCCAAAAAACGGTGAAAGAGGAATTGGCACCCCGGTTTCCCAATCACAAATATTTCTTTCTTTATCAATCTCAATTATAATTCTTCTTTCATAAGGGAAGTCCTCTGGCAAACCACCTGATAATGGTCGAAATCTGTTAAAACCCCAGTTATACCTTGGAAAAATTTCTAACATTTTTACTTCCAAAACATCTCCTGCCAGTGCCCCTCTTATTCCTATTGGACCATTTAAAATATGGCCTCCTAGTTTACGATCCCCATTTTCGACGATATCAATCAGTTCAGGTGAAACTATTTCTCTCATTTCAGAATCAATTTCTCTCATTCCAGGCTCTGTATGAACCTCTACAATATCCTCAGAAGAGACATCAAACAAAGGTTTCGCTTCTGGATCATAGAATCCCCACTGCACTGAACTAGAATTTGCAATTATTTTATTAATATTAAACTCCAAAATTAGAAAATTGACTTAGGGAGCATTGCATGTACACCCTTATAACCATTCACTATCTGGGTTACACGAAGATCAACTGCAAGACTACATAAAGTGTAAGCATCATCAGGATGTAATCCTTTAGAATTTTTTAAAAAATAAATAGTTTCACGAAGTGCTATTTTTGCGGCGTTATCCAAAATGGGGTCAAAACCCATAAAAATATGATGTGTTTCAGATTCTGCAATAGGAAGATTAATACTTAGATCTTTTCGTACCTTAAACTCAAAAGTTCCTATTAAACCCATTTCTATCCCATTAATATTGGCTTCGCCATCACCTTGACATCCATGACCATCTCCAACAGAGAATAGAGCCCCATCATTAAAAATCGGGAAAAATATTTTAGTTCCAGTTACAAATTCTTTATTGTCAGTATTTCCACCCCAAGCAGCAGGTGGTGTCGAGGGAACTTTCCCATATGATTTCGGAGGAGCTACTCCGAAATTCCCAAAAAAAGGCTTGATTGGCACTTTCACTCCAGCGCCCCAATCTGCAAGTCCTTTCTCCTTATCTACATCGATGACAACAACCCTAGAATACGGAAAATCCTCTGGAAGCCCCCCAACCAGTGGACGAAAACCATTATAGCCCCAGTCATAGCGTGTCTGAATATCCTTAATGTTTACCTCTAAAACGTCTCCTTGTTTTGCCCCGTTAATACAAACAGGACCCGTCATAATATGTGCACCAAAAGCCTGTTCATGATGTGAAAAAATATCTATCAACTGAGAGGAAATTCTGTCTCCCAAAGCTGTAACGAGATCTTTTCTTCCTGACTCTGTATAAAACACTACAGTATCGCCATCATCGATAGTGAGTACAGGGTGCAGGGAAGCATCGTAAAATCCCCAGTGAATATTTGATTCGTCTGCTATAAGTTCATACTTAGACATTTTAATAGACCCAAAAAAAAACAACAATAAAAACGAATATTGAATTCTAATATTTTATGTAATGGATAGAAATGAGTATGTCAAAAAAAAGACAATACAAAAACTATCTTGGAATATATTATTTATATATTATTAAATGTTTTAAATTTCATTTAAATAATTGAGCTTAGAATGTTTCGAATTTTTTGTCTGTCAATCATATCAATCCTTGCTCTAGTTTCTTGTACCCATTTTCTATTCCAAGAAAGCAAAGGAGAGAAAATTAATTTATTAAGAGAATCCATATACAAAGAGCATCAATTGTTAAAAGAAGAGTTCGTAAAACTTGATACTGAAGGCAGTCTTGAATTATGTGTCCCTGAGAATTTTCAAATGATACGTTTTCTCATTTTCCAAATTTCTAGCATGAAAGATGAAGAAAATGAAAATCTCGTAATCAATCTTATAAATAAGTCTTTAAGAAGAATCAAAGATGCAAAGCTACAATTATACAATAAGAATTGTGTAGACAGAGACGGAGACGGACTAATGGATATTGATGAAAAAAGAAAATTTTTTACAAATCCTAAAAAATCAGATACTGATGGAGATGGGCTTTCAGACAAAGACGAAATTATTAAATACCGAACGAATCCTATCAAAAGAGATACAGATGAAGATTTTCTGAATGATGGTCATGAGGTTATTCTGAATTTGAATCCAATAAACAGAGATAGTGATTTGGATGGATATTCCGACGGTTTAGAGGTAAAATCTGGATCAGACCCATTAAATCAATGCTCTCAGCCATTAAAAGGTAAGCGTTTTAAGGCTCCATGGGCAAAGTGTAATGGTTCGGTGACAAAACATAAAATTTTAAAATAAACAATCTTTTTGGAGATTAAAGAATGGAAAATGGCGAAAGAAAGCTAAATGTTTTTAGCAGAAGGATTACTGAACCCCCATCACAAGCTGCTTCACAAGCCATGCTTTATGGAGCTGGCCTAGATGAAACAGATATGCAAAATCCACAAATTGGAATTGCAAGTATGTGGTGGGAAGGCAATTCATGCAATTTTCATCTAAATAGACTAGCCGAAATAATAAAACATAGTATTTCTGAGAACAAAAAAATGGTGGGTTTGATTTTCAATACGATAGGAGTAAGCGACGGAATTTCTATGGGAACGGAAGGAATGAAATACTCTTTGCAATCAAGAGATATAATCGCAGATTCTATCGAAACAGTGGTGAGTGCTCAATGGTACGATGGATTAGTTACACTCCCAGGTTGTGACAAAAATATGCCTGGTTCATTAATTGCAATGGCAAGATTAAACAGACCAAGTTTAATGGTGTATGGCGGCACAATCAGTCCTGGTTTTCTGGATGGAAAAAAACTAGATGTAGTATCCGCCTTCCAAGCATACGGAGAATTTTTTAGCGGTAAAATTGAAAAAAATGATTTAGATAAAATCATTCGACATTCTTGTCCGAGTGGTGGAGCGTGTGGTGGAATGTATACGGCGAACACGATGTCTTCTGCTATTGAGTCCCTTGGAATGAGTCTCCCATTTAGCGCTTCAAACCCTGCTATGAGTGATGACAAAAAGAAGGAATGCTCAAATATTGGTGACGCCATGTACAATCTACTAGAAAAAAATATCTTACCCAGCGATATAATGACTAAACAAGCATTTGAAAATGCCATTACGATAATCATGGCACTTGGTGGGTCTACAAATGCAGTTATGCATATGATAGCTATTGCAAAAGCGATAAATGTTGAACTTACTATTGATGATTTTCAGAAGATAAGCGACAAAACTCCCTATATAGCAGACTTAAAACCAAGCGGAAAATATGTAATGGAAGATCTTCATAACGAAGGAGGAGTTCCTGCTGTTCAAAAGCTTCTTCTGAAAGAAGGATATATTGACGGGAATTGCCTTACCGTAACAGGAAAAACTCTAGCAGAGAATATTGATATCCTTCCCGGATTGTCTGAAGGACAAAAAATTATTTTTCCTGTAAGCAGCCCAATCAAACAATCTGGGCATTTACAAATCTTATATGGCAATCTAGCGAAAGAAGGATCTGTTGCAAAAATCACAGGAAAAGAAGGAGAAAGATTTGAAGGTCCTGCTAAAGTTTTTGATTCTGAAGAAGAAGCCTTAAAAGGGCTAGAAGATAATACTATCCATAAAGGCGATGTTGTAATTATAAGATATGAAGGACCGAAAGGTGGTCCAGGAATGAGAGAAATGCTAACAGTCACTTCAGCCATTATGGGCGCAGGGTTAGGAAATGATTTGGCACTCATAACAGATGGCAGATTCTCTGGAGGAACACATGGATTTGTTGTGGGTCATGTTACTCCAGAAGCTCAAGAAGGCGGATTAATTGCTCTAATAGAAGATGGAGATACTATCCTTATTGATGCGATTGAAAGAGTCATGGAACTAAAAATATCAGAAGAAGAAATTCAAAAAAGAAGAACAGCATGGTCAGAACCACCTTTGAAGTTTACAAAAGGGACTCTATATAAATACGCAAAATGTGTTTCATCTGCTTCTGAGGGTTGTGTAACTGACGCATAAAGTAATAATTAACATTTCATGATATTAAACAGGTCCTTACATGTCTAAAGTAAAGTCGTACATGCCAGTTGTCTTAAAGATAATAGAAGAAAAAAAACCTCATGCGATCTTGGATGCACCATCTGGAAATGGATGGCTCAAAACTATGGGAGATAACTCAACTGAGATTGACGGTATAGACCTATATGAAGACAAACCAGAAGGATATAGAAATTTTCATTCCTCAAACTTAGAGTTTGGATTGCCTTCAGAACTTCCAAAATATGACGCTATAGTTTCATGTGAAGGAATAGAACACATCGGAAATCCATCTCTCTTTTTAGAATCAGTTTTCAAACACCTTCAAAAAGGAGGTATTTTCGTAGTTACCACACCAAACATCTGGTATCCCTTGTCAAAATTAAAATATCTTTTTTGTGGATTTTTTCCTAGTTATTCAAATTTAATAGGCAGAATGAAACCTGGGGCACATATGCATATTATGCCGTGGTCGTTTCCTTGGTTATACACATTTTTGAAAATGGCAAAATTTGAGGAAATAAAAATATACGAAGTTGATGAAAAAAAACCAAAACATTTCATAGAAAAGATATTTGGGTTTCCACAAAAAATTTATTGCAAATCAAAACACAGAAAAAGTAAAACCAAAGAAGAAAGAGACTTTTGGGAATTATGCAGTACACCCCAATCACTTTATGGAAGAAGATTAGTTGTTAGTGCGACAAAAAAATCTTAAATCAACAACTTTCAAGAATTAATGACTTAATTTTTTTGTTCGCTGGGGGAAAAGAATAGTTTTTAAGTTCTAAAGGAAAAATCCATTTGTGCTCTAAAACAAAATTGTTGGACACTTTATTGGAACTAACATGACATTCATAAAAAAATAAATCCACTTCAAAATTTTGATAAGTATGCTTAGTTTCTAATAATAATTTATTCACAATCACATCAATTGAGAGTTCTTCATTCAATTCTCTTCTTAGAGCTTCACTATCAGATTCATCTTTTTCGACTTTCCCTCCTGGAAACTCCCATTTTCCTCCCATATGAACATTGAGAGGTCTTTTAGTTATTAAGATCTTTTTTTCATAAAAGACTATCCCGGCAACTACTTTTATTTTTTGTAAATTTGAATTCATAGAAAATCCAAAATCAAACGATTATAGGTTCAATAAGAGTCTCGTAAATACTAACCTTGCCTAAAGAAATCGCATCTTGTAAATCTTCATCACTTTCAAACTTAATCTTAGGAATTGTCAAAGAAGGTATACGGATTAACAGAGAATCTTCAACGAATGGCCATGGAGATATTTCCATTTTTTCTAAATTTTCATTAATCTTTACTTTAACAGAACCCTTCAAAAGTGAAGTGATAACATTCGGCTTTGGAGTTATTTCTGGCGCACGACAAAGCAAAAGGGAAAGAGTATCAGAAAACCTTAAAAGTTCAGTTAGACTCTCTTTGTGGAGGTTCTCAATTTCCCTCATTCTTTTCTTTAATTCCCTTTGCCTATTTTCTTCTTGATAAACAAAATTGTTTAGTGTTTTAAATTGTGATTCTGGAGCGTCATCCATTCCTACTTTAGCAAGCCTGTAAAAATGCATACTTACCAAATACCCAGAAAAAGCTGAAAAACGTTCACAGATTTTAATACTCTCTTCCCATAATCCAACTACATTTTCAGGAGTTGTAGAAAAAAAACTAAAAGGCATTTGAATTTTTCTGTCAAGAATCGGGTTTAAATCTAAATCGTACCATCCAACATCATGATTATCTATTGCAAAGAAAGTTGAATCTTTCAAAAGTTGATTAACTTCAGGTACAATATGATTTCCCTTCCAATTTCTCGCAATCGTACCTGAAACACGTGCATGATCATGCTGTGTTGTTAGTCTTATACTTTTCTCAAAACTAGAAACTATCATTAGTAACTCAAAATTAAAAAAAAACGACAAAAACGTAATTTCATATTACCAAAGCTTTAAAAGATCGTTAAAATATAATTTTATTTAGTATTAGAAAAGTTAATCTTCTAGAGAATAATATGAACAATCACAACAAAGAGAAAATCAAAGAATTGATCGAAACACAATATTTAGATTTCGACGAGCCTTTCAAAACGAGTTCTGGTCAAGTACTCGAAAAGATAAAAGTTGCTTATGAAACATACGGCAAATTAAATGCAAAAAAAGATAATGCAATACTTGTAATACATGCTTTAACCGGAGATGCACACGCAGCAGGATATCACAATAAAGATGATATCCGTCCTGGTTGGTGGGATCCAATGATTGGTCCAGAAAAAGCTCTAGATACCAACAAATATTTTGTAATTTGCACTAACAATCTAGGAGGTTGTTCAGGGACTACTGGGCCAAGTTCAGTGAATCCATCAAGTGGCAAATCCTATCATATGAACTTCCCTGTCGTCACAGTCGAGGATACAGTTGAATTACAAATGAAAACATTACAAGCACTCGGGATTACAGGTCTTAAAACTGTTATTGGTGGTTCACTCGCTGGAATGCAGACTTTAGAATGGGGAATACGTTACAGTGAATTTTGTGAATCTATAATTCCTGTTGCTGCTGCTGCTTGTCTAAATCCCATGGGGATAGCATGGAATAAAATCGGTCGTCACGCAATTATGACTGATCAAAATTGGAGTGAGGGGAATTATAGCAAGCCAGAAAATCCCTCTAAGGGATTAATGACTGCACGTATGATTGCTCATATAACTTATTTAAGTAATAGAATAATGTGGGAAAAATTTGGAAGAAAAACTAAAGAAAACGAAAATCTTCTTGAAGATGTAAACGCTCGATATGAAGTTGAAAGATACTTAGATTATCAAGGGGAAAAGTTTTCAAATCGTTTTGATGCAAATTCCTATATTTATCTTACTAGAATGATGGATCTCTATGATATAAAATCTAACTCTAATTCTCTCAAAGATGCCCTTAAAACATTAAATACTAATTGCTGTTTAATTAGTTTCATCTCTGATTGGTTGTTCCCAACTGAATGTAGTACGGAAATAGCTGAATCATTACAAGAGATTCAGAAAAAAGTCGAACTGCATACAGTTGAATCGACATATGGTCATGATGCGTTTCTAGTTCAATACGACAAACTTACACAGATAGTACAAAATTTTTTAGACCGTGTTGAGAAAAAAGATGAAATTGGTATACACGGATTTGAAATTCCTAGCAAAACTAGAAGATTTGTGCTTACTTTTCCATCCACTCAAGTAAGTTTGCCTGTTTTGTGGGAACTAGGAAAAAAATTTGAATTAGAGGTTAACATCATAAGAGGAGAAGTAAATACGAACTCAGGATGGCAGGTATGCGAGTTCAAAGGGGATGACGAAGTGGTTCAATCCGTTGTAAAGTATCTTAGAGATCGAGGTATTTGGGTAGATGAAGGTGGTTATGGAAAAATAGATCACGACAGAGCTGAGGTTGTCTAGACATTAACTATTATTGTTTCAATGTTGTAAAGGAGAAATTATGAGCAAATTAGAAGAACCAATCATCGTTACAAAATATTCTGACTTCACATGACCTTTTTGTTATGTTGCCACTGTAGGTGGAACCCCAGTTTTAGAAGAAGATCCTGACATCCAAGTTGAATGGGTTTCTTGGGAGGGAAGACCCCCCGAACAACCATTCGCTCCTTATACAACAGAGAAGAAATTGGAATTATATAACACAAAGTTCAAACCACTTGCAGATAAATATAATGTTCCAATAAATCCTCCAGAAAAGAATTGCAGAACAACGAATGCCCATTTAGCAACAATATATTCTCGAGAAAAAGGAAAATTGAAAGAATATAGAAACAGGATTTATAAGGCTCGATGGGTAGAAGACTTAGACATCGAAGATCCTGAAACTCTCTTACAACTTGGAGAAGAAGTTGGTCTAGATAGCAAAGAAATAAAAAAAGTTATCGATGAGAAACAGTATCTATCTGTTTTACATAGCCAAAGATCACAAGGAAAAAGTTTAGGGATTTTTGGTATTCCCTCATTCGTTATAAGAGGAAAGATTTTTTGGGGAGTAGATGTAATTGAAGAATTAAAAGAAGAAATTGACCGTGTAAAGCAAAAACTTATAGAAGAACAAGAAAAAGAAGATTAATTCTCTATTATTTTTTGGGGATATGGGCAATCGCTTCAATTTCAACAATATCGTCTTGATTCAGTCCAGAAATTTCAACAATAGTTCTTGTTGGAAGATTTTTCCCAAAAAATTCTTCATATAATTCGTTTATAATCGGTCTAGAATTTTTCATGTCTGTTACGTAGACAGTAGTGGAAACTATATCCTGCATACAACCTCCCCTACTTTCGACAATAGATTTCAGATTAATTATAGTCTGCCGAGTACGTTTCTCAATATCATATTCGACCAATTGATTATTTTTAGGATCTATTCCTCTCTGACCAGAAATAAAGAAAATGTCTCCAATTTGGCGAACCTGAACGAAAGGACCAGTAGGATTAGGTATGGAATCTTCAAAGGATTGATGAAGTGAATTCAAATTAAAAACCTATATATTCTTTATTTTTTTTTGCCTTTACTAGGCAATTCTTCGGGAAAAGTATTCTTTAACCACTGCTGAGCAAGGATAAGACTTGCTGTATCATCTTTTCCAGGAACAAAAGCTATAGATTCTTCAATACGAGTACCGTCTTCATTCAACATAAAAACATCTACTCCAGAACCGTATAGTTCATCTGTACGTGATTCTAAAGAATATTTAACGCCATTGTTTTCTATCTCTTGTGACATACTACCTCCTTTTTGAAAAGTACAATAACAATTCTAACAAGCACAAACACTAACATCAAATATTTTTTTTGATATTAAGTTCACTATATAATTCATGTTCCAATCCGTCATATATAATTTCTAGTTAATCAAAGATTATCCACAATGGAATGCTGACTGCATCCATTCTTTCTCTATCTATGAGAAAAGATTAGTAGAAACCTATAAACTTCACATCTACATCCGCATTAAAATCTTTACCAAAAGCAACTATTCCAATTGATAGAATTTCTAATGAAGAGAAATTACTTGACTGATACCAATTAGAACTTTGAAATCCTGAAAAAGGCAAATCAATTGTAACCCAATCACTACTCGTTTTAAATTTTGATGAGTAGTACTGCCAAGGGAACCACATATCTTTTGTCCTAATATGCACAAAGTAGGATTCTCCATTTCCCCTAACCGTGATTCTTACTCCTTTCAATTCTTTCTTCAACTTTTTTTTGAATTTAGTACGAAATTGGATAAATCCTCCATTGTTTTCTGTACTAACCTGTCCCTGCATTTTATAAAAACGATCGTTATTTATACTTTTAAAATAAAGCTTTCCTTTTGAGACTCCTCCCATCACTGTATCTGCAATAAACGACCATTTACTCCTTTCTAGATTAATTAGATTCTCTGCAAAAACATCTTTTGTAAAAACTAAAAGAAAAAAGAGTAAAAGAGAAAAAAAAACTTTCATTTTCTTGCCTCAACTTCAAGAAATGTAAAAAATTAAAACCTTCTCAAAACAGATAAAAAGAAGTACAATTAAATCACTTGGACGAGATTGATCTTACAGTGAAAAGGAATTCATTTAAAGATGAACAAAATTACAATTATAAGTACTCTGATATGGGGATTTTTTCGTCATACTCTTTGTTGATGGCCCTCTGTTTTAACCGCTCTTGGTCTAGGAGCGACTACAGCTGGAGTTTTAGGAAGTGTATTAACTACACTTCAAGTTTATAGCTGGATCTTCTTGATTGTAGCAGTCATATCCTTTGGATGGACTTTCTGGAAAACCAGACATAATACTCATAAACAGAGAATCTTTGTTTATTTCTCTGGAATCTTTATTTTATTAGTATTCCTTTATAAATTTATTTAAAAAAAGAAGCCTTTCTTATAGAAACGAATAAAGTAAATACTAACGCAACATCTCCTTCATTTTTAAAACGATTTCATTTGTGACATTTCCGCCTGTTACGGTAGCAACAGTAATTAAATCAGTATCTACTTTTTTAGACAAAAAAGCAGCAGCAGCTACTGCCCCTGCAGGTTCTGATAAGATTTTACTTCTATATAATATTTCAGAAAATGCATTTGCTATCTCTACCTCACTTACTAAAACAATTTCATCCAGAAATTCTTGCAAATGACGAAATGGAAAAAAACCAGGACGCACTGCGGACAATCCATCAGCTATGGTATCCCAATAATCTATTGCAGTTGGTTCACCTTTTTGAAGAGAAACATATGCAGCATTGGCCTTCTCAGGCTGAACACCTATTACTTTCACGTCAGGATTTGACAATTTTATTGCAGCAGAAATCCCTGCAGCCACGCCACCACTACTCACTGGAACTAAAACAACTTGCAAGTTCAACATATCTTCCAAAATCTCAAGACCAATAGTTCCATGTCCAACTGTTGCCATTGGTTCTTCCCAAGTATCAATGGCAGTCATTCCCCGATCCTTCGCTATTTTTTCAACTATAGGTTGTCGAGAAAGGGCATCTGTACCGCAAAACACGACCTCTGCTCCGTAACCTCTTGTAGCGTTAACTTTATAAGGACTTGTTCTATCTAACATTACAACTACTATCTTCACCCCCAAGCATGACCCTGCGTAAGCAAAGGCTTGGGCAAAATTACCTGAAGATGTCAGCACTACCCCTTTTGAAAGTTGTTCTTTTGTTAAAGAGTTTAATATTGTGACAGCAGCTCTGATTTTATAGGCACCAGTCACTTGAAGATTCTCTGCCTTCAAAAAAAGTTTCTCTTTTCCAACATCAGAAGAATTAGAAGAAAATGGAATTAAAGGAGTTCTCCTAATCCAATTTGGAAATTGAGATCTTGCTCTTTCAATATCTTTTAATTGTACGTAATTCAATTTATTGCCTTGAATAAAAAAAAATAATCGAATACTTTCTACTAGGTTTTATTAGAAGATTAAATTAAAAAAAGATTAATTTAAATTAAGTGACCAAATAATGATTATACAATACACGAGTTTTCGTCAAAATTATTTATCTAAAAGATTGCTCTTTTTGTTAACTCTTTCCTTTTTTTTTATTTCTTGTTCACACAACAATATAATCGAAACAGGACATATAGAGAGACACGGAGAAAAAAATCCTCATGGCATAAAACTTACGATAGGGAACAACGTCCCATCTATAGTTTCAGATTATAATTCGCGTTATTCCACCTTCGGTTCAATTCGATCTAGGGGAAGGCATACTGGACTTGATTTCAAAGCACCTATTGGACATCCGGTAATAGCCGCATCTGATGGAAGAGTAATCAGAGCACTTTACCTTTCATGCGGAGGCAATACTGTATATATAACTCACGGAAGAGACAAGAAAGGTAACTATATCGGAACAGGATACACCCATTTAGATAAAATTTTTGCTAATAAAGGACAACTGGTAAAAAGAGGGGAAACAATAGGAACAGTAGGAATCACAGGCTCATGTGCTAGCGGAAATGTTCCTCATCTACATTTTTTAGTGTTCAAAGCAAATAAAAAATATCATCTCGGTTGCGCTTATATTAGTAAAAACCATAGAAAGGATTTACCTTGCAAAGGAAAAAGAATGAACCCTCATGAATTTTGGTACGATGGAATAGGAATGATGTCCTGTTTTGAAAAACATAAGATATACACAAATAAAATGCGAGCTAGATTTACAATTCCAGTCGAGTGTTTAAAAAAAATGCATAAAGTAACAAACACTAAATTAAATAGGAATTAAAATGAATGAATTCAATTCTGAAAGAATAAGAAATATCGCAATCATTGCACATGTTGACCATGGAAAAACAACGTTAGTTGACGCGATGTTGTGGCAATCTGGAGTTTTCAGAGAAAATCAAAACATAAGCGAACGTGTCCTTGACTCTATGGATTTAGAGAGAGAAAAGGGAATTACAATAATGTCAAAGACTTGCTCGGTTCAATATAAAGATACTCTCATAAATATTGTAGATACTCCTGGCCATGCAGATTTTGGAGGAGAAGTAGAACGTGTCATGTCGATGGTTGACGGAGTTATACTTTTGGTAGATGCCTATGAAGGCCCCCTTCCTCAGACGAAGTTTGTAGTAGAAAAAGCAATGCTAGCAAAACTGCCATTTATAATAGTTATCAACAAGGTTGACCGTTCTGATCAAAGAGCTGCTGAAGTCCTTGACGAAATATATGACTTGTTCATTGACTTAGATGTCACAGAAGAAAAACTAGATTTTCCTGTTTTATACGCAATTGCAAAGGAAGGAAAAATTGGATCAAGATTAGACGAAATAAACGAAAATTTAGAACCTCTATTTGAAACAATTCTTTCAGAAGTACCTCCACCATTTTCTGACTCTGGTGAATCTCTACAAATGTTAATTTCAAGACTCGAATACGATAACTACTTAGGGAAATTAATCATAGGAAGGATAAAAAACGGTTCAATGCATCTTAAGCAAAAAGCATTGATTGTGGGGAAAGATAATCAACAAACCACACAAGAAATCACGAAACTCTTTACCTACGAAGGAATTAAACTTACGGAACAGAAAGAAGCGTCTTTTGGAAATATTGTAGCTATCGCTGGTTTTGATAATGCAGAAATTGGCGATACTCTTACTGATATAGACAAACCCTCTCCACTCCCAAGAATAGAAGTCGATGACCCAACAATTTCGATGACTTTCAGAATCAATGACACACCACTGTCAGGAGAAGGAAAATTTCTAACAAGTCGTCAAATTAGAGACCGACTCTTACACGAAGCAAAACATAATGTCGCGATACAAATACACGAAACTAATTCTACAGACACACTCCGTGTCTCTGGAAGAGGATGCCTTCAACTATCTGTCCTCATAGAACAACTACGCAGAGAAGGATATGAATTAACTGTTGGTAGACCAGAAGTTATAACGAAAGATGGAGAAAACGGAAAACTTGAGCCAATTGAAAAATTGATCATTGAAGTTAAGGAAGAATATATAGGAACGGTCACGCAAAAGTTGGGACAACGAAAAGGCAAAATGACAGACATGAAAAAAATCACAAGAGAAGACACAAGACTGGAATTTATTATTCCTAGCAGAGGATTAATTGGATATCATAGCGAATTTATAACAGACACAAGAGGAACAGGAATTCTTACTCACCTATTTCATTGTTGGGATTCTTGGAAAGGAGATATTAAAAGCAGAAATTCAGGTGCGATAGTAGCAGATAGAGGAGGAAAATCTACTGCTTATGCGATTGAAAATATTCAAGAAAGAGCAACAATGTTCATTCATCCACAGGAGAGTGTATACGAAGGAATGATTGTTGGAGAAAACACTAGGGAACAAGATATGTATGTAAATATAACTAAGGGGAAAAAGCTAACCAATATCAGAGCATCAAACTCTGACATCTCCACAAAAATAATCCCACCAAATATTTTTAGTCTCGAACAGGCTTTAGAGTTTCTTAGAGACGGTGAATGTCTAGAAGTAACTCCTTCAACATTCCGTCTCAGAAAATCTGAGTTACAATCTCGGAAACACGCGTAAAATTACAACAAAGAGTATGGATCTATATCTACAACTAATCTCACGTCTTTGGATAGTTTTTTATTTTCAAAATATTTTTGTTTAAAATTTTGTACAAGCAGATTTAATTTTTCGTGAGAGGAGGATTTTATTAGTATATGATATCTCCAATTTTTTCTTATCTTAGCAAACACAGCCGGAGCTGGCCCCAAAAAAACCAGACTATCATTATTACTTTTGAACCTATCTCGTTTTAATCCCATTTCAATCAAAAAATTCGATGCCCAAACTCCTGCTTTCGCAGCAAATTCTTCATTCTCTGATTCAAACCTGAATCTTAAAATATTTTTAAATGGAGGGAATCCCAATAACTTTCTAGAAACTATCTCCTTATCATAAAATGCGTTGTAATCATGATTTTTTGCATAATTAATTACATAATTATCTGGCCTAAATGTCTGAACAATTACTTCGCCGGCAACACGATCTCTTCCTGCACGCCCTGAAACTTGAGTAAGAAGTTGAAAGGTTCTTTCTCCGGCTCTAAAATCTGGAAGATTCAATCCTACATCTGCAACGAGAACACCAACCAGAGTAAGATCGGGAAAATCATGACCTTTGCTAACCATTTGGGTTCCTATTAGGATATCGATTTCTTTTTTTCTCATCGCAGAAAGTATTTCTTCGTAATCTTGAGCTGTTCTAACTGAATCTCTATCAAACCTCTTTATTTTTGCTTTATGAAAACGTGCACGTAATGACTCTTCAACGCGTTCGGTCCCTATTCCCATATATGCAATTTCTTTACTCCCACAATGACAACTTTCAGGAAGACTAGTACGAAAATCACACATATGACATCTAAGTTCATCACCTCCATCACGATGAAATGTCAAAGATGTTGAACAATTTTTACACTGAACACTCTCTCCACATTGTCTGCATAGAACCAAAGAGGAAAAACCTCTTCTGTTGAGGAAAAGTAATGTCTGTTCTCCTCGTTCAAGTCGTACATAAATCGATTCGGATAATCTTTTACTTATCAAAACTGGAGTTTTTGGATCGCCTACGCTCTCTTTTCTTAAATCAACAATTTCTACTTTAGGCAATTTTTGGCCACTTGGACGTGAGGATAATTTCTTTAATTCATAATTGCCTTTTTCGGTATTATGGAAACTTTCAAAAGATGGAGTTGCCGAACCTAAAATGATTGGAATTCCTATTTTTTTAGCTCGATATACCGCAATATCTCTTGCATTATATCTTGGAGATTCTTCTTGTTTATAAGAAGAATCATGTTCCTCATCCATAACTATCAAACCTAAATCACTTAGTGGAGCAAAGACAGCAGATCTTGTACCTATAACAACTTTTGCTTTCGAATTTCGGATCTTCAACCATTCTTCGGTTCTCTTTTTCTCAGAAAAAGCACTATGGAGACAAGCGATCTGATTTCCGAATCGTCTCCGAAATCTGTCTAAAAGTTGTGGAGTCAATCCTATTTCAGGCACAAGGATAAGAGCAGTTCTTTTCTGTTCTAATACACACTTAACCAAATGAAGATATACCTCAGTTTTCCCACTACCAGTAATACCATGTAATAGTGTTACAGAATGTTTTTTGTTTTGAATATCATTTGCGATAGATAATACAACTTCATTCTGTTCTTTTGTGAGATTTAATTCCTCAAAAATAAAGTCTTTTTCACCAGGTATTTCTTTCTCAATTTGAACACTTTCAAAATACTCAACAATCTTTTTTTCAAACAAACGAGTACACACTGAACGAGCACCAACAAATTCAGATTCAAGTTCAGAAATAGAAACCGTTCCTTTTCTGATAATTTCGCGAACTATTTGAACTTGACGGAAAGCTCTCTTGTCAAAAGAATCAAGAATTTTTTTATCTAATCCTTCCTTTAATCTTACAAACAAAATCTTTCTCTCAAGAGTTCCCAAAGAATCTTTTTTAAACTCCTGAATCAGATCGAAATTCAGAAGACTTCTAATTTGACTACTTACTTTCTTTTCAAAATTTTTTCCTTTTTCTAAAAATTCGTTTTTCTCTTTTTTTAGTTCACTCAACAAAGAATTCAAAGAATAAGGTTTAGAGTGAAGCAAAAAAATGATCTTTTCTCTCAGAGAAAGTTTTGGAGATAAGCCCGGGAGATGTTGAGTATTTTTAAGTTCCAGTAAAAAATCTACACCTTTAGACGTGAGTTGAAAAAATTTCCTACTTTTTGACTCTCTTAAGCCAGGGAGAGCGGCACGTATCATTTCGCCCCATTCACAATGATAATAAAAAGAAGCCCACCTTGTGAGAACTAGCAATTCATCAGTCAAAACTGCTTCCTCATCTAAAATATCTAAAACATCCCGGATCTTTTCATTTCGAATTTCTGAAGAATGACTTTTCTTCATTCCACTCACAACATAACCCGTAAGATTTCGGCTTCCAAAAGGAACCTTGACTCTGTAACCAGGAGTAATCATAGAAAATTTATCAATATCAATACGATATGTGAAAGGACCTCGAAGAGATACATTCAGAGCTACCTCTACAAATGCAGAATTTTTATCTTTGAAATGATTAGACTCTAATTTTAATGGCCTTCTGTTTGTCAAGAATCCTCCGTACGTTTTTTGCATTATATAAAATCGTAAAAATCTTATCTATCGAAAAAAATACCAATAATATGCATTTAATATCTTATAGATATTACGACCGACAAACTACATTGACCGATATAAACTCTTCCTATAACTTATTCTAATATTTCATTATTCTTATAGAGGAGGTGAACTAATGAAAAGTGCTTTAGAAATTGCGATGCAAAAAACTGCTTCTATTGGACAAAAAGCACGAGAAGAACTAGAAAAATTAAGTGCTGAGGACAGGAAAATTATTGAAGAAATAAAGAAAAAATATGAAGCAAAAATTGCAGAAAAAGATGTTTTTTTTCAACAGGAAACAGCTAAAATCAATTCTGCTATTCCTATCGGAACTCCACCAGAACAAATTCCACCAGAAATCAATCAAGCTTTATCGCAACTGAGGGAAAAATTTAACGAAGACCGCTCATCCTTAGAAGAAGAATGTGAAAAAGAAATAGATGCTATAAAAAAGAAAAATTCCTAAATATTAGATACACTCTGACATCCATCTACATTCCAACATGCGCCATGTACTAAACTCGCTTTGGGACTAACCATAAAAGCAGCAACTGAAGCAATCTCCTCTGGCCTTCCAAAACGTTTCAGAGGAAGATCACTGTCTATAAAAGTTTTCAACCCGTCATCAGATGACAATACTTTTTTTTCCCATCCTCCACCCTTAAAAATCACACTACCGGGAGCTATACAATTTACTCTAATGTTATCGTCCGCAGTTTCAAAAGCTAGAGCTTTTGAAAAAGATATTAATGCAGCCTTCGATGCATTATAGGTCATTGAACCCCTACTCTCTCGCCCGTAAATAGAAGCAACATTCAATATTGAACCGCCATCTCCTTTCTTCATCTCAGAAATAGCAAATCTAGAACACTTCACAGCTTGATATAGATTTAGTTGAAATGCATTATCCCAATTTTCATCTGAAATCTCTTCAATACCACCAGGAATACTTCCTCCTACATTATTTATTAAAATATCTAAAC
>DFQF01000048.1:17747-19564 GCA_002377645.1 Nitrospinaceae bacterium UBA3496 | reverse complement strand
CAAATTCTATGAAAAAAAAATTAAAATGTCATTATTTTTTTTTAAACTTCCTAAGTTGCAATCTATAGTAGATATTTTTCGGTTTAATAAGAATTGCTTTTTTTATGTACTGAAGTGACTTTTTACGTTCACCTTTCTTAAAGTGCAATTCTGCAAGAGTGTCTAGATAGGATGGATTTTCCGGAGAAAGTTCTAAAGACTTTCTAGACATTTGAATGCCTTTATCCAAACAATTCATTTTCATTGAACAAAACCAAGCAAGTCTATTCAAAGCATGATGAGATTCAGGGGAGTTCAGAAGTAACTTCTCAAAGTATTTCTTGGACTTACTAATATTTTTAGCCTTCCAAAATAATTCACCCAATTCCAATAAAATTTTTTCCGAATTTGGATGTATTTTCAAAATGCTTTCAAGAAATTTTCGTGAACTTTTTAAAAGACCTCTCTTTTGATACAGCTTTGCAGCTTTTAAATACATATCTATATTTGTTTTATGTATCGAACCACCTTTTTTATACACATTTATTGCATTTCTATACATTCCAGAACGAATATAAACTTTGGCTAAACTATCATAAACATCCAACCAATCTGGATCAATTTTCAATACTTTCTTATATCCCAGAATAGCTTTTTGAGGATATCCCAACTTTTCATAGGTCTTAGAAATCAAAAATAAAAGTTTCGGATTATCAGGATAAAATTTTAAATACTTTTCGACTAATGCTTTGGCTTTCTCATATTGTTTCAGGAAAAATAGTTTCTCAACCTCTATTGTTATTTCAATAGGATGTGGACCATCATAAGACATCTTTTCAGGAATCTTTTGTTTTGAAATTATAGAATTAATTAAGTTGATTCTTTCTATTACAACACTATCTCCCTTGTCGAATCCTAGAGCGTTTTTATATTTCTCCAGTGCCTTCTTGAAGTTCTTCTTTTTAAAATGAATATCTCCAGAAAGAATAATCGCTTCGATATTCTGTGGCTCTATTGCTAACAATCCACGCAATTCTAAAAGAGATTTAGAAAATTGAGCATCTTGAAAGTATAATTTTGCAAGTTTAAATTTCAAAAATGATTGTCTGCTACTAGTAATCAAAGATGCTCTTTTTAATATCTTAATAGATTTTTTACGATTCCCCTGCTTCAACTCAGAACGGAATCTAACTTCTAATTCTTTAACTTCTTGGTTTATGAACTTTTTTTCAAGATGATCGTTAGATTCTGAATTTCCGGAGACAAACAAACAAATGAAGAGTAGAAAAGATGGAATAAAAATTGATTTCTTATTCAATTTCATGAAATCACTTCTAAATGTATTAAATTGATGGAAAAAACTCATACTGTTTACGACTGCTCTTCTCAATCATTTATAAATTCCGACATATTTTATCTATTGCAATAAGTGTCTTAGTAACTTCGTAGAGATCCTCTAAGTTGAGCATACTTGGGCCATCAGATAAAGCATTGTCTGGTGATGGATGACATTCAATAAAAAAACCATTAACACCCACCGCAGAAGCAGCTCTGGCCAGAGGGAAAATCATATCTCTATCCCCACCACTTTGTGTTCCAAGAGACCCAGGACTCTGAACACTATGAGAAGCATCAAAGATAATTGGACATTCAGTTTCTCGCATCCTAACAATAGAACGCATATCAGAAACTAAATCGTTGTATCCAAAAGTCGTTCCTCTTTCAGTAATTAAAATGCTTTCACATCCATAACTATGAAATTTTAAGATTACATTTTTCATGTCGGAAGGTGAGAGAAACTGGCCTTTCTTGACATTGACAACTCTTCCAGATTCAGA
>DFQF01000048.1:0-17363 GCA_002377645.1 Nitrospinaceae bacterium UBA3496 | reverse complement strand
CTGACGATTGTTCAATATCAGAAACAGAGTGAACATCAGACAAAATCGGCAATCCTGTTTTCTCTTTAACTTCTGAAAGGACAGCCAATCCATCCTCTAATCCAGGACCCCTAAAAGAAGATGAAGAGCTTCGATTTGCCTTATCGAATGATGATTTAAAAATTACATTTAGATTTAACTCATCAGATATTTTTCTAAGTACTTCTGCACATTTGAAAGTAATTTCTTTATTTTCTATAACACATGGTCCTGCAATTATAACAGGAGGAGAATCCCCTCCAATCACAAAATCTCCAACATTAACCTCTCTTGATGAATTCAATTTTTACCCTTGATTTCAAACTTATAGATTTAATTTTTATTTAAAAAGTTCACTTCTGGCATTTTTTGAAGCTTCTACAAAAGAAACAAAAACAGGATGTGGACAAAACGGCGCACTCTTAAATTCAGGATGAAATTGACATCCAAAATAAAAAGGGTGTTCTGAAATTTCAATTATCTCAACTAATTCGTCATTCGGAGAAATTCCTGAAAAAATCAGCCCTTTCTTTTCCATAGAATCGCGGTATTTATTATTCAATTCGTATCTATGTCGATGTCTCTCCTCAAATTTAGTTGAACCATCATAAATTTTCGCCGCTAAGGTATCAGACTTTAAAATCCCAGGATAAGACCCTAAACGCATAGTTCCACCTAAATCTATATTTTCTTGACCAGGCAAAAGAGCAATTACTGGGAATGGTGTATCTTCTGAGAATTCTGAACTATTTGCGTTTGAAAGCTCACAAACATTTCTAGAAAATTCAACTACCGCACATTGCATACCCAGACAAATACCAAGGAAAGGGACTTTTTTTTCTCTGGCGTATTTAGAAGCCATTATCATTCCCTCGAAACCTCTTTCTCCAAAACCTCCAGGGATTAAAATTCCATCAACTTCCCCGAGCAAGTTTTCAGCTCCTTTATTTTCAATTTCTTCGCTGTCAATATAAGAAATTTGTAAACGGACATCAGATGAAAAAGCTGCATGTGACAAAGCTTCTGAAAGAGATTTATATGATTCTTTTAAATCGACGTATTTACCAACAATACCTATTTTGACAATAACTTCACATTCGCTAGTCTTTTTTACAAAATTTTCCCAAAAACCTAAATCTGGATTTTTTGTCTTTAATCGTAATAATTCAACAAGAATCCCATCTAATCCCTCTTCGTTAAATTTCAAAGGGACTTCATATATGGAATCAACATCGACAGCAGTTATAACGGCTTCAGGTGAAACATTACAAAACAAAGAAATTTTTTCCTTTAAGTCATTTTCTAGAGGCATCTCTGTCCGACAAAGTAAAATATCTGGTTGTATACCTATTTCTCTGAGTTTCATTACAGAATGCTGAGTAGGTTTAGTTTTCAATTCTTCCGAGGTCTTAATAAAGGGAACTAAGGTCACATGGACATGTACAACATCATTCTGCTGCATTTCATTTCGGAACTGTCTAATCGCTTCAAGAAAGGGCAAGCTCTCAATATCACCAACAGTACCACCAATCTCACAAATAACAACATCTTGCCCCTGATCTGCAGCTTTAAAACAATCCTGTATTTCATTAGTAACATGCGGAATTACTTGAACAGTTCTTCCCAAATAATCTCCAGAACGTTCTTTACTAATTACGTTGTAATATATCTTTCCTGCTGTAAAGTTATTTACTTTCCCCATCTTTGCATGTGTAAACCTTTCGTAATGCCCTAAATCTAGATCTGTTTCTGCACCATCATCAGTCACAAAAACTTCTCCGTGCTGAAATGGACTCATAGTACCAGGATCTACATTTAAATATGGATCGAATTTTTGGAGGTTTAAAGTCAACCCTCTAGCTTCCAATAAAGCCCCTATTGAAGCACAAGCTAGTCCTTTTCCTAGAGAACTTAAAACACCACCAGTTACGAAGATATACTTTGCCAACTTGCTATCTCCTCATGAATTACAACTTTCATTTTTTCATCTTCAAATATTCTTTTTAGATCTTCAGGAGTATCTATGCCAATAGAATCTATCGCCGATTCTACTATCACAATATTCATTCCATCATTTAATGCTCGTAATTGTTCTAGTGATTCTTGCTCTTCAATAACTGCTTTTGGTAATTTTGAAAACCTATCGAGAACTTTTTTCTGGTAAACATACAAACCAAGGTGTTTAAAAAAATTTCCAAACATCTCTTCACTAGACAACTTCATTACATTATACGAATTATCAGAACTCATCAAATCTCTTACACAAGGAATTGGTGCCCTTGAAAAATATAACGCCTTCATATTCTTATCAAAAACAACTTTCACAACATTAGAATCAATAAAATCTGTTAATGACGAAATCTTTACTGCCATAGTAACAATCTCAATTTCTTGATTCTTTAACATCAACTTGATAGCAGCATCAATTGAATTAGAGTCTATGAATGGCTCATCACCTTGGATATTAACAATAATTGAAAAATCTTTGTTTTCAGGATTACCAGCAATCTCTGCTACTCTATCAGTCCCACTCTCATGAGATGATGAAGTCATTTTTACCAAACCTCCAAAACTTTTCACTTCATCAAAAATTCTCTTATCATCTGTAGCAACAATTAACTCGTCAATTAGTTTTGAACGGGAAACCCTCCTGTAAACATGCTCAATCATGGTCTTTCCACATATATCTACAAGCGGTTTTCCAGGGAAACGAGATGAAGACCATCTTACCGGAATAACACCTAGAGTTTTCATATCAACACCAAGAATGAGTTTTTATCTCTTTTTAATAAGCATTTTTATCCAAAAAGCTCTTCCATAGAGTAAGCCATAAAATTTTCAAATCAAATCCAACTGACCAATTTTCTATATAAAACAAGTCGAATTCAATCCTTTTTTCCAGAGAAGTATCTCCTCTCCAGCCATTAACCTGTGCCCAGCCAGTAATCCCACTTTTCATTTTATGTCTCAACATATACCTAGGGACAGTACTTCTAAATTGCTCAACAAAAAAAGGTCTTTCTGGTCTCGGTCCTACTAGACTCATCTCTCCTCTTAATACATTGAATAATTGAGGAAGTTCATCCAGATTCAATTTTCTAAGAAAGGTTCCCAAGAAAGTCCTTCTATTATCATCGGATTTTGCCCATACTGGACCAGTTTCTGATTCAGCATTAATTTTCATGGATCGAAATTTATACATCTGAAAAGATACTCCGTCCAAACCCATTCTCTCTTGCACATAAAAAATCGGGCCCTTGCTACCAAGCTTAACGAATAGTGCAATAAGAAACAAAATTGGAGATAAAACTACAACAAGCAAAAATGCAAGAATTAAATCCATCAAACGTTTAAGGAAAGTATTCCAACCGAAAAGAGGAGATTGAGATAATAAGATTACAGGGAGTCCCCCTAATTGTTCTATTCCTGCATTTAATCTCATATGTTCAACTAAGTCTGGAACTAATCTGAGATCAACACTTGAATCACTTAATGATTTAAGCAAATTTTCACGTTCAGTGTTAAAATCCGTTGTAAGAGCAACATAGACTTCAGCAATTTTTTCTTTTTCAACTATGTCCTTAACTTCAGATAAAGAACCCAGTACTGGCAAATTTCCTATGGAATCAGAAGATGATTCATGTTCAGAAATATAACCAATAATCTGAAATCCTAAATATCGAAATTCCTCAAGTTGATCTACAACCCTATTTGCCAAGGAGGAAGTTCCAATTACAAGTATTCTTTTTATATCAATTTCAAGTCTTCGAAAACGACGTATCAATGACCAGAACAATCGTCGTATTAAGAATAAAAATATAGGACTTATCATTAGAAAAAGTGCAAACATAACTCGGCTATATGTGATTTCTCTATAGAAAAAAGTGATAGCAATAATTAATAGAACAGTTAGAAAAATTGTTGCTGACAAACGAAGAATTTCTTGCGAACTCTTTAAACCAATTCTAAATTCGTAAAGATGTGTAATCCTTGCAGATACAAACCAAGAGAATAGAGCAAAAGGCAAAAGAATAAGATAATCAAAAAAATCAGGATGTCCAAGCCGGACTGGAATGATTTCGACTATGAAACGAAGATAAAATGAGGAGACCCATGCAGAAATCAGAGCAATTATGTCAGAAACACATAACAAAAAAACATTTAGTTGACCATATCGTTTCAGGATCAAAGAGAATCCCCTTTAAAATCAGTCTTTGTTTCTTGACTTAAATAGTTCAAATGCATTCATAAACATTTCCTGTGCATCATTCTTGAACTTATGACGGCTAAAGTGTTCTGCCTGAGATCTAGCACTTTCGGAACTAAAATAATTTTCATTTTTCTCAAAGTACTCTATAGCTCCCACTAAATCTTCTACCTCAGGATTTTTAAAGAAAAGACCTGTAGGATCACTTTGCATATGACGTGAGGTATTTCTTCCCATCGGTATAGAATAATTTTCACTATTTACTCCTATCACAGTCTCAAGAGCACCTCCAGCACCTAAAGCGATAACAGGTCTTCCACAAGCCTGTGCTTCTAATGGTGTAATCCCAAAATCTTCCTCTCCAGGAAAAATAAAAGCTCGACATTTTGAATAAAGATCTACAAGAGGTTTTCCAGTTTTCCATCCTAAAAATTCTATATTAGGATTTGCTATTCTACGAATAGCCTCAAAATCTTGACCTCCTCCTACAATTTTTAAAGGTAACCCTAAAATGTTAAATGCCTTAACCGCAAGATCAATCCTTTTATATGGAGCAAATGCTGAAACAACAAGATAATAATTTTCAGTAGAACTACTAGTTGACTGAAACAAATCTGTATCTACGGGACAATATAGAATCTCTGAATTTCTTCCATAATATTTCTTTATCCTTTCAGAAACCGTATGACTTATTGCAACAAAATCGCTTACTCCAGAATTAGATTCAAAATCCCAACGTCTTAAATATTTCATTATCTTTGGAACTAAGTAAGTCATAGGCCAATTCAACCTATCATTTCCGAAATACTCATCATACGCACTCCAAGCATATCTCATCGGAGTATAACAATAAGAAAGATGGAATGTATTTGGACCTCCCAAAACTCCCTTTGCTACACAATGACTACTTGAAAGAATAAAATCATAATCTCTTAGTTCAAAAGATCGTATTGCACTTGGCATTAAGGGAAGCATTTCCCTATAGCGTGTATAGGACATAGGAATATGCTGAAGGAAACTAGTTTTTATATTAAATTTTTCTATTTTCGGAGATACTGACCCTGGAATATGAATCAATGTAAAAAGATCAGCTTTTGGGAAAATTTCACAAAAAACTTCCAAACAGTTTTCACCACCTCTCATCCCCGTGAGCCAGTCATGTATAATTGCTACTCGCAAATAATTATCCCCTATAATTTTCTATTGCATCTTTATATGCAGATAAAGTTTGACTTGCAGACTCTAATATAGAAAAAGACGCTGCTCTTTCTAAACATTTCTTAGAAAGTTCTTCTCTCAATTTAACATCTTCAAGTAATCTGAGCATTTGATTTTCTAGAACTTGCATATCAGAAACAGGAAAAACTATCCCCGCATCTCCAACTACTTCCGGTAAAGAACCTGCATCAGAAACAATGGGGGGTATACCCAAACTCATCGCCTCTAATGCGGGCAAACCAAATCCTTCATATAATGAAGGCAAAACCAATGCATGTGCATTAGAGTAGATCGCCTGGAGAACATCCAAGTCAATTTTTCCAAGAAAATAAACGGATGACTCTATAGAAAGACTAGAAATAAGTTTTTTAAAACGCTTATTTTCACCAGTTAACACCAAACAAATTTGTTTATTCATTTTTCTTAAATTGGAGAACGCTTGAAGTAAAAGTGGAATATTTTTGTGTAATTTATGATTCCCTACATAAAGAAAATAAGTTCTTTCAGTAAGAAAATCTTTTAGTTTTACAGGGATTTCTTTAATTTTATTCCTTTCCCAATTTTTGGGCAAAGAATTATATATTACCCTTACTTTTTCATCCCCAATATGAAGTCTCTCATTAATATCCTGAGCGGAATTTTGAGAAACTGTTAATATTATTCTCGATTTTTTCACTACTCTCTTAATCATTAACCATGAAATTTTCCAATGGAGATATGATGGACAGAAGTGTGGAAAAATCTGGTGTATCATATCATGTATAGTAACAACTACAGGTGTAACACCAAAAAAAGGCTGAAAATAATGAGGATAATGGATTAAATCAAGTCCAAAGTTACTTACTAACTTTGGAAATAGAATTTGTTCAGAAACTGAATAAGGTGACGACTTAGAAGGCACAACTTTAAAGTTTGTTCCGGGTGATTTAAAATTTTCAATATCGGAGGGATGCATAAATAAAACAAACTCGTTTTCTTTATCTAACTCCCCAATACCATCTATTAAATTCCTTAAGTAAGTACCTATTCCAGTCATAGATATCATGCGAGAATCAATCCCTATACGCATCGAATTACCACCTCATAAACATCTTCAATAGAAGGAGAAGGATATTCCTTAAGCAGTTTGTTTTCGTTTGCAGATTCTACTGACACTACAAACGCAGAGTCTCCAAGAGGGCGACAAATAACAGGATCGTTTACTCCCTGAAAAATGCAAATCACAGGTATGTTTATGGCAGATGCTATATGCGTAGGACCAGAATCATTGCCAATATATAAACTTATGTTTTTTACAACCCCCATAAAAGTACCAATGCAATCGACCTGACCAGATAAATCAATTACTTTTTGTTTTAGGGAACTAGGCAGATAATCAAATATCTGTTTAACAAGAATCCCATCTGAAGGGCCACCAATTAAAATGACTTGCAATTCTTTCTTAGCAAAAATCATTTCTATCAACACCGCTAATTTTTCACATGGCCATCTTTTTTCTGCAAGGCCCGCCCCTGGGTGAATAGCGATAATTGGTTTTGAAAAATCTACCCTATTATCTTTGAGTAAGGATCTAGTTTTATTTATATTTTTCTCTGTAATTTTTATTTGTGGATTTCTAAAAGGAAATTTACCGAGCCCCGTTTTCTCTAAAAGATTTAAATTGCTTTCAACCAAATGTTTATCTTCATAATTTGGAACGTCTATATCAAGAAGAAAACCTAACCCTGTCGAACCTCGACCAGATAAAAAAGGGATGCCTGCCATTTTAGAAGCTAAAATCAATTGGAAATCCCCCCTTAGATCAATCGCAATATCATAAGTTTTCCCTATTACTTTCATTCGAGCCTTCAGCAGTCTAACGAGTTGAAGTATGGAGAAAAAACCAAACTTAATAGTTTTAGGACGTTTAAGCCATGGACAAGGAAATTCCAAAAAATGAAAATTATTACTATTAAATTGTTCAATATTTTTTATAAGTGAAAAAGACCAAGGTCCTATTACAATATCAATTTTAGCATTAGGAAACCTATCTTTGAGAATTTCCAAAGAAGGAATAGAAAAAACCATATCTCCTAAATGATCAGGTCGAAAAACTAGAATATGAGATATTTGTTCAGGAAGATTATTTTTTCTCGAAAAGAATATATCTCCAAAATAATCCAAAATCATAAAACAAAATCTAGGGAGAAATTTCTTATAACTGTATTTTCTTGTTTTTGTCTTAGTCAAAATATTTCCCTTGAAAGTGCTTATATATCTAACTTTTTAATTAATTCCATTTCAAAAGACGCTGAACAGAATTTAAACCTGCGGGTGTAATTCCTCCAAAAACAAGAACTAAAGAAAAATACACAAAAAATCCCAACAAAAGTTGTAGATAAGATACATCTGTCACATAACTAGAAATCAACCATGCCAATAAAGTACTAAAAACAACAACTACAATTGATTTAATACAAGGATATGCAACTTTTTTTGAAAGGAAAAGAATTAGAACTACCAATAAAATGAACTCGGTAATTAACGAAGAAATGCTTACGCCAATATAATCATAATCTGGAATTAAAATAATATTTAGAATTATTTTTAATGTAAAAAGTGATGCTCCATAAAACATGAAATATTTTTCATATCCCATTCCAATTATCATGGTTGTGAGCAAATATAACAAAAAACTACAAAACTGCGTCCATCCTGAAATCTGCAAAGGGAGGAATGCACCTTTATATTGCGAACCATATGTCAAATCTATTATTTCCGAAGAAACAAATGTTATAGAAAGACCAATAAACATTCCAAACACGAGTAAAATTGAAAAGATGCCTTTATAAATATCCTCTATTCTTTCTTTCTCAGAAGAAATAAATTTATAACTGATAATCGGCAAAAGAGAGGTAGTTATAGCCATCGGAAAAATTTGAAGGGAACCCGTCAACCTTATAGCCGCAGAATATATTCCAACTGATTCGGCATCCTTCATCCAATCTAAAATCAAAAAATCGCCGCGAGTGTATCCAATTAGGAGAAAATTCGTTATAGCAATTGGATAAGAAAAACGGAGCAAACGTTTCCACATAGTAAAATCAACATTCCAGTTTGGTTTTAATTTTTTTATTGAGCAAAAAAACAAGACCACAGATCCAATTCCAAGACACAGAAGTTCAATGAAAATTATAGAAGTAATAGAAAAACTCATACTCGCAAAAAGAACTATTGACATACCCGCAAGTAATTCACTTGAAACAAAAATCAAAGAAGGTAAAGCCATCTCTAGCTTTGCTTCATATGGTGCATCGAAAATTTGTCTTAAAGATGCTACTCGAAACGAAAAGAAAACAATTAAAGAAGCTGAAAGTATAGACCAACGCTCTAGAGGAGATGTAACAAATAATATCGCAACTACACAAATTACAAGCCAACTAATAAAAGAGAAAACCATTCTAAGAATCAGACCACTGCCAAAAATTTTCGAAGAATTTTCTGAATCAGAAGCAATTTCCCTAACAATAATCCTCTGCATTCCTACTTCCGCAATTACCGATGCAAATTCGGCAATTGCAAATGCTAAAGTATAAATTCCAAATTTACTTGGGCCAATAATTCTAGCTAAATACATTACAACAACAAGTCTTACAACCCTCTCAGATACTCTTCCAAGGAAAACCCATAGAGAATTAGATGCGGCGTTATGAATAAGAGACATTTTACACCGTTCTCCGAAAAAAATTGCTAAAATTATGTAAGCAAAATTCAACAAACTTTAGAAGAAATCAAAAAAACAAAATAAATCATACTTTAACTAATTTATAAATTATACTTTTATTACTAATACTTGACATAAAATAGAGTTTAGGAGAACGTCTAATAAATCTTTCACTTAAATTATTAGGAAACAAATGGAAGAAAAAAATAAAAAACTTCGTAATTTGATAGAAGGTAAATCACCAATTGTTGTTCCTGCATGTATAGATGCATTTAGTGCAAAAATTGTTGAAAAAGCGGGCTTCCAAGCAAATTACCTTTCAGGTAATGGAGCATCTGCAACTACTCTAGGGCAACCAGACATTGGACTAGTGACGATGAGTCAGATAACTTCAATTTGCAGCAATATTACTAAAGCTACCAATATCCCTTTGATAGCTGATGCAGACACGGGTTACGGTAATGCTTTAAATGTTATAAGAACAGTACAGGAACTTGAATCTGCGGGTGTATCGTGTATTCAGCTTGAAGATCAAATCACACCAAAACATTGTGGACATTTCCCGGGATCAAAACCTGTAGTACCTATCAATGAACAACTTGGGAAGCTAAAGGCAGCGTTAGATACAAGAAAAGACGATAACCTTTTAATTATTGCTAGAACTGATGCTGCTACTGAACACGGGATAGAAGAAGCAATTAAAAGAGCGACTCTTTTTCATGAAATAGGAGCAGATCTTACGTTTATAGAAATAGAGGGATCCGCAGAAGACTTTGAAAATATTAGTCGCAATGTTCCCGGAAAATACGCAACCACAGTTGACGAATCTAGAGCAGAACCTGCTTTTACAGTTGAAGAATTAGGTGAAATGGGTTTTAAATTGATTATCTTTCCTGGAATTATTAGATGTACATATTTAAAATCAATTTTTAATATTCTTACTACTCTAAAAAAAGATAATTCAGTAGATTCAAAAAAGCATTTGATGTCTACTTTTAAAGAATACAATGATTTATTGGGCAAGGAAGACTTTGATAAATTGACTGAAAAATATTTATAAATTTTAATCATAGAAGGAGAAATCGTGATTACTGTTGGCATGTATTATGAAATTATAGAAGGGAAAGAACATATTTTCGAAGAAAAATTCGAAGTTGTTTCGAATGTACTACAAGAACTCCCAGGACATGTACAAAGTTTGCTTTATCATCAAGTAAAAAAACCAAACTCCTATACAATAATATCAGAATGGGAAACGAAAGATCATTTTACGGCATTTATCAAAAGCGATGCATTTAAAAACGTCACAGATTGGGGGAAAGCAGAAGTATTAAAAGATAGACCCAGACATAAAGTTTATGGTGGAGAAAGCAGTGTTTAAGAAATAGGAATATTAGAAATTATTGTTTTAGCACTGCCTATAAGGAGAAAAAATATGAGTAAAAAAATAGCATTTCTAGGATTAGGCACCATGGGGGGTGCAATGGCAAATAATATTACGAAGGCAGGTTATGAAGTTAACGGCTACGACCCCTTTGAACAAGCATGCCAAAAAGCCCAGAAAAATGGGATAAATATTTTTTCTTCGCCTGCAGAAGCATGTAAAGATGTTGATGTAATACTGAGTTCTGTTCCTGAAACAGATGATGTGTCCGAAGCTTACTTAGGCGAAAAAGGTGCTCTTATTAGTGCTTCTGAGGATACAGTTTGCTTTGACCTTTCAACTATTACACCTGAAGGAAGTATCAAAATTGCGGAAGAAGCAAAAAGAAAAGGAGTTTTCTTTCTAGACACTCCTGTAAGTGGAAGTGCTCCTCATGCTATTGAAGGAACGCTCGCAATTATGGTAGGAGGAGACAAAAAGGGATTAGAAAAACATAAAGATGTTCTTGAAGTTATTGGGGAATCGGTTCATTACATAGGAGAAAATGGCGCAGGACTAAAAATGAAATTAGTAACCAATCATGTTTTTTCAGGACACTTAGCAGTTTTTGCCGAAGCACTTTCATTGGGGAAAAAAGCAGGCTTAGATGCAAATACTATAATGGAATTCCTAAAGAATAGCGTTATCCCAAAAATGTTAACTTATAAGGGCACTCCACTTGCTGAAAAAGATTACACTCCAACATTTAGAACAAATTTAATGCTCAAGGATCTCAGAATGATTACGGCAATGGCGGAAGACTTAAAAATGCCAATTCCAATATCGGCAATCACAAGACAAATATATATGTCCGCAGCTGCTTTAGGTTATGGAGACTCAGATCAAAATGCTATTCTCGAATTTTTTGACAAAAGCGGTGCCATTCAAGAATAATAAATGATTTGCAATAGTAAATTTCATAAAACATACATAATTACACACTCTTTTAGTCGGGTATAAAAAATTAATCGTCTTTTTTTACTTGCAACTCTTTTAAGTTCTCTCTAGAATTGCGTCTGTTTGATTTTTTTGTTTTTAAATTTTTGAGAATAAAGTCTTTTAGGGGAAATTTTGATGACTAAAAGTGGAAGAGAACTACTAGATGAGGCAAGAAATCAGATACCAGAAATAACTGCAGATGATGTAAAAAGCAGATTAGATTCTGGAGAAAATCTTGCACTTATTGATGTTAGAGAACCAGATGAATATAGAGCAGGCTATATTTCAGGTGCTGAACATGTGAGTCGTGGATTCCTGGAATTAAAAATTGAACAAGTAGTACCAGATCGTTCAACTCCAATCGTGGCCTATTGTGCGGGTGGAGTTCGTTCACTTTTCGCTGCACAAGTAATGAAAGATATGGGTTATGACAACGTTCTTTCTATGGAAGGCGGCTATGGAAAGTGGAAAGATCTAGGACATCCTGTACAGGTAGATAAACAAATGTCTAATGAACAACTTAACAGGTATAGCAGACATTTTTTACTAAGTCAGATTGGTGAAAAAGGTCAATCTAAGTTACTAGATTCAAGTGTACTTCTTGTTGGTGCAGGTGGTCTCGGAAGTCCTACAGCACTTTATTTAGCTGCTGCCGGAGTTGGAACAATCGGAATTATAGATCTAGATGTAGTAGATATGAGTAACCTACAACGTCAAATTATCCATAACAATACGAGAGTAGGAACATCAAAAGTTGAAAGTGCAAAGACTACTATCAACGAATTGAATCCTGATATTAATGTTATTACTATTGAAGAAAGGCTTAACAGGAGCAATGCATTAGAAATTTTCAAAAATTATGATGTGATTGTAAACGGAGCTGATAATTTTCCAACAAGATATCTAGTTAATGACGCTTCCGTTTTTTTAGGGAAACCTATAGTAGATGCTTCAATTTTTAAATTTGAAGGTCAAGCTACCGTATATCACCCATCAGAAGGTGGTCCTTGCTACAGGTGCTTATATCCTGAACCTCCACCACCAGGTATGGTTCCTAGTTGTCAGGATGCTGGCGTTTTAGGTGCTCTTTGTGGAACTATGGGTAGTATTCAGGCAACCGAAGTCGTTAAACTTCTAGTTGGTTTTGGTGAAACCCTAGTTGGAAAACTTCTTTTGTATAATGCTACAAAATCTCAATTTAGAACTTTAAAAGTAAGAAGAGATCCTGCATGCCCTGTATGTGGAGATAGCCCCTCTATTACTGAACTAATAGATTATGAGTTTTTCTGTGGATTAAAAGAAGAACCTACTGCCTAGAGTCCCGAATAATAATTGGTATAAGATTTGACCTATTTCGCTACTTATTCTGCGTCTTCGTATGAATATAAAATTTAGAAAAAGACTCTGTACTTCGTAAATGCTAAAATTAGGAATCGATTAAAGCATACTACTTAGTGTAGGAGACACCGCACAAAATGCCCAGGAGAAACTTCTTTTAATTCTGGCTCCTGTTCATGACATTTATCCATAACATCTTTACATCTAGGATTGAAGCTACAACCACTGGGTAGCAAATTAAGTGAAGGAACAATACCTGGAATCTCTTGTAAACGAACCCGATCTACTCGGCCTGTAGATCTATCTTTTTCAAGAGTAGGAACAGAACCCAACAATCCCTGCGTATAAGGGTGTAAAGGGTTGCCAAAAATTTCTTTAATGGGAGCTTCTTCAACTACTTTTCCGGCGTACATAACGACAACTCTTTCGCAAGTCTCTGCAACTAAACCTAGATCATGAGTTATTAGAACTATTGCCGTTCCGAATTCTTCTTTCAGTTTCATCATCAAATCAAGAATCTGAGCTTGAATCGTAACATCCAACGCAGTTGTAGGCTCATCTGCTAATAGAATCTTAGGATTACAGGAAAGTGCCATTGCTATCATAGCCCTCTGTCTCATTCCTCCTGAAAGTTGATGAGGATATTCTCTAACACGTTGTCTGGGAAGTGGAATCCCGACTAGATCAAGCATCTCTGCAGCCCTATCCATAGCTTCTTTCTTTTTTAATCCCTGATGCAACATTACTGCCTCTGAAATCTGAAACCCAATTGTGAAAACAGGATTTAAACTCGTCATAGGTTCCTGAAAAATCATCGCAATATTATTGCCACGAATAGCCCGCATTTCTTTCGGTTCTAGTTTCGTAAGGTCCCTTCCCTCAAACAAAATACCATCTCCAAAAATACGTCCTGGAGGCTGAGGAACCAAATTCAAAATAGAAAGAGCTGTTACACTTTTACCACAGCCAGATTCACCCACTACTCCTAAGGTTTCTCCAGATTTTAGAGAATATGTTACTCCATCCACGGCCCTAACTACACCCTCAGGTGTATGGAAATGTGTATGTAAATCTTTAAGTTCTAAAATTGTATTTGTTCCGACTGCGGAGTCAGGAGCCATCTTCTAAATCCTCCAAAGAAAACCATTCAATTTAATAAATATGAATTGCATTATAAGTTCTGTTAGCAATTTATGTCTAGTATAGAATTATATAAACGACAATTCTCTTACCATCCTATCTTCTCGGTATTATAAATATCGAGTTTGTCTAATAAATCTTCAATATCTTTTTTTTCCTGATCATTTAGTGGCATTATAGGCTTCCTAGTAAGACCAACTGGCCTTTGCAAACACTCCATCGCGTATTTTATCCCTACAGGATATCGAAGATGATTTTCATTCAACAATTCTAATAGTTGCTTTACTTTAAATTGTAATTCACGGGCCTCTACAATGTTTAGATTTTCACAAGCATCAAAGAGCCTATTAACTAGTTTTGGAGCTACTTCAGAACAAGCAGAATAACAACCACAACCGCCTACAGGCATGGAAGTAAGAAGATACTCTACCCCTGTAAAAATAGAAAAGTTCGGATTTAAATCCTTCGTTACCCTACATGCTTCAGTAAAAAATCCCATATGGAAAGTCGCATCTTTTAATCCAATAAAATTGGGTAATTTTTCAATCAATCTTTTTAGTAAATCTATTCCAATTTCTACCTGAACATTCTTGGGATTATTATATGCGATGAAATCTATATCTAGATCACCTACAACACTAACAAAATGTTCAAATAGACCTTCTTGTGTCGGTTTCCAGTGATATGGTGGGAGTAAAATAACACCAGAAGCTCCTGCTCTTTGGCTATAAAATGCAAGTTCTCTAGCAAGATCTGTACCTGCTTTACTTACATTTACAAAAACGGGAACTCGATTGTCAGCAGAATCAACCAAACAATCAACTAAATCTTTTTGTTCTTTTTCGCTTAAATTTATAGATTCTCCTATGTGCATAGGATGTGAAATCATTCTAATTCCATTTTCGATTAGAAAGTTGATCTGCTTAGAAAAAATATCAAAGTCAACTTTATTTTCTTCTGTAAAAGGGGTAATAGGCGCACCCATAACTCCTTTCAACTTTTCTTTCACTAGCAACTCCTCTCAACATTTAGAACTAATCTATTTTAGAATGAGAACCATCACACATTGGAGAATTCTTAGTTTGTTTACATCCACAGAAAGCACATCCCTGACCAGACTTCATGTCGTAAATCAAAGGCTTAAATCCACTCCCCTTATGAGAACCATCACAAAATGGTTGTTTAGTGCTTTTTCCACATGAACACCAAGCAACTTTTTCATCTTTATCTGCCTTATACATATAAGGCGATTTCTGCGCCACTAAAGGCTTATCCATTCATTCCTCCTTTCATAATCAATGCTTTTAGAAATCAATTAGCATTTTTCTGGACCAAAGGTGTCAAAAATTCAGAGAATCTTTCGGGCATATAAGTCATCTTATAGCTATTATCATAATAATGTAAACGTTCTACTCGACTAAGTTCAATGATCCCAAAATTCTTTTTCTCTTCCTTGAGATCAAAAAATTTGTTTGCCACTTTTGCAGCTAGAAATAAACTATCTAAGAGAGACAGATAATATTTTGTCAGTCTTAAATTTATTTCCAAAAACTCTTTATTATTCTCTCCGGAGTATGCGTAACTGAAAAATTCTTTCAATAATTTTTCAGTTACATTAGGGATAATTTCTTCTTTCGTTCTAGGGGGAACACTGTCACTTAAACTAACATTATCTTCAACAAAAAAAGAAAAAGTGTCCAAGTCAAAATTGGCTCTTCCATATAAAAAAGAGGTCATTAGATTCTTTCCATTTACAAAGTGTGCAAAAAAATTTGAAGTGCGACTAAACGCCAGTTGCCTTTCTGAAGTAATCCCACTAAAACAATTCAGACCACTGTCAACGCTGAAAAGATAAGCATCAGAAGCTGTATCTGCTGTAGCGAAACCTGCTTCAATAGTATAATCACCCAGAGGTGTCCCAGCAAACGGGGAATATATAGCGTTCCAGTAATAATCTTCTTTTTTAAAATCTGAACTGCACACTAATTCAAGACATTTCAAAGATTCTTCTATAGGATCTTCGTAATAATGCTCTGCGCCATCTTTATCCAGGAGAGAAACTTGGCATTTAGAAGGATCGAATGAGGAGGGAGGTTTTAAAACTGGCAAACCAACTATTGACTGGGTTCTAAGTGGTACTTTAAATTTTTTCACATTTTTTATTGCATCTAAAATAGTTTTATTATTTTCATGGCGATCCAAAAGAAGACTCCTAACCTTCGGATCCCCTGACTCTATCGCCATAGAAATTCCCGAAATCAAACCTTTCTCAGATATCTTTTGTATTCTCCGTATTCCTTTTTTCCCAGATAACATTGCAGGTCTAGCTTGAATATAAAAAGGGATACCTACTTCATCCATCCACCTTTCACTGAGTTCTTCCCACCATTCAAGATTATTCAAGGAAATGTCTGCCTGATCAAAAATCGATTTTGTGCTAACTCCATATTCATCGTCTAATTTCAGAATATCTTTACCTTCATTCATAAGAGTTTCAATCGGTCTATCTTGTATGATACTCGGAGGAGCAATTCCTTTTCCTTTATACGCTTCTTTTAAATTATTTATCAGTGAACTGATATAACAATACGAACATGAATAACTACAACCCAGAGCAGTCAAAACCGATTTCACCTTGCTTAATGCGTACCTTTTAGTTTTATCAGAAAATTCAAATGTATCTCTGTAAAAGTTTTCACGATCCATTCTAGGAATATTTGAATAAGGCATCGGATCATGATAAACACCAGGCTCAAAACTTCCCAAAAGAATATCTCTCAAAATATTTATCCCTTTTCCTCTAACTACAAAATCACCCCCTTCTAGCCAAGAGTCTCTAAAATTATAGTTGTTATAATGACCTCCAATTATGAGAGGAGAATAAATTACAGTATCTCCATCGTAAATTGGTCCATTTGATTCTTTAACCATCTCTTTTAGAGTTTTATCCGCAAATTCAAAATCTGTTATCTTTTTACTTAAAATTTCGCTCGCTCTTTCCATTTTATATTTCTTTATCCACTCAAAGACAAAGTCAGTAAGTCCGGTATATAAATTAAAACCAATCCATTCTGGCCTCTCTTTATCCCAGTAATTTGATAAGAAGCCAATATTATCTTTTCCCAATAATAGATAATTTGGATTTCCATTCATAAACTTCACAACTCCACCAAGAGACATCAATGTTATATTTTCTATTTCACTCGAATCATGTCCGACAAACAAAATCTTTGGACAAAGTTTTGGTTGATTTTTGGCAAGATGGAGACTATAGCCCTCCCAATCATTTGTTATATCGAAAGGCGTGTATAAAGTGTTTATGTATTGCCCCTGAATTATTTCAGTTTTAGGAATAATAGAATCAGATGGGAATCCCG
>DFQF01000029.1 GCA_002377645.1 Nitrospinaceae bacterium UBA3496 | reverse complement strand
AAAGATAAATAGTTATTTATTTTCTCTATATATTTTCAAAAATTCGTTAACATCAGGGTCAATTCTTCTTGTTTCCCCTAAATATTCGGTTGCAACCTCGATAGCATTCTTTCCTGTACCTGTTCCTATACAAACGATAGTCTCACTTCTTTGAAGTTTATTTTTTCTATTAGCTTGATTTGTAAGGCTAGCTATAGATGCTGCAGAAGCAGGTTGCAAAAAAACACCTTCTTTTTTCGCCAAAAGAAATTCCATATCTAAATTCATTTGATCGGTAACTTGAACTGCATCTCCACCAGTTTTTTTAACTATTTCAACGACTTTGTCACCACATGCAGGACTTGGACTAGTCAAACCAGCTGACTTCGTGTCTACTTTCCCCCATGGTTTTACTTTTTCCCCGGAGTGAAAAGATTCGACTATAGGGGCACAACCATCAGACTGTACGATATCAATCGCAGGAATCCGATCTATCCATCCTAGTTCAAAAAGTTCACTAAATCCCTGTTCAAGTGCAATACAAGTAGTTCCTCCAGCAGTAGGACAAATAACTCGATCAGGCACCTTCCAATCAAACTTCTCTGCTATTTCATATGCAATAGTTTTTTTGCCTTCAACTCTATATAAGTTTCTTGGCAAAGTAGCATGCAAACATTTCAATTCTTCAGAAACTTCTTCTGCAAGTCTTCCACAAACTCCCTGATCAGCGTTAACAACAAAAGTAAATGCTCCATAAGCTTCTACCTGGACACAATGTGCCTGTGAACTATCATCTCTTACAAAACCGATAAAATCCAAACCTCCCCTTGCACAATATGCACTAAAGCAAGCAGCTGCATTGCCTGAAGATGGAAGAATAATTTGTTCAATGCCAACTTCCTTACACTTACTTATAGTCACTGACCCACCCCGATCCTTAAAAGAACCTGTAGGATTCCTTG
Source organism: Nitrospinaceae bacterium UBA3496 (assembly GCA_002377645.1). Lineage (GTDB taxonomy): Bacteria > UBA8248 > UBA8248 > UBA8248 > UBA8248 > UBA3496. The sequence continues at coordinate 3,556 of DFQF01000029.1, read as the reverse complement.
ATTCGTCGAGTATAAATAACCGATCTAGGGCCAGTTCTTTCCCTAACTCTTGAGCATGAATAAGTGGAGTATCTCCTTCATGAAGAGAAACTATATTTTTTTGATCTCTCACAGGCAGCAATTCATGCCAACGCCAGATACCTGAAGGTCTTGTCCTCAACTCGTCTCGATCTACACTTGTATTAATCCAAGCTAAGTCATACAAGCCTTTCAGAGTCCCTCCAGAATCAGGACAGGTAAATGGGTGCTTTAGATCATCGACAATTTTATTAGTTTCTAGACTTAATAATCCTTTAATTGTACTAAACATAAATTTTCTTTTCGCCTTTATTTAATTTTGGATTTTTTTAAAAATTTATTCTTCAAGACCAGACATTAATTCTGCAGGGTCTATAGGTAGTTGAATTTCACACTGTCGCTTTGCAGAAAGATCCATTGCCATGGTTAACATCAAGTTTCGATGCGCTTCCGAAGCCGTCGCATGAGGAGTATTTTTTCCAGAATATATCCTCTGGAACCAAGAATTAGTTTCTTCTCTCATTGGTCCCCACAATTCACCTTCATAAATATCTCCAGGAGGAAAACTTGTTAAAAAATCAACATTTCTTTCCGCTTCCATAACGAAATCTTCCGGTCTATAAGCAGGTCCTTGAGAGAATTCTGATGCCATAACAACATCTCTATGTGTATCTTCTATATCTACTACACCTTTTGTACCTACAATTCCAATTTCCAAACCATACACCGCTCCTGGCCAAGCTTTAGGCAAAGCCCAACAAATATTCATACTCCATATAGCACCATTATCCATTGTGAAAACACCGAAAGTAGCATCTTTTGTTCCTAGATCACTCAAAATCTTTTCTGTCGACCTTGCAAATATGGAAACTGGTTTCGCAGATGGCCCCATTATCCACATGCACATGTCTAAACTGTGAGTCCCTGATACAACCATTGGAGTCAGAAAACGTCGATCCTTTGTCAAACGAACTTCTCCTGTTGGAGCCATACGATTCATAAAAGCCCGTGTAACTGCTGCTGTGACATCTCCTATCTGACCATTATCCACTCTTTCCTTTACCGCAAGGAAACGTCTACGGAAACGTTGTGTATACCCTACTACGGCATCTACTCCGCTAGTATTAATAGTTTCTAAAACCTTTGCAGATTCTCTGGCATCTGTGGCTAAAGGTTTTTCTATCATCAATGAATGTCCAAGTTCAGCCGCCAAAATAGAGGGTTCAACGTGCGCCCAAGTTGAAGTTGCTACTATAACAGCATCAACTTCAGGTCGATTTAACAATTCTTTTAAATCCGTTGTAAAAAAATCTGCCTGGATATCTTTTTTTAGATTTTCTCCTACTTTCTGATTCATATCAGTAAGACCTATCCATCCTATACCAGGAAAATCTTTTGCCAAAGTTGCTCTCATACGTCCAACAACTCCGCAACCTACAACAGCTAATCCTAGTTCTTTTCTTTCAGACATTGGACAAAGACCTCCACTTTAAAATGAAATTTTCAATAAAATTATTCTAGAAATTTTAATGATAAGGATAGACTCAAATATTAAAAAACAGATATTCCCGATTCTATATCGAACAAATGCATTCCATCACTAATAGGAGCAAAATAAAGTTTCTCTCCCACTTCTGTCTTAACATTAGTTGGAACACGTGCCGTAAATGCACTTCCTTCAACATCTAATTCGAGAAAAATATCAGAACCAACTGGTTCTACAAGTTCAACCACTCCCCCAAAAGAGTTCTCCGCATTATCTTCTCTAGCAACAATTGCAATATCTTCAGGTCTGATGCCAAAGACACCCTCACTTTTCTGATAAGATTTAATTAAGTTTTTTTGTAACTCATTTGCTTTGAAAGAAAATCCCTTGCCTTCAAGTAAAAGATCATCGCCTACTGTCTTAATAGATACTTCATTAAAATTCATTGCTGGACTCCCGATAAAACCAGCAACAAATTGATTCGCTGGTTTCTGGTAAATTTCCATCGGTGTTCCAACCTGTTGTATAGTCGCATCAAGCATAACAACAATTCTATCTCCCATTGTCATGGCTTCAATTTGATCATGAGTTACATAGACGGATGTCACTTGTAATCTTTTATGCAACTTCAAGAGTTCTACTCTTGTCTGGACTCTAAGTTTAGCGTCCAAATTTGACAAAGGTTCATCAAAAAGAAAAACAGCTGGATCCCTAACAATAGCCCTTCCTACTGCAACTCTTTGTCTTTGTCCTCCTGAAAGTTGTTTAGGTCTTCTTTTTAGCAGTTCTTCAATACCTAAAATACTTGCCGCTTCAAGAACTCTTCTTTGAATCTCATCCTTTGGAACACGCCTTAATTGGAGACCGAAAGCCATATTATCGAAAACTGTTTTATGTGGATACAACGCATAATTCTGAAAAACCATTGCTATGTTACGATCACGTGGCAATACATCATTTAATCTCCTACCGTCAAGAAAAATATCCCCACCAGTAGCATCTTCTAATCCAGCAATCATTCTTAAAGTAGTTGACTTACCACAACCGGATGGGCCTAAAAGGACTAAAAATTCCTGATCCTTAATCTCCAAATTTACATCCTTAACTGCAGTAACTTCTCCAAATTTCTTCGTGAGATCCTGTAATTTTAGCTCACCCAAAACAAACCTCCTATTTTAAGACTGATGTCTTAAAAAAACATCAGTCTTATTGTTTTAAAGCGCCTTCCGTAAGTCCTTTAACGAAAAATTCACTTAAAAATGAGTAAATAATAGCTATAGGGAGAGAACCTAAAAAAGTTGCGGCCATTAACTTTCCCCAGTAATACGCATCGCCTAACACAAGCTGACCGTGTACACCTTGAGGAATCGTTTTCAATTCATCCGTGCTTATAAAAGTCAAAGCATATAAAAATTCATTCCAAGAGAATGTAAAAGCAAAAATCGATGCAGCAAGAACTCCTGGCAATGAAAGTGGAAGTGCAATTTTATAGAATGCCTGAATCCTGGTGCAACCATCTATCATTGCACTCTCCTCTAAGTCTGCAGGTATATTTTTAAAATATCCCAACATGAACCAAGTACAAAATGGAATTAAATGTGTTGGATACGCTAAAATGAGAGCTAATCTAGTATCCACTAATCCCCAATTATAAAAAACATACGCTAGAGGCAAAAATAGAACAGATACTGGAACTAAATATGTTACTATGATGCCCATGCCAAGATAGGAAGAACCTTTAAAACGGAGTCTAGCAAGCGCGTATCCAGCTAATGCACCTATAAAAACAGAAAAAATTGTGGATGCAAGTCCTACGAAAAGGCTATTCCAAACCCAGCTTAAGAATTCAGTATCTTCAAGCAAATCTACGTAGTGTTCTAAAGAAAACGAATGAAAACTCCAAGGGCTTTGGTCGGTATCATAAAGTTTCTCTTCACTAGTAAACGACGAAATCGTCAACCAAAGATAAGGGAAAAGAGCAAAAGCCATAAAGAAAAACAAAGGAATATAAAGAAAGAAAATTCTATGAAGAAATCTACGTTGTCGCATTGT
>DFQF01000063.1 GCA_002377645.1 Nitrospinaceae bacterium UBA3496 | reverse complement strand
TGCAAGGTGGTCCATTAATGCATGTTATAGCGGGAAAAGCAGTTGCTTTTAAAGAAGCCGCCACTGACGAATTTAAAAATTATGCTTCGCAAATAGTGAAGAATTCTAAAAAACTTGCAACAGTTTTATCTGAAAAAGGTCTGAATCTAGTTTCTGATGGTACCGATAATCATTTAATTTTATTGGATTTAAGAGAAGCTGGATTCAGTGGCAAAAAAGCTGAAATTGCCTTAGGAAAAGCAGGCATCACAGTGAATAAAAATTCTATCCCATATGATACTAGGAAGCCTGCATTTACGAGTGGTGTTAGAATTGGGACTGCAGCTATTACCTCGAGAAATATGAAAGAAAATGAATTAAAACTTATTGGAAATTGGATATCTGATGTCTTAGACGATATAGAAAATGAAGGAAAATTATCTTCTATACGCGATGATGTAAGAGAGTTATGCGATAGATTCCCTATGGGTCCTATGGGCTCAAGGCCACAGTAAAGAGTTAATTTTTAAAAGAATTCACTAAATTTCAGAAATTCTTTTTGCCTCACAAATTTTTTCTTGTTGTAAGCTATATGCTATTCCTAGGAGTTTATCATCACTTAGTATTTGTCCCATTAGTTGAGCCCCAAATGGAAGTCCGTGTTCTGTGTTCCCGATTGGCATAGAAATAGAAGGTCCTCCGTAAAAATTCCATAGCCTTGTTAATGAGATGAGTAGCCCTCTAGTTTGTTTCTTTTTGCCGTTTAGAAAAACACTATGTTCGCTTCTTAGAGGAGCTGTGATTGGAGTAGTAGGAGCTAAAATAGCATCGACTTTTGTAAAAATCCTGTCTGTCACTTTTTGAACCCATTCTCGCCTAAATCGTTGTGACTGTATGTAAGTTGTTGCAGGAACGAAGAATCCAGGTTTAATCCTTTCTATTACTTGAGGGTCATATTTATCTGCAAAATGTCGCATTCTTTTTTCATGTACTGCAGCGGCCTCTGAAACCATAATGGAAGTACATGCATCGTAGGCCAAATCAAGGTTAGGAATATCTATTTCTATAATCTCAATTCCTAATTCTGAAATTTGATGTAGGATTTCATTCATTCTGGTGACGATTTTTTTGTCTGTGTTTTTTTCATAAAAACTTCTTGCGTGTCCTATTTTTATTTTGTGTAAATCGTTCTTTTTTAACTCATCAATGAAATTCAACTGATCAGAATGAATAGAAAACGAATCATGTGGATCAAATCCAGCAGTGACTGACATAAATAGAGCGCAATCCTCAATAGACATTGATAGTGGCCCAAAAGTGTCAAGTGACCAGGATAGAGGCATACAACGAAATTTACTTACTAATCCTAAGGTAGGTTTAAATCCATAAGAACCGCATAGAGATGAAGGAATACGAATTGAACCTCCTGTATCTGAGCCAATCGAAATTGGCACTTGAGAAGTGACTACACTATTACCTGATCCTCCACTTGAACCACCTGTCATATGCTCCGGATTCCAAGGATTTTTCTGATCTCCATAATGGGGGTTAAGGCCAGTTGGTCCAAAAGCAAATTCATGAAGGTTAAGCTTGCCAAATATATTTGCTCCAGCATCTTTTAATTTTGAAACAATAGTAGAATCAAATTTTGCTATATTTTTTTTCTCAATCAAACTTCCAGAGGTAGTTGGGTAATTTTCCATGTCAATCAGATCTTTAATTCCTATGGGAACTCCACATAAAGCCCCAGGGTTTTTGCCAGTTTCTATTAGGTTGTCAATCTCATTTGCACGAGAGATAATAGTTTCTTCATCTAAAGTTATCCATGTGTTGAGTTTCTCGCCTATTGATTTGCATCTTGAAAGATAAGCATTAGCTACCTCCAATGCACTGATTTCCCGATTTTTTATGGAAGAAACAATTTCGAAAGCGTAAGAATTAGTTATATTTTGCATTTTATTTTTCAAGAAGAATTTGATTTGGGATCTTATGCATTGGCTCAATATCGGAGGAAATGAAATCTGAAATCTTTTTTTCAGATTCTAGTGAATCAATACATATCTTTTGAATATCAGAAAGTGATTCTTTGTCAATAGTTTCATTAAAAAGAATTTTCCAACTTGTTTCGAATGCATCTTTTTCTGGGGTCATAAGGTTACCTATTTTATGAATAAAATAATTTCATGTATATTGACGTTTTTGGTTTTGATATGCAACAGGTTTCATTTTTGCCCTTATAGATATATGAAATATCCCTAGTCTCATGATATTGGAAAATAAAATGAATTTTTCATTTTATAAAATTATTTTCATTCTTGTTTTTTGTTTCATTACTGGTTGTCAGTATGCTTTTGTAGGTTTAGCCGAGAAGATTGTTGAAGACAGAGAGCACGAAGAACAAATATTTGATTTCTCAATGCGTTCAGGGATTGTTTCAGGGTTGATGGGTTTAGATCCGAATACTCTTTTAGAAGTAAATGTTGATGTGTGGAATCGAAAAGTCCTTTTGACTGGAAAAACTAGAGATTATTTGATGTACAAAAAGATTCGAAAATATGTTTTAAATTATCCTAATGTAGAAAAATTATATAATGAAATTACTTATACAAAAGAAAAGAAAATTAATGATATGGTGAGTGGGGAATGTAAAAAAATTGTAAATTTAAGAGAATCTAATGATAGACATTCCGTATTAGGTGACTTTTTAATAAATCAAACAATAAGACTTAAACTTTTAGCGTTAGGCAATTCTTCAATTTTTAATACTCAATGGCGAACTATAGAAGGTGAAGTTTTTTTGATAGGTGAGGCGTACAATCTAAAAAATAAAAAGAGAATCGTTCATGTAATTTGTGGAATAACAGATGTTGTCAGTGTGAAAAGTTTCATAGAGATTCGTCCAGAAAAATTACCTTAGGAAGACAATTCGATGTTACGTTTGAGCGTTTTAGATCAATCTCCAATTCGTAAAGGTTGTACCCCTTCTGATGCAATTAGGGAAACTTTACTTCTTGCAAAGAAAGCAGAAGAATTAGGTTACTATCGATTCTGGGTAGCTGAGCACCATAGCCATCCTATGTTTGCTGGGACGTCTCCTGAAGTTCTTATCGGACAACTGGCTTCTATGACTTCAACTATTCGAGTAGGTTCTGGAGGAGTTATGTTAAGTCATTATAGCCCTTTAAAAGTTGCAGAAAATTTCAGAGTTCTTGAATCAATCTATCCTGGAAGAATTGATTTAGGTCTGGGTCGTGCACCTGGAGCGGATCGCTTAACTTCTTCCGCATTATCACTTAATTCTGATGATTTTAACGTAGATAGATTTCCTCAGAAAATAAGAGATCTTAGATGTTGGCTGTCTGGAGATCTTCAGGATGATCATCCATTTAAAAAAGTTGCCGCGATGCCTGTTGGAGAGAGCATTCCACAGATGTGGCTATTAGGTTCTTCTGATCAGGGAGCAATTATTGCCTCACATTTTGGAGTTTCGTTTTGTTTCGCGCATTTTATTAGTGGAAATGGGGCCAGTCAGGTAATGGATTATTATAAAAAAAACTTTAAGCCTTCATCTGAAAATAGAGAACCTTCATGCAGCCTAGCAATTTTTGTTGTTTGTGCAGAAACAGAAGAAGAAGCTAAATATTTAGCAGAAAGTAGACCTCTAATGATGCTCAGGAGTAGACGAGGTGAAGGAGGGGGTGTACCTACTCCTGACGAGTCTCTTTCATATAATTGGACTGAGTTAGAGCGTAACTTTGCTGATAGCATAAGAAGAAGGACTATAGTTGGAAATCCAGAACAAATTAAAGAAAAGTTGCTAGAATTTTCAAAGAAATGTGGAGTTAACGAATTAGTTATTGTAAATACCTTGCACTCGTTTGAAGCACGTTTAAAAACATATGAACTTTTATCGGAAGTTTTTAATCTCAAGAGCGAATAGAATTATTTTTTTAGAGAAGATCCCTTTTTATAAAGGAGTATATTTTGAAATTTTCTTTTTTTATGATGCCGATTCATCAGCCTAAAGAAAATCCTTCTTTAGCTTTTGATAGAGATATAAGATTGGTTAATTTCGCTGACATGCTTGGATTTGACGAATTTTTTATTGGAGAGCATCATTCTGGGGGTTGGGAAAATATGCCCTGTCCAGAAATGGCATTAGCGAAAGCATCTGCTACTGCAAAGAGGATTAAATTGGGAACGTCAGTCATAAATCTACCGTTTCATCATCCGTATCATGTTGCTGAGCGAATTGTTTTTTTAGATCATCTTACAATGGGAAGAGCAATGTTAGGAGTGGGTCCAAGCAGTCTTATTTCAGATAAAAGGCTCTTTAGAATTAATCCAGATGTGATGTGGGACATGATGCAAGAGTCTCTAGAAATTATTATAAATTTGCTTGATAAAAGTGAGCCATTTGATTTTGATGGAAAATTTTGGAAGTTGAAAGATATTGCCTTGCAATTACATTCTTTTCAGAAACCTAGAATTCCAATATGTATTGCTACTGCAGGAAGTGAAGAAACTCTTGATTTAGCTGGAAAACATGGATGTGTCCTGTTTTCAATGGCGGGAAAATCAAGAGAGGGAAAGCTTAGTTTTTCTGATCAATGGTCAAGAGTAGAAAAATCTGCTTTACAGCATGGGACTTCTGTTTCTAGAGATAACTGGCGAGTAGTAACCTCTGTTTATCTCTCAGAAAATCGTCAAAAAGCATGGGATGAAGTAGAAGAAGGTATTGCGCGTGAAATGAATTATTTTAAAACAATAGGATTTAAGTCTGCATATGAAGATTATTCTGGACAACCATTTGATAAAATAACACCAAGAATTGGTGCAAAGAATAGACGATGGATAATTGGCACACCTGATGATGCAATTGGTGCTATTGAGGAATTTATAAAAGAAACAGGAGGATTTGGTGGTTTTATGATGACTACACATGAGTGGACTTCAGAAGAGAATATAAGACATTCTATTGATTTGTTCGCAAGGTACGTAATGCCACATTTCAGGAATCATACATCACAACATATTGCTTCCTGGAATCGTCTTCAACAAGATTTCCAAAATAAAAAATCACCAGATTTTAATTCGAATCTCGGTTTTGAAAATGTTTCATCGAACAATTGATAGAAATAAGGAGCCCCTAGTTTACATTTTAGGATGCTGTAAATCTGTTTCCGTTGTAGAATAACAATGGTTTTTTAATGTTTTTTTATTTAGAGAAAAAATGGAATCCGAAAATTTAATTTTTGACGAAAAACCTACTCTTAAAAATCCTGTTCTCTTGATGGCTTTTTCAGGATGGAGTGATGCGGCCGAATCTGCAACAGAGGCAGCAACATACTTAATAAAAAAATATTCTGCTAAACGATTTGCTTATATAGATTCACAGAATTTCTTTGAATTTTCTGATACTCGTCCGACAGTGCGTTTAGATAAATCAGGAGAAAGAGTAATCGAATGGCCAGTAAATGAATTTTACTATTTTTCTATTCCTTCTCAAGAAACGGATGTTGTTGTAGGTATAGGTAAAGAACCACATTTTAAATGGAAGTTATTTTCAGCTTGTATGCTAGATTTTATAAAACAAATTAACCCTACAATTACAGTGACGATGGGTGCCTTTTTAAGTGCAACATCACATTTAAACGAAGTCATGTTGGTATGTTTAGCAAATAATCCAGAACTTGCAGAGAGTATAGGAGTCGATTTAAGCGACTATGAAGGGCCAACTGGGATTGTCGGTGTTCTTCAGAATACTTTTCAAAGAAACAAATTAGACTCAATTTCTCTTTGGGGTAATGTCCCACATTATTTAGCTAACGTAAAAAACCCCAAGGTTGCTTTCACATTATTAGAAAAATTTACAGAATTAACAGAAATTTCTCTAGATTTAGAAACTTTAAGAAATCATTCTGAGGCGTTTTCTCGGAAAGTTGACGATGCAATTTCTAAGGATTCAAAACTTTCGCAATATGTTACAGAATTAGACTCAGAAGAATCAGAGGACGAGGTCATAATGTATCAAGATGAAATAGACCTTAATAGTGCAGATTTTTCAACAGATTTTGAGGAAGAACTTCCTCCTGGGGATGAAGTTGCTAACGAAATTGAAGAACTTATAAGAAGAAAGAAAAGAGATTCAGATAAAGAATAAAAACGGAGAGATTTTATGTCGGAAAGATTTTATCAGGAACTTTTTGGAAGTCCTAGTGATGGTGGTGATATTGTAGGGAAAAATATTCCTCGGGTAGATGCTCCTCCAAAGGCAGATGGATCTCCAGTATTCTCAGCTGATCACAAAATAACAAACCCATTGTATGTTGCGCCAGTTTTATCTCCCACACCAAATGGTATTTTGAAAAAAATAGATTTTTCTAAGGCTCTTAGTGCAAAAGGTGTTGTGTGCGTTTTAACTTCCAAGGATATTCCTGGTGAAAAAACATATGGGATGATGGCTAAAGATCAACCAGTTTTGGTTGAAGATAAATATCATTCTTTACAGGATGTAGTAGCTTTAGTTGCTGCTGAATCTATAGAAGAAGCTGAAATGGCGGCTTCTCTAGTGAAACTAACCTTTCAAGATCTCCCAGCTATTTTTGATCCGATAGAATCTATGAAAAAAACATCACCAATAATTCACACTGATCATCCTATTGCGCAAGATAATATTCTTGCACATTATAAAATAAGAAAAGGAAATATTGAGAAAGGTTTTGATGCTGCTGATGTAGTTATAGAAAATTCATTTAAAACTCAAATGATTGATCATGCTTATCTCGAACCAGATGCAGGATATGTTATTCCAAATCCTGATGGAAGCATAACTTGTACAGGACCTACGCAATGTCCTCATATGGTGAGAAGGGTGATTTCGCCGGTACTGGGTCTTGGTCAAAACGAAATTCAATTTATATCTACTCAGCCAGGGGGCGGTTTTGGAGGAAAAGAAGAAACTTCTATAGAGATAGCAATGCGGGCTGGACTAGTAGCTCTAAAAACCGGACGACCCGTTATATACAATTATAGTAGAGAAGAATCTTTAGGTGCTAAAGCAAAAAGAGTTCCTGCGATTATACACCATAAAATTGGTGCAAAGGAAAATGGAAAAATTGTAGCAATGGAAATTAAAATATATTTAAATAAAGGTCCATATACTGCAGTTGGCCCAGGAATTTTAAAGAAATTGATTATACACTCTCCTGGTGCGTACGAGTGTGAAAACATTAAAGTCGACGGATTTATGGTTTTTACTAATAGTATCAATACTTGTGCGATGAGAGGATTGGGTGTACCACAAGTACACTTTGCAATTGAATCACAAATTGATGAATTGGCCAAAAATTTAGAAATAGATCCTTTTCAACTCAGGAGAATAAATGGATTTAGAGTTGGGTCAAAAACCGGAACTAGCCAGGTTTTGAAAGAAAGTGTAGGTTTTATATCTTGTTTAGATGAAGCAGAAAGCTCTCTTCCTAAACATCCAAGAGAAGTTTCGTTAAATGAAGATGGGTTTCTTTATGGAAGGGGAGTAGCTGGATTTTGGTATTCTACAGGGGCTGCTGGACCTTCTGATTCATGTGGTGCACAGGTTCACGTTACAGATGACGGAAAAGTTCAAGTTAGTGTGGGAATTATAGAACTTGGGCAAGGCTCAAATACTGTTTTGGCCCAAATTGCTGCAGAAGCTTTAGGTGTGAATTTCCAAGATGTAAGAATGATGCCTGTTGATACTGATGCTATGCCTGAGAGCGGTTTCACAGCCGGTTCACGTTCAACTACAATTCCCGGCAATGCAATTTGCCAAGCGATTTTAGAGATCCGTGAAATACTTGCCCCTGTTGCTGCAGATATGCTTGAGTGTTCTTTGGAAGATATGTCTTTCAAAGGTGGAAAAATATTTATTAAGAGCACACCAAATCGTTTTGTCAATTTTGGAGAGGTGGTAAAGAGAGCTTTATTTTTGGGCAAACAGATCAATGGTCATGGTTGGTTCTCTACTGGTCCTCTAACTTTTGATCCAGAAACTGGCAAAGGTGATCCATTTATGGTTTATAGTTATGGTGTCCAGGTTGCGGATGTGAAAGTTAATCCTGAAACTGGAGAAGTTTGGGTTTTGAATGTTACAGCTGCCCATGATGTTGGTAGGGCTATTAATCCTCAAGGCGTTATTGCTCAAATTCAAGGTGGTATAGAAATGGGGATTGGACAGGCTCTTATTGAAGAAGTAGAAGTTCATGAAGGAAAAGTTTTGACTCCAGATTTCGCAAGATATGAAATACCCGTTTCTTCAGATACCCCTGAAATGAATACAATTATAGTTGAAGAAAAAAACTCTACAGGACCATATGGTGCAAAAGGCGTTGGTGAAAGTGCCATGGTTCCAACCCTAGCAGCTATTTCTAATGCAGTTGCGGATGCTGTAGGACATCGTTTTTATCAACTTCCGATACGACCAGAAGATGTAGCACTTGCCATTAGAAATGATTCAGTTTTTTCAAATTAAAATATTTTATGCGTGCATTTATTCTCTCGGCAGGATTTGGTCAAAGACTAGGTCTGATTGGAAAAGAAATACCCAAAGCTCTTATGCCTCTAGGAGGAGTGCCACAAATAGAGTTCGCACTTTATAAGTTGCGAAAATGTGGAGTAAAAGAAGTAGGAATTAATCTTCATTACAAGTCTGAATTGATAAAGAAAACTTTAGGAGAGGATTTTCAAGGGATAAAGTTGAATTATTTTTTTGAAGAAGAGATTCTTGGCACTGCGGGATGTTTAAAGAATGCAGAAGAATTTCTTAGCGAAAAGAAAGAACCTTTTTTTGTTGTTAATTGTGATGCTCCATCTTCTATCGATTTTATGTCAGCGTTAGAACATCATAGTAGAGGAAATTATCTAGCTACTCTTATACTTAGACGTTCTCCGGAGGCAACTTCTTATGGTATTTTAGGAGTAGATGTCTCAGGAAGATTAATCAAGTTCTTGTCACATTATGCACCTAACAAAAAAAATAAAATAATGATTTGTGGAATGTTTACAGGACTTAGCGTAATGTCTCCTTCAATTTTTAAACATATTCCTTCCAACAGATTTTGTGATATAGCACAGGAAATTTATCCTAAATTAATCTATGAAGATGAGAGGATTGGTGCCATAATTAGCGAATTGTATTGGGCTGATACAGGAACGATTGAACGTTTCGTTCAAGTGAATAGAGATCTATTGTCTGGTGATTTTATCCCTGATTTTGATTGGCCTACTGATGAATTTCTTTTTATTGAAGGAGAAAAAATTTCCTGGGGGTCAGGTTTTATAGAACCACCCGTTTTAATTTCCAGAAAGGCAAAAATAGAAAAAGATGCAGTAGCTTCACGAAATTCTATTCTCATGTCTGGTTCTTGTTTGTCAAAAGGTTCTAAGTCAATTGGGTCTATTATTTTCTCGAATTCTTTTGTGGAAAATGATCTAATACTTACAGATTGTGTGGTCGGTCCAAAAACTATTGTTACTTCAAAAACCAGAAGGCTAAGAAAAACCGTTTTTGCGAATGAAAATTTTTACAAATTTTAATTTTGAGGGCTATAAATGACTGAACATATTGCTCAGACCACCCTAACTTCAGGCCGATCCCCAGTATTTTCCAATAATGGAATGGTGGCTACTAGTCAACCTTTGGCTGCTCAATCAGGGTTGCAGGTTCTGCAAGAAGGAGGAAATGCAATTGATGCAGCGATTACTACCGCAGCTGTTTTAAACGTGGTTGAGCCTCAATCTACTGGGATTGGTGGAGATATGTTCATGATGTATTGGAATGAAAATGAACAGAAGTTATATGGATTAAATGGAAGTGGAGCAGTAGGAAGAGAAGCGACGTGGGATTTTTTTGACAGTAAGGGATTAAAAGATATGCCAGAAACAGGGGCTCTTTCAATTACGGTTCCTGGTGCTCTAGATGGTTGGTGTACAGGTCTTGAGAAATTTGGTAGTGGAGAGATGACTCTTGCAAGACTTTTGGAACCAGCGATTGATTATGCTGAAAAGGGATTTCCTGTTTCCCCTATTATTCGAAATGCTTGGGTCCATCAGACAGAAAAGCTAAAGTCATGTGATTTTTCAAGGAAGATATACTTGCCAAATGGAAGTGTGCCTGATGTAGGTACTATTTTTAAAAATCCACTTCTTGCAGAAACTTTTAAAAAAATTTCTGTCTACGGGAAAGATATTTTCTATAGAGGTGAGATTACCAAAAAAATCATTAGTTATATTAGACAACAAGGAGGACTATTGTCTGAGTCTGATTTTGATTCTATGAGATCTGAATGGGTAGAACCACTAAAAACAAATTATAGAGGTTATGAACTATATGAAATCCCACCTAATTCTCAAGGTGTCACAGCTCTCATTTGCTTAAATATATTAGAAAATTTCAATCTATCTAGTTTTGGGTATGGTTCTGTAGAACATCTTCATTTACTGATAGAGTCTATGAAACTTTCTTTTGCTGACAGAGACAGTTTTATTGCTGATCCAAATTTCGAAAAAATCCCGATCAAATCTCTTCTGGAAAAAGAATATTCAAGAGAAAGAAAAAAATTAATAAAACCACAGAAGGCATCAAATTTTAACCCGGGGAATCCACTTAATTCTTCTGATACAATTTATTTAACAACTTCCGATAGAGATGGAAATGTGTGTTCTTTTATTAACAGTGTCTTTCAGCACTTTGGTTCAGGAATAACAGGTTCTGATAGTGGTGTTATACTTCAAAATCGTGGTTTTGGCTTTAATCTTGATCGAAGTCATCCAAATTGTGTAGCACCTGGCAAAAGACCTTTTCATACCATTATTCCCGGTTTTGTTATGAAGGACGAAAAACCATTTTTAAGTTATGGAGTTATGGGCGGTGATATGCAAGCTCAGGGTCATGTGCAAGTACTTTCGAATATAGTAGATTTTGGGATGGATATTCAGGATGCAATTGACTCTCCTAGATTTAGATTTTTAGGAGACAAGAACGTAGCAATAGAATCAGGCGTTCCTGATCATGTTTTAGATGGATTAAGAGGATTTGGACATAATGTTTCTCGTGCCGGTGGTTATGAGGGTTTTGGGGGTGGCCAAGGCATAATGGTTTTACCAAATGGTGTCTATGCAGCAGGTTCTGATCATCGTAGGGATGGATGTGCAGTTGGTTTTTAGGAGTTTTTCCAAATGAAATTTTTTTTTATTTTTATTTTCATTATTTTTTTTATTATGTTTCACACAAAAGAAACTTTCGCACGTTGTTTTGAAAAAGAATTAGTTATTGAAAAAAATATGTGGATTAAGAGTCATCTCGGTAAATTAGAAACTCGAGAAATAAAGATTCTTTTTCCTGATATGTCTTTTTCTCGTCTATATGCAGTTCGTTTTTCAACAAATAACTTTAGACCTCAAATTTATTTACAAAAGAATAAAAATTTAATGATCAATGCATCCGAATTGGTTAAGAGATTAAATGCTACTATCATAATTAATGCTGGATTTTATGATCATAATTACCGTCCGATGGGTTTTTTTAGAAGTGGGAATAAAACGTTTAATAGTAGAGTTTTATTTAAAGGGACTCGTCGTTCATTACATTTTGGCGCTCTTTTACACATAAACAAAAAGACAAATCATATTATGATTTATCATCGTGATTTTTTTAGGAAGACTATTCCTGGAGATGTTTTACAGGCAGGTCCATATCTTTTTAAAAATGGAAAGCCGGTTAAAGGATTAAATAAGTACAGAGAGTTTAATAGAGCGAATAGAAGGACTGTAGTATCTATTTTAAAGGATAGAAAGATTGTTGTTCTTGTTAGCCAAGAAAATGATAGAGGTGTTTCTTGGTGTGAACTACAAAAGATTTTTGCTCATGAAAACATAGGTTTTTCCGTTATAGATGCTATAAATCTTGATGGGGGTTCTAGTTCCCAGTTAAGTATTAATTCTGGAATTTTTAAAAAAAACATTTATGGTAGATCTGTTCCTGCATTTATTGTTTTTTATGACAAATAAAATATTTTTTGCGATAGTTTGAAAACTCTGGAGTTTAAAAATGGAGAATTTAAAAGGAAAAGTTGCTCTTGTTTCAGCTGCGAGTAAAGGTTTAGGTAAGGCTTCTGCTTTAGAAATAGCAAAAAAAGGGGCATCTGTAGCTATTTGTTCTAGGAATGAAGATGAAATCAACGAGGCAGCAGATGAAATTCGCGAAATTAGTGGTTCTGAAACCTGGTGCTGTGTATCAGATATAGGTACTAGAGAAGGAGTAGATAATTTTGTTTCTGGTGCTGCAAAACATTTTGGTGGCATAGATATTTTAGTTTCTAATGTTGGGGGTCCTCCAAGAGGATATTTTGATGATTTTGAAGATGATATTTGGATTTCTGCATTTGAAATTAATGTTTTGAGTGCAGTACGCCTAGTTAGGGCAACTTTACCGTATATGAGAAATAGAGATTATGGTCGAATCATTTTTATTTTATCTAGTTCAGTTAGAGAACCTATAGAAGATTTATTGCTTTCAAACGTGATGCGTCCTGCAGTTTCGGGACTGTCTAAATCACTTTCAAAGTCACTTGGTCCAGAAAATATTTTAGTGAATGTTGTTTGTCCTGGAACAATTCTTACGAATCGTCTTATTTCAGGAAGACAAAAAATTGCAGAAAAAGAAGGGATTTCTTTGAAGGAAGCTTTGGAAAACTCTTCTGCAGGTATACCCTTAAAGCGACATGGAGAGCCTAAAGAATTTGGAGCGATGGTAGCGTTTTTAGCTTCTCCTGATGCAAGTTATGTTACAGGTAGTGTTCTGTTGGTAGATGGTGGACGTCTCCATGCGATCTGAGCAAACTTTTATTTAGAGATTTGAAATAATGAGCGATGAAATTATAATAAGAGGTGCTCGAGAACATAACCTCAAAAATATTTCTGTACACCTACCACGTGAAAAATTAATTGTTTTAACGGGTCCAAGTGGTTCAGGTAAATCTTCTCTAGCATTCGATACAATTTATGCAGAGGGACATCGTCGATACGTTGAAAGTCTATCTACATATGCAAGACAATTTCTGGAAAGAATTGACAAACCTGATGTTGACTTTATAGATGGTATTAATCCTTCGATTTCTATAGAGCAGCATAACCCGGTCACTCATTCTAGATCTACGGTCGGGACTGCATCTGAAATTTATGATTATCTACGACTGTTGTTTTCAAAAGCGAGTGATCTGAGATGTCCTAGTTGTAGAAAGATGGTTTCGCAGGATACAGAGGACAGGATTATTAATAATCTTCTTTTAAATCATAAAGACTCAAGAGGTTTTGTGCTTTTTGAAAAAGCAATCGACTCAATAGAGGAGGTTAAGGAATATCTTTTTTCAATTTTATCTAAGGGATTTCTTCGTATTCTTGTAAACGAAGAAATTATTGATCTAGATTCACTTGATTTACACGATAATTCTTTGAATTTCGAAAGAATTTTTCCAGAAAATAATAAGAACTTTTATGTTGTAGTAGATCGATTAGAATTCTCAGAAAAGAATAAATCTAGAATTACAGAATCAATTGAGATAGCTTTTATGGAAGGAGATTCGTACGCACAAATTAAGATAGTTGATGGTCCTTTACTTCGTTACAGCAAAAGACTTGAATGTTGTGGTATAAGATTTCAATTACCCTTACCAACTCTTTTTAGTTTCAATAATCCAAATGGAGCATGTTCTGAATGTGGTGGTTTTGGAAATACTCTAGCTCTAGATGAATCTTTGTTAATTCCGGATTCAAGTTTAACTCTAGCTCAAGGAGCCGTTCAGCCATGGAAAATGCCACGTTATAGAGAAAGATTTGGCAAGCAACTTCTAGATTCAGCAAAAAATGAAGGTTTGGATATATATAAGCCATGGAAAGAACTTAGTAAAAAACATAAAAAAATGATTTTTAATGGTTCAAAAAGTTTAATGGGAATTAATCCTTTTTTTGAAAGATTAAAAAAAAGAAAATATAAGGTTTGGGTTCGGGTTTTAATTAGGAGATATCAAAGTCTCTATCGCTGTGTTAGTTGTAACGGTAGTCGTCTAAAGAACGAAGCGCATTATTTTGAAGTAAACAAAAAAACAATAGGGGAAATTTGTAACATGTCTATTATGGATTTAAAAACTTTCTTTGACAAACTATCTAAAACAAATAGAAATACGGTTTTGACATCCGATCTTTTTAGACAAATTCAAGATAGAATACAATTTTTGCATGATATGGGATTAGAATATTTAACTCTTTCAAGAGAAACAAAGACGCTAAGTGGAGGGGAACATCAGAGAATTAATCTTGCAAAACAACTTGGTGCAAGTTTGACAGGAACTCTATATGTTTTAGATGAACCGACTATAGGCCTTCATCCTAGAGATAATCATCGTTTAATTAAAATACTCAAAGGTCTTGTTAAACAGGGGAATACCGTCTTGGTCGTCGAACATGACAGAGATGTAATTGAAGAATCTGATTACATTATTGATCTTGGTCCAGGAGCGGGAGAAAAAGGAGGAGAAATAGTCTTCGATGGTTTGAAAAGAGAATTTCATAAGAATAAAAAATCAAAAACAGCCTTGTATCTTTCACGAGAGAAACAAATATCTGTTCATAGAAATTCCAATCGTATAAAGACCAATAAGAAATTGTCTCTATACGGTGCTGAAGAAAATAATCTTAAGAAAGTAGACTTGCACATTCCGATGGGCAAACTTATTTCAGTTACTGGAGTTTCGGGTTCTGGAAAAAGTAGTTTAATTCATGGAGTTCTCTATCCAGCTCTTTCTCGTATTTTAAAAAATTCCAATGATCAAGTGGGTCGGTTCAAGAGAATAGAAGGATATGAAAACATAGACGATGTAGTTTTACTTGATCAGAACCCTATAGGAAAGAGTCCGAGAAGCAATCCAGTTACCTACTTAAAAGCTTATGACATAATCCGTAAACTTTTTGCAGAAACTAAAAAAGCAAGAATTTTAGGTTTTACACCTGGGCATTTTTCTTTTAATTCACAAGGAGGAAGATGTAGCAGTTGTTCTGGCAGTGGGGTTCAAAAAATAGAAATGCATTTTATGGCAGATCTTTTTATAACCTGTCCTGACTGTTTGGGTAAGAGGTTTAGTTCTCATGCTTTAGAAATAAAATATAAAGATTTAGATATCAATCAGGTTTTACAATTAACAGTAGATGAGGCGATTGTTTTTTTTCATAATGTTAGTTCGATTGTAAAAAAACTTTATATTTTGAGGGATGTTGGATTAGGATATCTTCGGATCGGTCAGCCTGTTAATACTTTGTCAGGTGGAGAGGCACAGAGATTAAAAATTGCAGGACAACTTTCCTCTAAGCCTCCTAGTGATGTTTTATATTTAATGGATGAACCTACAACTGGACTTCATTTTCAAGATATAGAATATTTAATTAAAGTTTTATATAAACTTGTTTCTTTAGGAAATACTGTTGTTGTAATCGAACATAATTTAGATATGATAAGTCGTTCAGATTGGGTAATAGATTTAGGACCAGATGGTGGAGAAAATGGTGGCTGTATTATTGCACAGGGGACACCGGAAGAAATACAGGAAAACAAGTTGTCTAAGACAGGTCTCTACTTGAAGGAGTTTTTAAAGAACGTTTCCTAATAGATAAATTTTAGGGGGTTATAATTAGTAATTTAACGTTAGGATTTATTTACTCAAGCGGTGCTCTTTTTGCATGGGCGGCTCTGTCTTTTTTTATAAGGTTGTCAATGCAGAATGCTCCATTATTAAAAGTAGCCGCACTTGCTTCTACCTTAAATGGAATTTTTGTTGCGATTTTATTCTTCTTTACTTTTTCTTTAAACAGTCTGATTTATTCTTCTATTGCTACTTATGTATTAATAGTTGTCACAGGTTTTATGATGATTGCTCTCTCAAGGCTTTCATATTATTACGCTATTGGACAAATAGGACCTAGCAGAACAATTCCAATTGCTGCAAGCACTCCAGCAGTTAGTGCTTATTTAGCTTCCCTTTTTTTAGATGAACCGATTACTTTTAAAATGTTGTTAGGACTTGCTGTCTTGATGGTAGGAGTAATTTATGTGGTTCGTTCCTCGGTTTCTCTCCAAGATACTAAGGATTTGAAATCAAAGAAAAGAATAATATTAGGTTACTTGTCTGCTGGAGCTACAACATTGAATTGGAGTTTGTGTGGGACAATGTTGAAGGCTATCTCTAAAGATCTTCCTGTAGAATACGGACCTTTTGCAACTTCAATGTTCGTAATAAATATAGGATGTGTTTTTGCCTGGTTGTTGTATGTCTTTTTTAAACCAAAGGAAAAAGATAAAAGAATATTTCCAAAAAAGAATTGGAAATGGTTAATTTGTGCTGCTGTGTGTCAGACGATTGCGATTCCATGTTACACGAATGCTTTGTCTTATACTTTAGTTGTTAATGTTTCTTCTATAACTGCCTTACAACCTCTGGTTGTGATTTTAGTTTCAAAAATGTTTTTGGATCAAATTGAGAAGATTAATTTGAAGTTAATAGGTGGAGCATTTATGTCCGTGATCGGAACTATATTAATTCTTCTCTCGTTTTAAAAAGTTGATTAATATCTTCTTAGTACTCCGACTACAACCCCTTGTATACGAAGACGTTCTTCTTCAATCATAATAGGTTCCATTGAAGAATTTGATGGTTGTAGACGAACCCATCCGTTGGATTCATAATAGAGTCGTTTTAGAGTAGCACTTAAATTGTCTACAAGCGCTACTACAGTTTCTCCATTTTGTGCGGCTTGTCTCTGTTCTACAATAACGTAGTCCTCATCCTGAATGTGATCTTCTATCATGGAATTTCCTTTAACCTTTAAAACATATAGATTATTTTTTTCTGATGCCCATGGGAGAGGAATCGTTTCAGTTTCTTCTATTGCTTCCAAGAGTCCGCCAGCAGCAATCACTCCACGTAGCGGCAACTTTGTTGTTCGTTCTTCTGGCAAAGTATTTTCAATTTGAAGTACTTCAGGCATTAATTCTATTGCACGACTTTTGTTCCAACTTCTTTTAATCATACCTTTTTGTGCAAGATTTTGTAGGTGTTTATGAACCGTTGCAGGTGAAGTAAGATTGAAATTTTCACCTATTTCTACGATACTAGGCGCATATCCTTGTTCGTCTATAAAACTTTTAATGTAATCATATATTTGACGTTGTCTTTTAGTTAAAAACATTTTTTCTCCTATTAAGCGAATAAAATACGATTACAATACAAACAAAAAACGAAGGTTTTTGTCAAGTGTTTATTTCATTTTTTTCTTTCTAAGTTGAGAAATTGTTTAATTATTCTTAAAATTGGGACTAAACAATAATCTTAAAATTTTAGTTTTAGGAGATTTTGAATTCATGGCCAAAATAACAGCAGGACATGCAGTAATTGAAGCTCTGGTTGAACTAAAAGTACAGCATGTAATAGGAATGGCAGGTTCTTGTATGATTGAAATTCTTGATGGTATGTATGGCAGAGAAGATATACATTTCCTTACTGTCCGCCATGAACAATCTGCAGCACTAATGGCAGATGCTTATTCGCGTCTAACTAGAAAGCCAAGTGTCTGTATGGCTACTAACGGTCCAGGTGCAACAAATTTAGTTACAGGGGTAGCCCATGCACAAGGTGCACAGAGCCCTGTTATAGTTATTACTGGTGCACCAATGATGAAGGATACATTCAGAGACTCTACTCAGGAACTTGATCAAATCGCTATGTTTAAGCCTATGGTAAAATGGTCAGTACAAGCAAGGAGGCCAGATAGGATAGGAGAAATTATCCAAGAAGCTTATATGATGTCTATTTCTGGTGTTCCTGGTCCTGTTCACGTGGATCTTCCAAGAGATGTCATGAATGAATTGGTTGATTTTCAACCTTCTGAAGATCTTTGGCAAGTAGACAGGCCAAATCATGCTCCTGATCCTAGTCTTATTAATAATGCAGTTAATCTTCTAAACCAATCTAAGAAACCTGTTATTATTGCAGGAGGTGGAGTGCTATGGTCAGCAGCTAGCGAGAAGTTATTAACTCTTGCTGAGTCTCTTGGAGCTATTATCATGACGTCTACTGGAAGAGATGATGTTGTTGATAATAGACATCCTCTTTTCTTGGGTTCGATAGGCAGAGGAACCATTCCAGAAGCAAGAGAACTATTTGAAGAATCTGATCTTGTTTTGGCAATTGGTACTCGATTAGCACATTCTAGTACTTTTCTTAAATCTGAATTTATTCCTAAAAACTCAAAACTTATTCATATTGCCGTTGACCAAAGCGTGATTGGAAGAAATTTTAAGACAGATATAGGGATTTGTTCTGACGCCTCGCTAGCTATAGATGCTTTAAATTCATGTTTAGGTCAGGAAAACAATTCTCGTCCTGATTGGAGAAAAAGAGCAGAAGAAGTAAAAAACAGTCAGGAAGTTCATAGAGCTAATGCTTTTGAACTCAATGCGAAACCTATAGATCCTAGAAGAGCTCATATGGCTCTATCAAAGGTTTTGGAACCAGGAACTATTTTGACAAATGATGCTGGAAGCGCAGCTGGTTATATATACGAATATCAAAGATTTGATCGTCCTCATAGTTTTATATCTCCACAGGATCTTGCTGCAATTGGAGTAGGATATCCTCTGGGTCTTGGGGCAAAGCTTGCATGTCCTGACAGGCCAGTTGTTACTATTAGTGGAGATGGTGCTTTCTTGTGTAATGGTTCTGAAATTGAGACTGCCATTCGAGAAGGGCTCAATACAGTTTGTGTAGTTTTGAATAATTTTAATCTTGGTTCAGAAAGAGCTTATCAAAAACATTTTTATGATGGCCGCTATGTTGCTGACCAAATAGGAAATCCACGTTTTGATGACTATGCACGTTCTTTTGGTGCAAAAGGATATCGTGTTGATGACATAAAAGATCTTGAAGATACATATAGCGAAGCTTTAAAACAGGATGTTCCTGTGATTGTTGAAGTAATTGTAGACCAAGATGTTTTTCCAGGTCCAAGAAGAAAAGATGCTGTTAAGAATAAATAGTAATTACGCTTAAATTTTATACATACTTTTAATCTGATTTTTCTGATAAATGTATTCTAAAGTATAGAATACATGCGATTATAGATACAAAAATACAAATTGGACCTGCTGTTTTTATCCCCCCTAATGCATAACCAAATCCCATGATTGAAGCGCCTAACATATGACCGAGTTGGTTGCTAGTAGAATAGAATCCAATTATAGATCCTTTTGCTTCGGGGGCAACATTGGTGAGACTATTCATAACCATGGGTCTACTTGTTTGACTTAGAAACATTAAACAGAAACCAGATATTGTAGTAATTACAAATGTTGTTTCTATAGTGAAAACAAATACCATTAAGAATCCTTGAAGTAAGGCCATAAAAGAAATGTATTGAAAACAATTTTTAAGGGAGCCGAAAGGACCTGCTAAAAGCGCTCCTGGAGTCGCTCCTAGAAGAATATAAGGTAGCAATGTTGAAATATCCTGAATTTGAAGTTTGAATTTTTCTATTAGAAGAAGTGAGATGTATGTCAAAAAAACTGCTGTAATAAACCTTTCACATATATTTCCTCCGATAATATGCCACGTTTTTGAATTTTTTACCCAAGAAAATTGTCTTGAAATCGTATGATTTTTTTTCCCCCTTAAATTTGGAAAAAGTATAATTACAAAAAGAACTACTAAAGAACATAAAATTCCTAATGCAACAAATCCTCCTCTCCATCCAAAAAAAGAAGTGATATACGCAACACTTGGCAGACCTATAAACATACCGATTGCAATTCCCGCTGTAGCAAGTCCCATGCCTATGACACGTTTTTTTCCTGAAAGGAGTTCTCCCAAGGTAGATATGCACGTTGCAGGGACAGAACCACAGAATAATCCAGCAGTAAAGCGCAGAAAGAGAAGCATTGTATAATTGCTCGTTAATAAAATTGCGAAATTAGAAAGGACTACTCCAATAAGACCAAAAAGAAGAACACGTTTTCCTCCTAATTTATCAGTCATAATTCCTGCTATGGGCCCACCAATTCCCCAACCGAGAAAAGTAATTGCGGCAAGCTGACTTAGATTGGAGATAGATTGATTTAATTCTGAAGACATTTCTTCAAGAATCGGACCTATAAGGAAACCGGTAGTATAAACTGTGAAAATTGATAGAAAACAAATTAGGATTAGCATGTGCCATCCAGTTTTTTAGAAGGAAAAGAATAAATCTTATTCCTAGTAAACACAGTCCGGGAATTTCCTTTAGGATTAATTCTTAAAGAACTCAAATAGAATTTAATGTCTTGCAGGCTGAAAAATTGCTACTAGCATAGTGTCAGATTCACTAGTACAGTGATTACAGTGCCTGGTTCCCTTGGGCATGAAAATAAATTGTCCGGGACCATAAACTATTTCTCCGTCGTCAAGGTCGTAGCGACCACTTCCAGAGATACAAAATATAACTTCATCTTCTTCATGATGATGCCAATCGTGAGTTTGTCCTGGCTGAATTCGTGAATAAAATACATTCAAATCTACTCCGTCCGCCTCTTTCGAGATGATTCCTTTGTGAGTTGCACCCCCTGCCATGCCTTCAGAATCTAATTTTGCGGGATCAATCAGACGAGCTTTCCTATCATCTAAGTTCATATACATTCCCTTCCTAATTTAAAATTTGGGATTATTTAACTACGAAATACATTCTGGCGTAATACTATTTTTTTGTCACTCTTAAATG
>DFQF01000013.1:1709-4139 GCA_002377645.1 Nitrospinaceae bacterium UBA3496 | reverse complement strand
CCTGCAGATTTAAAAATTTCTTCTAATTCTTTTACTGCTTCTACTTTATCTTCTCTTACCATAAAAAAATCCTTGCATACCAAGGACCATACTGTCTACCTGCGATAGATATTAAGGAAATCCACTATCGGTCTTTGGTTTTAATTGTTATTAAATAATATAGTCTTAATAAATTTATGAGCAATGAAATTTATAAATTTATATCAATGGCTAAGGAAGGCCCCATTGTAGATGAAATATGAACTGACTTTATATAGTCACCCTTAGTAGAAGAAGGTCTAGCTTTTTCTACTTCTGC
Organism: Nitrospinaceae bacterium UBA3496; assembly: GCA_002377645.1. Classification (GTDB taxonomy): domain Bacteria; phylum UBA8248; class UBA8248; order UBA8248; family UBA8248; genus UBA3496. The sequence continues at coordinate 3,841 of DFQF01000013.1, read as the reverse complement.
TATTACCTCATTTAAATTTTCTAATAATTGATTTGTATCAAAAGATGCTTTTCCAAATGCCAAATGCACATTCGCTAACTTATCATTTTTTATTTCAACTTTACCTTTTTTAAAATCTTCCACAGCTTTAGCAACATTCGGTGTCACTGTTCCTGTTTTTGGGTTTGGCATTAATCCTTGGGGGCCAAGAATTTTTCCTAGTTTACCAACTTCAGCCATCATTTCAGGTGTTGAAATAACTATATCTACATCTAGCTTTTCTTCTGATGCAACTTTTGTCGCAAGCTCTTTTCCTCCAACAATATCTGCACCGGCACTCTCTGCTTCTGATAGTTGTTCTCCACCAGCAAAAACTGCAATTTTTACTTCTTTTCCTGTTCCATGTGGAAGAGAAACTGTTGTTCTAATATTTTGTTCAGCATCTTCAGCGTTTATACCTAATGAAAAAACAACATCTACTGACTCATCAAATTTTGCTGTTGCATTTTCTTTACATAAATTAATTGAGTCTTCTTTTGACATTGTTGAATCAGAAATTTTCTCTTTAGCTTGATTGTATCTTTTTCCGTACTTTTTCATATAACTCCTTTTGGTTCAAACGATTAAATAATCTCCCAAACTATTTACTAATCTTCTTCTGTTTCACCTTCTGAAGTGACAGTATCCGTAGATTCACCAGCTTCTGAAACTGGCGCTTCTGAAACTGGCGCTTCTGAAACTCTGTTTTCAGCAGCTTCATTAGATGCTGCAACATCTATTTCTTCTCCATCAACAGTAATACCCATAGATCTAGCTGTTCCTGCAATAATTTTAACTGCAGCAGCTAAATCGTTTGCATTTAAATCTTCCATCTTTGCCTCTGCAATAGTTTCAAGTTGTGGTGTTGTAATATTTGCAACTTTTTCCTTGTGAGGTTCTGGAGATCCAGAATTAAGGCCTACTGCTTTTTTAATTAAATATGAAGCTGGAGCAGTCTTAGTTGTGTATGAAAATGAATTGTCTTCATAAATCGTAATTTCGACTGGAACAATTTCACCCTGTCTGCTTGAAGTATCATTGTTGAAAGCTTGTACAAAATCCATAATATTCACACCATATTGTCCCAGAGCTGAACCAACTGGTGGAGCAGGTGTTGCTCCCCCACCAGGAATTTGTAATTTAAGTTTTGCTTTTATCTCTTTAGCCATTGTTTTCCTAATTTTTTACTATATCAGTGAAACCAAGTTCAACTGGAGTTTCCCGTCCAAATATATTAACTAAAACTGTAACTTTTGATTGATCTAAATTAATTTCTTCAATAATTCCATTAAAGTCAGCAAATGGTCCTGTAGTAACTCTCACCGTTTCTCCTGTTTCAAAATCTGGTTTAAACTTCGGAGATTCTTTTTTGATTTCTACTTCTTCATTGGTTCCTAATATTCTTTCAATTTCTCTTTTTGAAAGGGATATAGGCATTTTTCCTGAACCAACAAATCCTATTACAGATGGGGTGTTTCTAATCTGATACCATGTTTCATCATCCAAATCCATTCTTACAAGAACATAACCTGGAAAAGTTTTTTTCTCAACGTTAACTTTTTTACCATTGCGTATTTCAACAACCTCATCTGTTGGAATTACTACTTCATAAACTTTATCCTCTAAATGAAGGTTCTTTAATCGAGTTAATATATTAGTTCTCACTTTTTTTTCATGCCCCGATTGTGCATTTAAAACAAACCATTCACCTGGTAAATCGTATGGGTGTTGATTTATTGAGAAATCTTCAATGGAACTATTTTCTTCTTCTATTACTACTTCTTCAGACATTTAATTATTCTCCAAAGGATAAAAGGTTAATCAAAGTATTTTTAAAACCAAAATCCATTCCAAATATTAGTAAGGTCATAGTAATAACTGTAATAATAGTAACAATAGTAAAAGTTGAAAGTGTACTTTGTGAAGGCCAATTAACCCTACTAAGTTCTGTTTTAACTTCTACTATATAGTTTCTAATTCTTTTAAGCCTTGATACCTTTTCACCCGAATATTGACCAATATTTCTATCAGCTTTCTTTGCCAGACGCTCTTCGCGCTCTGACATTCTCCTCATTTCTCTATTCATTTCGTTCATAAATACCTCTCGCAGGGGT
>DFQF01000013.1:0-1337 GCA_002377645.1 Nitrospinaceae bacterium UBA3496 | reverse complement strand
AGCTACACCCCTAAGTTTTTACTCTTTATCTAACTTCTTAGAAGAGCGCTTTCGTCCTAAAATTAAAATCAATAATGATACTAATCCAAGCAATGTCAATAGTATTATTTTTGTACCCTTATTTGTAGTTGTTTTTACTTTTTTATCTAATGAGTCAATTACTCTTGATGCAAAATCTTCAGGAACCTCTACTTCTTTATTAACTTCTGTTTCAAGCTCTTCTCTAAATGCTCTATACCTTTTTCCAGCAATTTGACATTTTGAACAAAAAGAAACATGATTGTCTGAATCAAATTGAAAGTAAGTACCACTTAAATAGGTTTTAATCATTTGATTTCTTTTTTTTCTACATATGTAACTATTTTTCATTTCTTCAAATAACGATTTCATACTTCAATCTCCTCTAATATATGTCTTAATTTTTGATGAGCTCTATGTAGCCTAACTTTTGCAGCTGTAACACTAATTCCTAAATACTCTGCAATCTCTTTATGAGACCTTCCTTCAATATTCTTAAGCTCCACAATAATTCTTTGTTCAATAGGAATTTGATCAAGGGCTTTTTTTAGGACAGATGAAAGATCAGAATTTATTGCAAGAAATTCTGGATCCTTTTTTTCATCAATTACTACTGGTTCTTGAGTATCTTCTAAATTTAAGGAATAATGCTTCTTTGCTTTCTTTCTTAATGTCCAAGCAGTATTGACAGTAATTCGATATATCCAAGTACTAAAAGTAGAATCTCCTCTAAATTTTTGAATTGCTTTCCATGCTCTAATAAATGCCTCTTGTGCTACATCGTTTGCAAGCTCTCTATTACCAGTTAATTTATAAGCCAACGAAAATACTAGTTCTTGATGTCTTTTAACTAATTCTTCAAATGCGTTTTTGTCACCTAATTGAGATTTTTTAACTAGCTCTGCGTTAGAGATCTCATCGTTATATTCATTTAATTTTGTAACATTACTCATCTTATTGTTAAGGATATCTAGATTTTATATATAATCTACTATCTTTTTTCTCTATGAAGTACATGTTTCCTGCACTTTGAACAGTATTTATTAAATTCCATTCTGTCAGGAACGTTAGTTTTATTCTTAGTAGTTACATAGTTTTGTGCTTTACACTCTGTGCAAACCATCGTCAACGGTGGCCTTTTATCTGAAGCCATTTATATTCTCCTTTTTTCTACGTAGCGGCGGGCAGACTTGAACTGCCGACCTCACGATTATGAGTCGTGCGCTCTTACCAACTGAGCTACGCCGCCATGAGACTTCTACTTTATTATAGAGGACTCTGAGCCCTCTTCCGGAATTGAACCGGAGACCTCTTCCTTA
>DFQF01000021.1:2990-5439 GCA_002377645.1 Nitrospinaceae bacterium UBA3496 | reverse complement strand
TAGTACTTCTTTATCACCTTCATGGTGATCAAGAATATATTTTGCAAATGATTGTGCGCAAATACTAATATTTTCTTCATTTAGACCTGTTTCAGGAGTTGCTCTCCATCCATCAGTTCCAAATTTTATATCAGTAGTCATATTAGAATAATTTATCTAATTCCTTTGCATGATTAATAGCTTCCCATGGTAAAGAAAGATCATTTCTTCCAAAATGCCCATAGGTTGCAGTCTGTTGATAAATAGGGTTTCTTAGATCTAGTCCTGAAATTATTCCTGAAGGCCTTAAATCGAAAACTTTTTTGATAGCGTTTTCAATTTTAGAATCCTCTACCTTACCTGTCCCAAAAGTATTTACCATTATAGAAACTGGTTCTGCTTTACCAATAGCATAAGAAAGCTGAATTTCTGCCTTAGATGCAATTTGAGTTTCTATAACATTTTTTGCTATATGTCTTGCAGCATATGCAGCAGATCTATCTACTTTGGTTGGGTCCTTACCAGAAAAAGCACCACCACCATGTTTAGCAGCTCCTCCGTAAGTATCTACTATAATTTTACGTCCGGTTAATCCTGCATCTCCTACTGGACCACCTATTACAAATCTTCCTGATGGATTAATGATGATTTTTGTGTTTTTATCCAATAAATCATCTTTTATAACTCCATCTATAATTTTTTCCTTAATATCTTTTTCAATTTCTTGATTAGAAACGTTATCGTCATGTTGAGTTGAAACAACAATTGTGTCAACTCTTACCACGTTGTGATTTTGATCGTACTCTAATGTGACTTGGCTTTTAGAATCAGGCCTTAGATAACTTATTTCACCATTTTTTCTTGCATCACTTAATCTTTTCAATAGGTCATGAGCCAAAGTAATTGCTAAAGGCATTTTTTCATCAGTTTCATCACAAGCATAACCAAACATCATCCCTTGATCACCAGCTCCTTGCTGATTAGAATCTCCAGCACTTTCTCCTCTAGTTTCCAAAGAATTATCTACACCAGCCTTAATATCTTGAGATTGTTTTCCGATATTATTTAAAATTTTTATACTATCAGGAGTATATCCGTACTCATCTTTTGTATACCCAATATTTTTTACTGTGTCTTTAATGATTTTTGTATAATCAAGATTTGCGTTTGTTGTTATTTCACCAAAAACCATAGCAAAGCCTTCTCCATGTTGCCCACCAACTGCAGTCTCACATGCGACTCTACTAAATTTATCTTGTCTAAAACATTCATCAAGAATTGCGTCTGAAATCTGATCACACATTTTATCTGGATGACCTTCAGATACTGATTCAGATGTAAAAAAATAATTTGCCATAATTTAAGTCCCTATATTCCATGAGTTAAGATATTTTTCTTGTTCAGCACTCAAAGCATCAAAGTTCATAGACATTGACTTCATTTTTATTGAAGCAATCTCACTATCTATCTCTTTTGATAAAACATGAACACCTATATCTAGTTTGTTTTTTTTCAAGAATTCGCATCCTAGAGCCTGATTAGCAAAACTCATATCCATGACTGATGGAGGATGTCCTTCTGCAGCTGCAAGATTTATAAGCCTTCCTTCACCAAGTACACAAATAGTTTTTCCATTTTCTAAAACATATTCTTCTACGAATGGCCTAAGAGTACTTTTTGTTTCTGACATTTCTTCTAAAGAATCTAAATCTATTTCAACATTAAAGTGACCAGAATTTGCTATTATTGCACCATCTTTCATATTTTCCATATGACTTTTACCAATTGCATGAAGGCCACCTGTTACTGTCACAAATATATCACCTTCTTTTGCAGCTTCTTCCATTTTCATTACTTGGTGCCCATCCATAACTGCCTCTAATGCTTTTATTGGGTCTACTTCACAAACAATAGTTTGAGCTCCCATTCCCTTTGCTCTCTGAGCTAAGCCTCTTCCACACCAACCATAACCAATTATTACAAAGTTTTTTCCAGATAAAAGAATATTTGTAGCTCTGATTATTCCATCAAGAGTACTTTGGCCTGTTCCATATCTATTATCAAACATATGCTTTGTTTGAGAATCATTTGCAGCAATTATAGGATATTTTAATTTTTTTTCGTTAGCTAATGCTTTCAGCCTTATAACACCTGTTGTTGTTTCTTCCATTCCACCAATTATTTCTGACATAAGTTCAGGCTTTTCTTGATGTAAAAATGCTACCAAATCAGCTCCATCATCTATAGTAATATTTGGTTTTTCACTTACTACTGAATTGATATGGCTGTAGTATGTATCATTATCTTCTCCAGTTATTGCAAATACTGGTATTCCTTCTGAAACCAAATAAGCAGCAATATCATCTTGGGTGGATAAAGGATTAGATGCACATAATGAGAAATCTGCTCCTCCTGCCTTTAAAGTCAAGGCTAAATTTGCAGTTTCTGAAGTTACATGTAAACATCCAGA
>DFQF01000021.1:2047-2622 GCA_002377645.1 Nitrospinaceae bacterium UBA3496 | reverse complement strand
CAAAACAGGCATTTCTCTTCCAGCCCATTCAGCTTTTTTCCTACCTTGGTCTGCTAAACCTAAATCTTTTATGTCATATTTCATTATTGCTCCAAATTTACTTTAGACTTTATTTTTTTAAATCTGTAATTAATTTTTTCTTTTTCTACTTTAAGTAGATTCTCTATTCCAAATCCTTCAATGGTAAATGATGCTATGGTAGATCCGTAAATCATAGCTTCTTGAAAGTCTTCTTTTTTGGGATTTGTAATATTAGATAAATATCCAAAAAAACCTCCTGCAAAAGAATCTCCAGCACCCGTAGGATCAACAAGTCTATCAATATTGTATGTTGGACAAAAAAACATTTCTTCATCTTTTGTATACATATATGATCCAATTTTACCGTCTTTAATGATACATAAATCAGGTCCATACTCAAGTAGATATTTGGCAGCGATATCGATATCTGAGTTTTCTGAAATTAAACTTGCCTCTGTTTTATTGATAAAAATAACATTTATCTTTTTGATAACTTCAACTAATGTTTCCTTTTTCTCCAATATCCAATGATTCATAGTATCAAGTCCAACTAA
>DFQF01000021.1:0-1679 GCA_002377645.1 Nitrospinaceae bacterium UBA3496 | reverse complement strand
ATATTTGCAAGAAATGCATGAGATGATTGAAGTTGAGTTTCATTTAATTTAGGAGAAAATTCTTCAAATACTCCTAAGCTTGTATATATGGTTTCTGGTTCTTCAGGATTTGATTTATAATCACCCTTCCATCTGAAAGTATTTCCTGAATTATTTTTTTTTATATTGGAAGTATCTATGTTTTTACTTTTTAGAAGATTTATATCAGATTCTCTAAAATCTTTACCTACTGTACCTACTATAGAAACATTTGAAAAATTTGAAGCTGAAATTGAGAAATAAGTTGCGGAACCCCCAAATAAATTATCTTTAGCTCCCTCTGATGTTATTACATCATCGTAGGCAATTGATCCCACAACTGTTAAATAAGAATTTTTGGCTATCATTTTTCAGTGCCGATTGAGCTAGGTAAACCTTTATCAATCCAGGTAGGAGTTCCATCTTCTATATTAAATAGTCTTTCTGAGTCGACGCCTAAAGAGCTTGCGTACTCAGCTGCTAATCCACTTCTTGCTCCAACTGCACAAATAAACATTAAATTTCCATCCTCTGGAAGTTCATTAAATCTTTGAACTATTTCATCTACTGGTATCCAAATAGCACCTTTTACATGCCCTGCTTCATATTCGTCTTGATTTCTCACATCTACAACCGTTGAATTACCACTTTGTTGCATTTCAAAAGCCTCTTCAGATGAAATTCTTGAATAAGGCTCCCCAGGATTATTTTTAACCATAGTTTACTCCTAAAAATTTGTTACAATGTTAATTGCGCTTGTTTTATTTTAACAAAAACTAATACTTATTTATATTTTTTATTGTTATTTGGAAAAGCGTTTGTTATCATTTTTTTTCTAATGATTTTTTTAATCTGAATGATTGAATTAATGATATCGCACTTTGAAAATTGAACAGTGAATGAAAATGACCGTTTTTTTGAAGAGTTTGATTCTGGCTCAGGACGAACGTTGGCGGTGTGTCTAAGGCATGCAAGTCGAACGAGATCGCTTTCTTCGGAAAGCATTATATCTAGTGGCAGACGGCTGAGTAACGCGTAAGTAACTTACCCTAGAGTGGGGAATAACACAGAGAAATCTGTGCTAATACCGCATACGATTTATTGATAATTTCTATAAATGAAAGATTTATCGCTCTTGGATGGGCTTGCGTCCTATCAGGTAGTTGGCGGGGTAATGGCCCACCAAGCCTAAGACGGGTAGCTGGTGTGAGAGCACGACCAGCCAGAGGGGGACTGAGACACGGCCCCCACTCCTACGGGAGGCAGCAGCTAAGAATATTGCACAATGGACGAAAGTCTGATGCAGCGACACCGCGTGAGGGATGAAGGTTTTAGGATTGTAAACCTCTTTTATTAGGGAATAGCAAGGAAGGTACCTAATGAATAAGCTACGGCTAACTACGTGCCAGCAGCCGCGGTAATACGTAGGTAGCGAACGTTGTCCGGAATCACTGGGCGTAAAGGGTCCGTAGGCGGTTTGATAAGTCTCATATGAAAACTTCAAGCTCAACTTGGAGAGGTTGTGAGATACTGTCAAACTAGAGACTGTTAGAGGTAAGTGGAATTCCAGGTGTAGTGGTGAAATGCGTAGATATCTGGAGGAACACCAGTGGCGAAAGCGACTTACTGGGACAGTTCTGACGCTAAGGGACGAAAGCGTG
>DFQF01000051.1 GCA_002377645.1 Nitrospinaceae bacterium UBA3496 | reverse complement strand
AGTCATATCTGTTACTATCCAACCTGGTAGAATTGCATTGATTTGAATATTATATTTTGCCCAAGCTATGGCACAACTTTTGGTATATTGAACTACACCACCTTTACTTGCAGCATATGCAGCAGAATTAGCATTTCCAAAAATCGACATCATTGAACCTATATTTATGATTTTGCCAGATTTATTTTTCTTTAAATAAGGAAAAACTGCAGAAGTCATATGATGTATTGAATTTAAGTTTGTATCTATAACATCATTCCAGTCATTTCTAGATAATAAATGAGGTTCATCACTTCTTCTGCTTATCCCTGCATTATTAACTAAAATATCTATCTTTCCGTATTTTTCGGTAGTAAATTTCATAAGATTATTTATTGAATCCTGATCGTTTACATCTAATTTAAAAGTTTCACTGTCTTTACTTGATAGCTTGATTTTTTTAATTGCATCTTTGTTTTTTTCTTCATTTCTTGCAGCAATTATTATAGTAGCACCTTGATCTGCTAAACCTTCTGCAATGCCTAAACCAATACCACCATTTCCTCCTGTTACAATTGCTACTTTATCCTTCAATAAACTCATATTTTCTCCCTGTTATCTTTTCAATTAAAATTATCATAAGTTTAAACTAAATTTTTTTTCAATCGTTGTCTCATCAAATGAGGGTGGATTTTGGTAAACAATACGTATATATAAATTTCCTTTTTTTCTTATTACATTGGATTTTTCAGGATCTACTATATGATCATATTCATTATTTTTAGGATTGAATAAAACCGTGTTTTTTTCTGAAAGTTCTATGTTTTTTTCCTGAAGCTTTCCTCTAATAAATTGAAGAAGATCATGTTCAGTGATCTTCCAATTAATATTTTCCTTGAGAAAATCTAAAGCATCCTCAAAAAAACCTTCTATTACTTTTTCTAAATTTCTATTCATCAAATAATTTATATGATAAAGCTTTTTCATATATTTCATTATTATTTAGATCAAGATGGGTCCATTGGGATTTGATTTCATCTGTCATAACAATATTGTTATTTTCCCTAAAAAGGTCTCTTAATCCGTTAGGGTATTCATTTATTTTAGTTAAATTTGGAATGAATTTTTGGTTGAAGATTATTGGATGACCTCTTTTATTTTTATCAATAGGAGCTGAAATTATAGATTTATTATATATGTGGAAATCAATTATTTTTTTTAAGAACCATTTTGGTCTTGGTTGATCAACACCTATTAAGAGAAGATTTTGAGTATCTTTTTCAATGTTATTGATACCTTCTAAAATAGAAGTTGATTTTCCACCCAAGTAATTGTTATTTATTATTATTTTGATTTTTTTTCTGTTTACAACTTCAATGATTTTTTCTTTATCATGACCCAATACTAAATTTATATTTCTAATACCTAAATCATTAAGTACATCAATATGAAACTCTATAAGCTTTTTACCATGCCAATTTAATAAAGCTTTAGTTTTTCCCATTCTAGAAGACAAACCAGCAGAAAGAATTAATGCATCAAAGTTATCATACATAAATCAATTTTTTATTTTAGAAGATTTAGAAATTTTACTCCTAATTTTTTCGATATATTTTTCCTCTAGCATCATAGATTTTTCACTTCCTCCTAATCTGAAAGATAATATTTCAGAAATGATCGAAACAGCAATTTCTTCTGGAGTTCTTGCTCCAATATTTATCCCCACAGGGGCTCTTAATCTCTTAAATGTGTCGTCGTCTATTCCTTCTCTTAGGAGCTTTTCTATAATAAGAATTGTTTTCCTTTTAGAACCTAATAAACCAACATATGAGGCGTTTGTTTCTAATGCAGCTTTAGTAGCAGAATCATCTTGTCTATGACCTCTTGTAGCTATAACAATAAAAGTATTTGCATTAATATCAAACATTCCAAAACCTTCATTATAATTTGCCACTTTTACATCATCTGCTTCAGGGAATCTATCTGAGTTTGCAAAATCTTCTCTATCATCAAAAATATTTAGTTCAAAACCAAGAGGTTTTGCTAAATTTGCAATTGCTTTTGAAACATGTCCTCCTCCTGCTAACAAAAGTTTAGGAGGTGTAGTGAATGCTTCGATATAAAAAAGTCTGTTTTCTATTTTTAGAGTTTTATTTTTTCCAAGTGCTAGTAAATCTCTGGATTCTTTAATAAGTTTATTATCAATTTCTTCAGATATAAGCTTCCCTGATTTTGATCCATCTTCTCTAACTAGGATTTTTTTACTAATTTCGCTTAAATTTTCAGATTCAAGTACTTGTACTAAAGCTACAGGTTTTTCACCATTGTAAGCCTTATTTATTTCATCCAGAAAAAATTCGAATTCTAATTTGTCATCAATTGGATCTATCATGAAGTGCATAGTTCCTCCACAAACAAGACCATCTTTTGCTGCCAAATCCTCATTCAGCTCATAAGGTCTTACCTCTGCGTTTTCTTCACGCTTTATTTTTTCGCTTGAAGCAAACCATATATCTCCCTCAACACAGCCTCCACCTAGAGTTCCTACTCCTGATCCATCTTCTCTTACTAGAAGTTTTGCGCCAGGTTTTTGAGGCGTAGATCCTTGTGTCCTAGTGACTGTTGATATAACAAATTTTCGGTTGTTTTTGATCTCTTTAATTGCTGCGTCAAATACATCTTTCATTAGATATCTCCACTACTAATACTTAAATTATATATATACAATCGATTAAACTCTATATGGTTCTAAATCTTTCCATTTAGGATTTAATCCAAACCCAGGCAAATCAGGAGCATAAACATATCCATCCTTCAAAACTAATTCATTTTCCCATATTTTCCCATGCATCGGATTAACTGTATCCCTGTAATATTCTAGTATTAAACCATTTGGTATAGCTGACACAAGATGGATATGTACTTCTTGTGCACCGTGAGGAGCTATATCTAGATCATTACTTTGAGCCAGTGCACATACCTTCATAAATTCAGTCACTCCTCCTAGTATTAGGCAATCAGGTTGAAGGATATCTACTGCTCTATGATTAATCATGTCTCTAAAGCCATATCTTGTATATTCATTTTCTCCAGCTGCAACAGGTATCGATGTTGATCTAGTTATCTCAGATTGACCTATATAATCATCTGGTTCAACAGGTTCTTCAAACCAAAACAAGTCGTATTTTTCAGCTTTTCTTGCAAATTCAATAGCCTCATAATGTCTATATGCGTTGTTTGCATCAACCATTAATTTCACATCATTTCCAATAGCTTCTCTACATACTTTGACTCTCTCTATATCTTCATTTATTGAAAGTGCTCCTACCTTTATTTTTACAGCAGTTGCTCCCATTTCAACATTATCTTCCATTTCCTTGGCTAACTCTTTTAATCCTTTCCCTTTTTCGTAATATCCTCCGGCTATATATGTATCAACTTTATTCGTGAAACCACCCAGTAACTTATAAACAGGCAAGTTTGAAACTTTACCTTTTATGTCCCAAAGAGCTATATCAATACCAGAAATTACTCTTGTTGTTATGCCTCTTCTTCCAACAAGTTTTGGTCTCCACATTTCATGCCATATTCTCTCATTATCTAGAGGATTTAGTCCAATTATCCCTTTCTTAAAATGATCTACTAACTCTCTAGCTACAGTTGGACTAACATCTATTCCTGCTGAAATTCCAATTCCTGTTATATCAGGTTCGTCTGTTTGAATTTCAACAATGTTTAGTACATTGTGGGTATACGTATATAATCCATTTGTTATTGGAGTTGATCTTTCCCACCTATAAATTTTTAGATTAATATCTGTTATTTTCATTTTTTTCGCTCCAAGAATTTTTTATTTATGAAATAATTGTTTTAGAAAGTTTAAACCTTTTCTTCTTCTAGGTAAACTTATATTATTATTTAGATTGAGGTAAGAAGGAAGAACAATAGGGTCCGTAGCTCAGTGGTCAGAGCAGTCGGCTCATAACCGATTGGTCGCAGGTTCAAATCCTGCCGGACCCACCATATAAGGGGGATTTTATGAAAGCAGCGCAAATTACTGGATATAGAAAGATAGAAATAACTGATGTTCCAGATTTAGGTGAATTAAAAGACGGAGAAGTAAGATTTAAAGTAGATTGTATTTCTGTATGTGGTTCTGATATCCATAGTTCATTTGATAAAGTTTTACCTGAAGAAAGCTATCCATTGCCACCTGGAATGCCTATACATGAAGTAGCTGGAGTAGCTATAGAATCTAAAGATGATAGATATCCTGTTGGATCAAGGGCAATAATCATACCTAATTATAGAAAACCAGATGGAAGCATTGGTACTGGAGGAGCTGTTGAATATATTGATCAGAATCATGAAAGAATCATCAAACTTCCTGATTGGGGAGATTTAGAAGACTGGATAATGTTACAACATTCTGGCACTGTTTTATACTCAGCAAAGCACTGGGGTAATATTTTTGGAAAAAGAATAGCAGTTTTAGGGCAGGGTGGAATAGGTTTATCTTTTACTATGTTTGCATCTAAGCAAGGAGCTGCAGAAGTTGTAGGAATTGATAAACATGATTACAGACTTGAAAAAAGTATTTCTCTTGGAGCTACTAAATCTATGAAGTTTAATAATCTAGATGATCTTATGAAGCAGACAGAAGATATCACAAATGGTGAATTATTTGATGTTGTTGTTGATGCTTCTGGAAACAAAGATGGATTTAATATATGCTTAAATCTTCTTAAGCCACAAGGTAAGTTTATAACTTTTAGTATAGTAACTGAAGATATGGTAGAGTTTGAGCATAGTCTTATGTTGAGGAAAAATCTAGATATTCATGCTACTCAGATTGCTACCACTCCTGAACCAATAGCTGAAATTAGAGAACTAGTGGCTTTAGCTGAAAGAGGATGGTGGGACCCAAAATCCTTAAAGACACATGTATCAGATCTTAAAGATTTACAAAATGCATATGAAGAGTATGCAGATCAAAAGAACAACGTAATTAAGAACGTAATAAAATTTAATCCTTAAGATCCAAATCTTTCTGTGTAAATTTCACTATCCAAACTTAGATTTGAGATTACAGATAAAGCTTTTTCTACGAAAGAATCTGAGCCACAAATATATATTTCATAACCTTGATTTATATCTAAATTATTAAAGTTTTCTTCTTTGATTCTTTCAGTTCCACCTTTCCATCCAACTGGAATTTCTCTTGTAAGGAAAGGGAAATAATATTTATTGAGCCTCAAGAAATTTTCATCAAAATTTATCAATCCAGTAATATTTCTCGACCAATGATATGTAAAAAAGCTGATTTTTTTTTCTTGGAGATATTTAGACATAGATAAAAAAGGAGCAATCCCTGATCCAGATGCTATAAATATTGGTGTTTTTATATTATGAAGAATAAATCTCAAACCAATTGGATTTGAAATTTGAAATTTATCTCCAGCTAATGAATAATCATATAGGAAATTAGATACCTCTCCTTCATCAATTTTTTCAATTAGAAAACTTACTGTATCTTTTTGGGGAGTACTAGCTATTGAATAAGGTCTTATGGCTTGATATCCATTCTCAGCTGTTAGACAAATTTCAGAATATTGACCAGGAATATGTCCTTTCCAATTTTCAACCTTAAATTCTAAAAAACAAAGTTTGTCATCTATGATTTTTTTTTTCAACAAAGTAGCGGAATTAAAATGTTGAGTAAATGTCATTGTCCAGAATATCTCTGTTCTTTCCACGGATCTCCGTACATATGATAGCCATAATTTTCCCAAAAACCTGGTTTATCATTATCAATAAAATCTATTCTATTTAGCCATTTTGCAGATTTCCAAAAGTATAAATGAGGAACGATTAATCTTATTGGACCTCCATGCTCAGGGCTTATTGTTTCATCCTCATATGAGTATGAAACAATAGTGTTTTCCATCATTAGATCTGAGAGTGGGACATTAGTTGTATAGCCTGTTGATGAGCCTATCATAGTCCATTCTGAAGGAGGGTCAATTTTCAATTCTTTTAGAATCGAACTGATTTGTACCCCTTTCCATTTCATGTCTAATTTTGACCAACGTGTTACACAATGAATATCTTGAGTTATCTCTTTTTCTGGAAGACTCTTTAGTTGTTCCCAACTGATTTCTGCCAAATCTGTACTTTTATAACTTATACTCAGGGTCCAGTTCTCAATATCAATTTTAGGAGTTGGTTCTGCTGATAAAACAGGGAATCTGTTTTCTAAATATTGACCAGGTGGAATCCTTTCATTTTTATTTTTTTTACCAAAAAAACCTCTTGTTACCAATTCGTGAAACTCCCATCTTCCCTCGATAATCTTGGAGAAAATCCTGTTGGATCAACCCTCATTGACTCTGCTACATCCATGTCTATATCTACTCCAAGTCCAGGAGTGTCTGGACACCATGAAAAACCATCTTCCCATTCAATTTGTTTAGGAAAAAGTTTCTGAGCGTAGGTTCCTGGAGCTTTAGGCATCTCTTGAACGCCTACATTACTTGATGCCATACACAATGAAACGCAAGCCGCTGCAGAAACTGGCCCTAAAGGATTATGTGGAACGATATTTATATAATGAGTTTCAGCCCAGTGAGTAATTTTTAAAGCTTCGGTTAAACCTCCAACAATACATAGATCAATTCTTGCATAATCAATTAATTCATTTTCAATTACTTCTCTGAATGGCCATTTAGATGCCCATTGTTCACCTGCAGCTATAGGAAGGTTTATTTTGTTTCTTATATGATTATATGATCCTGGATTTTCCGATCTTATAGGATCTTCTATAAAGAAAGGTTTTAGAGGTTCAAGATCTTTACACATTTCTATTACTTCCGGAGGATCCAATCTGGTATGAACATCAAATGATATCTCTGGATCATACCCAAACCTTTCTCTTACTTGCCCCATTATTTCTACTGCTACTTTTATAGATTTTCTTGGTTCTAAAATTCCAGATTCTAAATCATCTATAAAGTTACTTGGTTGATGCCATCTAAGGAATTTCCACCCCTTATTGAGATGGTCTTCACATGTATCTAAAAATTCCTTAACTGAGTTTCCTTGAGTATGAGGATAACAAATCACTTTTTCTCTATAAGGTCCTCCCAAGAGTTTATAAACAGGTAAATCTACTGATTTTGCTTTTATATCCCACAGTGCTATATCAATAGCAGATATTGCACATGAATATATTTTATCTGCTGGGAAAAAAGAACTTCTGAACATTACTTGCCATAATCTTTCTGTCTCCCAAGGATCAGATCCTATAACAAGTTCAGAAAGATGGTCAATTGCTTTTGAAATAGCATTTCCTTGTCTTGCTATTCCAACTTCACCAAGACCATGAATCCCTTTATCAGTATCAATTTTAACAAAGAAGTAAACTCTACCTTCTTCATCTCTGATTGGAATGCTAGTAATTTTAGTAACTTTCATAGTTTATCCTCTCATTTCCATTTAACTTCATCTTTTTCTAATCCTTTTATATATAGGCCAGCACCTTCTCTCCTAAACCATGGTCTTTTTGGCTCTCTATCATATTTAGTTTCCTGTAATTTCTTTAATTTTTTTTCATCAACTATTAAGCCTATCCCTGGAGTATTGTCTAAATGAACAAATCCATCCTCAATATGATCATTCCATTTTGAATATGCTTTTTCTCTTCCAGGATCAACAACTTCCATCATAATGTGATTTGGAATACTAGTAGCGATTTGCGCATTATAATTTCCTATACAATTCATAGTTGTTACAGGGAGTTCATATGCATATGCAAAATTTCCTATTTGTCTCAATCCAGTTATTCCTGACTGATAAGAACTAACGTTTAGAATATCTACTGCTTGATTATCTATTAGAGGATAAAAATCTCCAACATTATTAAGATTTTCTCCACTAGATACAGCGGCTTTAATATTATCTGAAACCATTTTAAGGCCTTTATAGTCCCATCTTCTTGCAGGTTCTTCTGCCCAAAAAATATCAAATTTTTCTTCTATTTTACTTATAGTTTGTATAGCTTTTTTCACAGACCAATATTCATTAGAATCAACCATAATTCTTGGCCTCTTACAATTTTCTGCTAATGCATCATAAACTATTCCTATTCTTCTAAGGTCATCATCGTAAGATAAACCTATCTTAACCTTCCCAGAGTCAACACCCTTATCTGACATACCCTTAAAAAATTTGTATAGATCCTCATCTGTCAAACAATATCCTATATCAGAAGCATATACTTTACATTTAGGATCATCACTTCCAAGAGTTTTCCATAAAGGTTCATCATTTATTTTTGACTTAATATCCCATAATGCAATATCTATAGCTGATAGAGCACCATGTACTTCTCCTTCATCTCCACCTTTGAAAGCATAACGAATCATATTTTGCCAATGAGTAAAAGTTTCTCTAGGATCTTTACCTTCAATAACCTTAAATAAGTTATTTACTTGGCCATTTCCTAAAGGTGCTACTCCGCTTATTCCCTCATCAGTATCAATTATCAAAATACTTGAAACTATAAGATCATCCCCTTCAGGACCATTAGCATCTCCTAAAGGTCTATCCATTAGTTCAAGATATGTCTCTAATCTAAAGTCGGTTATTTTCATTTTGAATTAGCCTCTTTTATTTCATCTTTAGTTGGGGGGACTTCATATAATCCTGCTCCAGCTCTTCTACCATATGGGCTCGGTCCTGATTTTACAGAAATTTTATTCACGACAGATTTATTTAGCTCTTCATAGTCTATCGTTATACCATGACCAGGTTTATCTCCTAATACAGCTAATCCATTTTCTATCTTAACATCCCATTTATAAGCTTTAGTTTCAGGCTCTGGATGTGGAATTTCTATTGTAATACAATTTGGTATTGCACTCGCAATATGTGCATGCAGTATACCTGCTGATCCTCCTAAAGTTATAGGCAATTCTAATCCATAAGCTGCATCAGCAATTTGAAGAGCACCTGTAATTCCTGTCATTCCATGGCTAACTTGGATTACATCAGCAGATCTATGATGAAAATAAGGTAAAAAGTCTCCCAATGTATCTAGATTTTCTCCAGCACAAACAGGAGTTTTTAGGGCATCAGATACTTTTTTTAGACCCAAAAAATCCCATCTTCTAGCAGGCTCTTCAATCCAACCTAATGTAAACCTTTCTTCCATTTCTGAAACTTTTCTAATTGTTTGTTTTGGTGACCAGTATTCATTGGAATCAATATAGAGAATAGGATCATCATTATTGATAGATAAAGCATTTCTCATTATTTCTAACCTTCTTAAGTCAGAATCTTGATCTAGTCCTACTTTCAATTTTGCAGACTTAAATCCATAGTTTTTAGCCATCTTTTTGTACCAATTTCCAAGCTTATCGTCGTTCAAAGGTAAAGCGATATCGGATGCATAAGCGTTTATAGGTTTTTTACTACCTCCAAGAGTTTTCCAAAGTGGCTCTTCATTTACTTTAGATCTAAGATCCCACATGGCGACATCTAACGCAGTAATTGCATCGTTGGCAATTCCATCATGTCCTCCCTTAAAAAATCTATCTACCATCTTTTTCCAAATACTGTAGACAGCTTTAGGATCAGATCCAACAAGAATTCCTTCAAATAGGGATTTTATTTGAGCAATTGAGTTTCCACCTCCTATAGAAATTCCCACTAGACCTTCGTCAGTAATTAGCTCTACCAAACATGATCCTGATTTAGTTCTGCCTCTCGGAGAATTTGCATCCCCCATAACTCTATCAAGCTCAAATTCGAATAATGTTGTCTTTAATTCAACTATTTT
>DFQF01000030.1 GCA_002377645.1 Nitrospinaceae bacterium UBA3496 | reverse complement strand
GGGACTCCGTCTTCTCTTAATTTTAAAATTTCTTTTTCTGGTCCTGCCAACCAGGCTAAAGAGACAGGTTTTTTCGAATTTTTAAAAATATTTTTAAAATCTTCAGCAATTTTGTCTCCAACATGATGATATACACCCATAACCAAACACAGAGCGTCTATATTTTCATCGCTAAGAATAATTTTTGCCACCTCTTCCAGTGGGCTTTGACCTGGTCTACTTACCATTAAAGACACTAAATCAACCGGATTCCTTACTGGAGCGTATTCGGAAAGATGTCTTCGCACTTTCTTTTGGGTTTTTTCTGTAATTGAAGGGACTGTAAATCCGTTTTCTACAGCAAGATCTGCACATAGAGAACCAAACCCTCCCGAAAAACTTAAAATTCCCAGTCGATTCCCTTTGATTTTTTTTCTGTCATTCAGAAATTCGACTGTCTCAATAATTTCATCATAAGAATGACAAACTTGAATTCCAAATTGTTCTGCAAAAGCTTCAAAAACATTTTTTTCAGTTGTGAGGGCAGCTGTATGACTTGCTGCTGCACGAGCACCCTCTTCAGTTGCCCCTCCCTTGAAAAGAACGATAGGTTTTCCTTTTTCGAGAGCTTTTTGCGCAGTTCTTTTTAATTTTTCTCCATTTCTTATCGATTCTAGATATCCGCAAATCACCTTAGTATTTTTATCGTCAAGGAAATAATCAACACAGTCAGAGAAATCTACATCCGATTCATTGCCTAGGCTTACTAGAGAACTAATCCCAATTGAACTTTCTTGAAAAGAACTAAGCATACAAGCACCTATTGCTCCACTCTGAGTTATCAGTGCAACTGAACCAGGAAGTAATTTCTTGTCTTCTCTAATTGAAATAGTAAAAGTGGCCATAAGCTTGGATCTAATATGAACTATTCCCATACAATTTGGTCCTAGGATACGCATTCCTGATTTTGAAGCGATTTCTAACATTTCTTTTTGAATTTTTGCTCCTTTTTTCCCAGTTTCTTTAAAGCCGGAAGTCATTACTACGGAAACACCCACTCCTCTTTCTGCACATTCTTTTAAAGAAGGGATGATATTTTCTCTACGTGTACAGAAAAGAGCAAAATCTGGAGTTTCAGGTAAGGAAGAAATATTTGGATAACACTTAAGTCCGTAAATTTCTTTATGATTTGGATTGATCGGATAAAGGTTACCTTCAAATCCATAATCTTTCGTTAATCGAATTGGTATTCCTCCAAATCGATATAAATCCGAAGATGCACCAACTACTGCAATTGATTTTGGGGAAAAAAGCTTTTTTAGGGTATCATTTTTCATGTTTTCACTTAGTCTTTATTGCAGAAGCAACTCCTTTTGTGACGATTTCTCCATTTTGATTTTTAATAGAAACATCAAAAATAAACTTTTCTGGTTCTGCCCTGGAGTTGATTTCAAATTCAATACTGATAGTGTCTCCTGGAAAAATAGGTTTTATAAATTTTACATCTAGATTCCCATTTTCAATAAATCCTTTGCCAAAAAATTTTGACATCTCTTCTGCGATAAAACAAACAGGATGTCTTCCAGTTGCTACTGCTTTTGGAAGGCCTGCTTTTTGAGCAACTTCATCGTCTGTGTGAATATTTAGAGTATCTTTTCCGCCTGTAACCAATCGGTTGAACTTTTTAATTTCCATACGGCCAATTTTATAGCTAGTTAGGTCTAAAGATTCATTGCAATTTATATTTTGATTCTTATTCATAAATATCCTTATTTAACTAGATTGATGTTCTCTTGTGAGACTGAGGACTGAAGTGTGAAGAGATCTTACGACTTTTTTTCCTTCTTCGTTGCTTACCAAAAGTTCGCTAACAATCCAACCTTTTTGTCTTTTAATATAGAGTTCGCTCACCGTAACTTTTTCATGATATGTTTTATTCAAAAAAATGGGTGCATAAAAATCATATGATAGAGCTGCATGAATAGTTCCAAAACGTTTGAAATTTTCATCATAAATAGCTAACAAATCATTCACAAAAATCATAGATGGAGCAATAGGATTTTCATAAGGAGAGTCTTTGCTATAAATTGTTTCTTGTAATCCTAAAGCATCACAGTAATTTGAAAGAGAATCTTGTGTGAGTATTATATTTCGTTCTCCAATAATCATTCCCACTTTCAGATTTTCCCAAGAGAAATCGGGTTTTTCCATCAATGCACCTTTTATTTTTTAAGGAATTAATATTAACTTTCCAGTAAACTTCCCACTTTCAAGTAGTTCGTGACATTCATTCGCGTTTTCCAGAGGAATTTCTTTAAAAACTGGAATAGTAAAATTTGTATCGGGAAGCAGGATATCCAATTTTTCATTAATTTCAGGAATTTGAGGTCCTAGGTTTTTGGCAGTTATCCCAAGTACATCGGCATTTTTTCCCATTAGTGTAGAAACTCTAAAATTTGTTTCTGGACCCTTACCTGTGCCCATTCCAACAAGCACAATTCTTCCTCGAATTGAAATTGCATCGAGATCTTTGTCGAAGTTATCACAGGCAGCGAGTTCAATAATGACATCTACTCCATGTCCATTTGTTATTTCTTTACAGATGGTTAGAAAATCATTTTCCCTATAATTTATTATATGGTCTGCACCATTTTTTATGCAATATTCTCCTTTTTCTTTAGAGCTTACTGTTGAAATAACTTTACAACCCATCGATTTTGCAAGTTGAATACATGCAGTTCCAACACCACCAGCCCCACCTTGTACAAGGATAATTTCTCCAGGGGTGACTTTTGCTCTCAACACTAACGCATGCCAAGCTGTCTGAAATGCAACCGGAAAAGCTGCAGCAGTTGAAAAGTTAAATTGTTTTGGTATTTTTGATGTTGTTTTTTCGTCCACAGCAACAAATTCTGCATACGTGTCTCGTTTTGATGTAGAACCAAAAACCATATCACCTTCCTTGAATTTTTCTATTTCATTACCACATTGCACGACTTCACCTGCAAACTCAGTACCCAATAGATGTGGCAATGTTAATGAAGAAACATAATTTGGGAACCCTTTTCTTATCGAAAGTTCGATTGGATTTACGCCAATTGCGTTGACCTTTACAAGTATTTCATTAGGTTTAGGAATCGGTTTGGGAATTTCATCTAAAATTAAAGGATTCTCTAGTGATACACTATATTCGTGAACACGCATAGATCTCATAATAGGGACCTCTTCTTTCATACATGGTTTTTTATTGAGATAAAAAAATAATTTCAAGAATTCTACCATTATGTTTTGTTCAAACTGAAGGAACTAAAGAAATTAAATTTTAGTCATTGCAGACCCGTCTCTTCTGGAGTCTCCGCAAGCAAATAATTCTCCATTTTCTAGTTTTTCTATTGCGTGTATTCCCCCAAAAAAATGACTCGGGTATTCATTTCGAATGATCTTAAATTTAAGTTTCTTCAATGCCTCTTCTAGTTTATCGTTTTCTTCTCCCTCTATATACAAAGGTCCTATGTCGCAGTGAATCCTTTTTCTCTTGATTGCATCAGACAGATTCAATTTAAGGTGGTGTTGATTCAATATAACTTGCGCTATAGCGGTAGGGATACGATAAGAACCCGGACTTCCAATAGCAGTTTGTAGTTTGTTCTTTTTGAAAATGAAAGT
The DNA here is from genome assembly GCA_002377645.1 of Nitrospinaceae bacterium UBA3496. Lineage (GTDB taxonomy): Bacteria > UBA8248 > UBA8248 > UBA8248 > UBA8248 > UBA3496. The sequence continues at coordinate 16,772 of DFQF01000030.1, read as the reverse complement.
TGGCGCGAATCCTGCAATTGGTCTCTTTCCCGGCAGAATACTGTTTGGTTTGTTTGGTCGAGGGTCCATCCAGTTAGTATGATTATTTAAGATAATACCTGTTTCTGGAACTATAATTCCAGATCCCCAAGCTGCGCCTAGTGTCTGTGTTTGACATACAGCGTTACCTTGTTTGTCAATAATGGTAAAATGAGTTGTTGACCCTATTTCATGATCGTGATTATGAACATCCAATTTTTTTATAGAATCAATTAATTTTCTCGCATATTCTTTTGTTGATAAGTAGTCAAAATCTTTTTCTAAAAATTCAGGATCTCCATACAATGAAAATCTGTCTTTAAAAGCAATTTGCATGGCTTTTACAAGATTTAAGGAGAATTCCAATTCGTTTAGATTTTTTATTTTTTTTCTTTGTATTTCAAAGAGATTTAGTATTTGAATTAATAAGAGTCCACAAGAGGGTAAAGGGGCTGTAAAATAGTTTAGATTTTCGTATTCTCCCTCCAATGGTTTTGGTTCTCTGATTTTGTAGGAAACAAGGTCATCGAAATTCAAAGGCGCATTTCCTTTCTTCATTTCCTTACAAATCAATTGGCCTATTTTCCCATTATAGAAAATTTCACTTCCTTCTTTTGCTATTTTATCAAGGCTTTCTGCCAATTCTGGTTGTTTGATTAAAGAACCTAATTTATGTGGAATCCCATCTTTGGAATGGATTTTCCTTAGATTAGGAAATTGTTCTAACATTTCAATGAAACGTTTTTCGTTTGATTGTAGTGCATAAAACGAATTGATCTTAAATCCATTTCTTGCAATTTTTATTGGTTCCTCAAAAAGAATAGACCAGTCCATACTACAAAACTTTTTATGAATAGACTCCAATCCCTTTGATAATCCAGGAACTAGGATAGAAAGATATCCTCTGTTATGTTCGTTTGTTAGATGTTTCCCGTCTTCATCGCAATCGAACATGGAAGATGTGACTTGACTTGAGCATTCATTTCCAAAATCTATGAATGATATTTTTTTTTCTTTTTCATTCCAAAGGAGGGAAACACCGCCACCGCCTAATCCTGAATAAAAAGGTTCTGTAACACCTAGAGTGAGTGAAACGGTAATCGCCGCATCAAAAGCATTTCCTCCTTTTTCTAAGATATGCATTCCCGCATTCACAGCCTCGGGACGCGCTGCGGCAACTCCATACATTCGTTAAATCCCATTTCCTATTGAAAGAGTTTATTCTTTTTCGTCATTGATTCTCTTTAAAGCACGAAGACCTTCGTGAAGAACTACCATTCCCCCAGGTGTCACACATACTTCAAAAGCTTCTAATAATTGCATTTCAGTAGCACCTAGTTTCATAGCTTTTTTTGTATTTTCATATAATTCTTCACTCATTCCCCTGTAAGCCATAATTACGATACTTACCATCATTCTTACTATAGGGTCCAAATGTCCTCTTTTCCCTTCAAAAAAGCCCCAATACACTCTGGAATTAACCTCAAAAAAATCTGGATCTAAATTAATGCCATATTCAATAGCTTCGTCTTTGTAACCCATGTCATTTTGTATTTTTTTTGTTATTCGATTTATTTTTTCTTCTCTTGTCTCAGAGGTATTATTTTTAACCTCTTCCATCTCTTTTCTCACACTATACTTCCAGTCTCTGTCTATTGGGTTGTGATTACTTTCTTCATTTACAATTCTTCTTAAAGAATCTAAGCCAACCATAAGAGTTGGTGATCCGCCTGCACCAACAGCAACAGAGAAAACTTCTAATAAGTCGTTCACACTTGCTCCGTGTTTAATTGCATTTTTTGCGTGTGTGTATGCTCCCGGTCTATCTCTACAGGCTAAAACACCTGCAACTATCATTTCTCTTGTCTTATGATCTAAGTGTCTTGGTTGGTCAGCTTTAAAAAATCCCCAATGACCAGTTAGCCATGCTTCCATATAATCTGGATCCCATTCACAACCAAAATCCAACCAAGTGTTGTCAGGAGTTGCATCGTCCCAATCATCCTCAATAATTTGTTTTGTTTCCGTAACTCTATTTTGTCTTTTTTCTTCTTCCATCAATTCCATCTCCTATTTTTCAACTTATAAAATTCTTATGATTGTTAATTTTGTACCCAAGGACGGGAGCAAGATTTTGCTTTGAAAGCATCTCCTCCTTTAAAAATTTCATTATCTGTTCCCCAGTGTATTTCTTGTTTGAGTTTCTTGAATTTAGGAATGTGTTTTGAACAATGTATGTAGGCTTCTTCGATTTCGATCATGATCCAGCATTCAGGTTTTTTCCCTCCTTTTTCTTTTGCATCTTCAAGTATCTTTTTCGGCAAACTCTGTTTTTTTATAAAAGATTCATTATCTATTATAGTTGCATGTCCGTTGACGTGAAGTCCTATTCTACTACTAAAAAAGTCTATGAAAACCATTCCTATATGAGGATTCTCCATGATATTTCCTATGCTTGCCATTACTCCATTACCTCGGTACTCCGGTAGTGCAAGTTTACGTTTACTTAAAATATGAACAAATCCCGGATCCCCTGCGCGGAATGAAGAGTCACATTCCCCTTTACTGTCAGATGTAGAAATGAAAACCATTTCGCGTTCTGAAATAAATTTTTTCATTAATGGATTAAGATAATTAAGCATTTGATTATTATAAAAAGCGTCTGCTCTTTTACGGGATCCAAAAGTTTTTTGTGCTTCATGCTCTCCATCAGAGCCGGGAAGTCTGTTGTTTTTTTCTTTAGACTCCATTTAATTTCCTTTCATGTGAAAAGTTGAATCCTAAATGGCAATATAGATTTAAATAAATAAATCTTTGTTTCCATAAATCCATTTTTGTAATTTAGAAATACCATCTTCTACGGAAGTTTTCGGTTTCCATCCGAATTCTTCGTAAGCCCTTTCGATATTGCATACGAAGACAGGTTGATCTCCTGGTCTCCAATTAGAGTATGAAGGAGTAATCTTCTTCTTAGTAAACTTTTCCAAAAGACTTATTAGTTCCAAAAGAGAAAGTGTATTATCAGATCCTCCCCCTATATTGTAAGCTTTTCCATTTATTTTTTCCATATTTTCAATTGCCATTACATAGCAATCTACTAAATCGTCTATAAATAGAACGTCACGAACTTGTTTTCCGTCACCATAAATTGTAATTTCTTTTTCAAGTAAAGATGCGATAGTAAACCAAGCAACCCATCCTTGGTCTTCGATCCCAAATTGTCTATATCCATAAATACATGATTGTCTCATTACAACAGATTTTATTCCGTATATCCTTGAATAATCTATAACATATTGATCTGCAACGCCTTTTGAGCAACCGTAAGGGGAATGGAAGTCCAGAAGAGTATTTTCAGATATCCCAGATGGATATTTCTCATATGTATATTTATTGTTTTTTTCTACAATCTCAATATCTTCCATTTCCCCGTAAACTTTATTGGTTGAAGAAAAAATCAGGAATGGGGAATCTTTGAGGAGTTCGTTGTTTTTTTCTAAGGGTTCAAGATTGTAATTTTCTCTTATTGCCTCAAGAACGTTTAATGTTCCCAAGGCATTTATTTCAAAATCTTCGCGAGGATTCTCAACAGAAGTTGTTACAGCAACTTGACCAGCAAGATGGATAACTACGTCTATATTTTCATTTTCTGAAAAAATACTTTTTACTAGTTCATAGTCTCTTAAATCACCTTCAATAAAAGAAAAATTTCCATTTTTTTTCAGCCAGTTTAGATTTGACTTTGAACCCTTTCGGGATAAGTTATCGAAGACGATAACATCATTACCCGAATCGATAAATCGTTTAGCTGTATTTGAACCTATGAAACCTGCCCCGCCTGTAATTAGAATCTTCATTTTTAAGTCTCTCTAGAAAATTAAGAATATTTTCTTGGAGCCGACGAGGAGACTTGAACTCCTGACCTGCTGATTACGAATCAGCTGCTCTACCTCTGAGCTACGCCGGCAAATACATCAGATCTTGTTTGATTGAACACGCAGACATAGATATAGTCAAGTTTCTTATTTTTTTTGTGTTGATTTTTAGATATAAAAAATTAGAAAACACTAGAGATGGACTTGACTTATCTTATCGCCCGAAGTAGATATTCTTTCTTGTTGGGAGCCGCTAGCTCAGTTGGTAGAGCACCGGACTTTTAATCCGTAGGTCCCGGGTTCGAGTCCCGGGCGGCTCACCAGCAAATATTTTAATGAGTCAAAAATGAGGTTTTTGTGAATAGATTTATGTGAATGCCTACTAGAATTACAATCGCGGTCGTTGCGGTTATAGTTGGTATGTATTGGTTGTTTTCTTAGAAAAATTTAAAAATTGTTTTTTTGTTTAAAGGCTCTTATTAGTTTTTTGCGTCCTCATATCCTCCATTTTCTTTTTCTGTAATAGACTCATCTGTTTTCTGTGTTTACAATGATACAAATTTAAAGTTCATATAGAGTTTTCTGTAAAAATGCAGATCTTCCTCATCTGAAAAATAGCGTTTTATTTATATTTGTTTTTCCTTTAGATTATTTTTTTGGGAGTTTTTTACATGTCAAAAATGAGGCCAGTAGGAGTGGTTGGATTAGGCAGAATGGGAGAACCTCTAGCCATTCGCTTAGGCAATATGAGAAGTGATATTTATATTTGGGATGTGAATCCTGACATTAGGAATAAAGTTTCTAAAAACAAAAATCTCTTTATAGCTGAACCTATTAAAATGTCACAAAAATGTTCTGTTATTTTTTTTGTAGTTCCTTCATCGAAAGAGATAAAACTAATTTTTAATGGAAAGCTTGGTATTTTAAGGAATGGAAAAAAAGGTTTGGTAGTTTTTGACCTTACAACTTCGGATCCAATTGAAACAAAGAAAATTGCAGAAAAAGCATCAGAAAAAGGTATTTCTTACCTAGATGCAGCAATGAGTGGAGGACCTTCTGGTATCCAAGAAGGAAAATTAACACTTATGATTGGAGGAGATAAAAAGGTACTAAAAAAGACTAACGCTGTTTTGTCTTTATTCACAGATAATATTTTTCATTTAGGTGAAATAGGTTCTGGTCAGACGATGAAACTTATCCATAATATGGTTCTTCATACTATGTTTCTCGCCACTTGTGAAGGGGCACGTTTGGCAGAGAGAATGGGGATAAATGTTAAAGATATGATTGATGTTTTTAATGTTTCAACTGCATTTAGTTATGCTAGCAAGCACCGGTTCCCAAATAATATACTTTCGGGAAAATGGAATGCTTTAGCTAGAATATATAATATGGATAAAGATGTAGGTCTTGCTATTAAATTGGCTAAAAAAAACAAATTAAAAGTTGAACTTGGAGAGAAAACGCTTGAGTTTATACACAAAGCAGTCTCCAGAGGGATGATTGAAGAAGATTTGTCTCTGCTATATAGAGATTTTGATGATATACAGAAGATGAAGATTTGAAATAAATATTTTAAATTCCTTTATTTGGAGGTCGTATGGAATTTGAGGGAAAGGTTGTTTTAATTACAGGAGGTGCACAAGGAATAGGAGCCGCTACAGCTAGATTATTTGCAAAAAAAGGTGCGAGCGTAGCAGTTGCAGATTTAGATGGGAAAAGACTAGAAAAATTAGAAGAAGATATTAAAGAAAGCGGAGGAAATTTCAAGTCCATTGAAGTTGATTGTGGAAAAAGCGAGGATATTGAAAAAATGATCTCTGAAACCTCAAAAACTTTCGGGGGTATTGATATTTTAGTATGTGGTGCAATTTTTCGTCCTACGAAACCATTGATGGAAGTAAAAGAAGAGGATTTAGATCATGCTTGGAGTGTAAATATAAAGGGATATTATTTGTCTGTTCAGAAAATAGTACCTGAGTTTAGAAAACGTCACGGAGGTAAAATCGTGCTTATTTCCAGCACATTTGGTTTTGTTGGCGCGCCGAATTTTTCTGTATATTGTGCATGTAAAGGTGCGATAGTAAATATGGCTCGGTCTTTTTCTTTTGAGTTAGCCAAAGAAAATATCAATGTAAATGCAGTTGCTCCAGGACCAATTATGACAGAAGGTATGGAAGAACTTATTAAAAAAGATCCCACAATAGAAAGTCATCGGACAGCAAATATGCCACTTCCAAGATTTGGGAAACCAGAAGAAATTGCTGAATCAATCGTTTTTTTATCTTCAGAATCTTCTGAGTATATTCATGGACATAATCTTGTTGTAGATGGAGGATATCTTGCAGTTTGAGCGCGTTTTTTGTATCCTCATGTTCGGTTTTGTGTTACGTAAGTAATATAATAAAATGTTTATTCATTAACTATTAAATTTATTTTTTAATTTTTTAAATATAGGAGAAAACGCCCATGGCATTTGAACTTCCGAATCTTGATTACGATTATGCAGCACTAGAGCCAAATCTTGATGCTAGAACTATGGAAATTCACCATACGAAACATCACAATACATATACTACAAATCTGAATAATGTTTCTGCAGGAACTGATCTTGAAGGAAAGAGCATTGAAGAAATTCTTGCGAATATAGATTCAGTTCCTGAAGATATTAGAGGTGCTATTAATTTTAATGGTGGTGGATATGATAATCACTGTATTTTCTGGAAAAATATGAGCCCAAATGGTGGTGGTGCTCCTAGTGGAGATTTAGCATCTGCAATTGGTGATTTTGATAAATTTAAAGATGATTTTTCAAAATCTGCAGCAGGTGTTCAAGGAAGTGGTTGGTGTTGGCTTGTAACTAAATCTGGTTCTGGTTCTGTAGAAATTAAAACTATGCCAAATCAAACTAGTCCAAGAACCGAAGGTTTTGTGCCTCTTCTTGGTGTAGATGTTTGGGAACATGCATATTATCTGAATTACCAAAACAGAAGACCTGATTATATTTCTGCATGGTGGAATGTTGTGAATTGGGAAGATGTAGCTTCACGTTTTGCATCAGCATAGTTTAGAAGATTAAATTTTAGATTTTTTTAAGGAGATTTTAAATGACATTAGCGGTTGGAGATGAAGCTCCAGATTTTGAACTTCCACAGGCATTAGATGCTGGAGATGATATTAAGTTAAGTGATTATAGAGGAAAAAGTAATGTTCTTCTATGTTTCTATCCTTTTGATTTTTCAGGCCCTTGTGGGGAACAACTTCCTGTTTATCAAGCTCAGTCCGAAAAATTTGAAAGTGCAAACTGCCAAGTTCTGGGAATTAGTGTAGATAGTAAATTTTCTCATGCTGCGTGGGCAGAAAAACTTGGAGTGGAATATCCACTTCTAAGTGATTTCCCTGCAAAAAATACTGTTCAGTCTTATGGTCTTTTGCATGAAGGGGGTTTTAGTAATAGAGCAGTAATTTTGATTGATAAGGAAGGAAAGGTAGTACATATACAAGTATCGCCTACACCACCTGAATTGCCTGATAATGATGCGCTTTATACAGCACTTGAAAGTCTATCTTAGAAACTGTTTTAATTACCGGTGTGGATGAAATATCCGCACCGGTTTTTTTATTATTCAATTTTAGATAGGAGCGCTAGATTTGGATTCGCAATTTATGAAGAATATTTCTAGTTCTCATTCCACAATTTCTATAGAATTTTTTCCACCAAAGAGCGAAAATGCACGTTTGTCTCTTCTTGAAGAAGCCAAGAAAATTAGCTCATTAGTTGAAGTGTCTTTCTTTTCTGTTACCTATGGTGCTGGGGGTACCACAAAGAAAGGAACCCTAGATTTAGTTACAAAATTATCGAAAATTTATGAGGAAAGAGTGGTTGCACATTTGACGTGTGTAGGTGCAACAAGATCTGAACTTACCGAGTTGATGAAAATATATAAAGAAAACAATATGTTTCATATTCTTGCACTTCGTGGAGATATTCCTGAAGATTTTCCAGAAAATAGACTTATTTCTCCAGATTTTAAATATGCGATAGATTTGTTGAGATGGCTTAGAAGTATTGGAGGATTTAATTCAATTGGTGTTGCTTGTTATCCAGAAGGGCATCCTGAAACTAATAATTTTGAAAAAGATTTTCAATTCTTTTCAGAAAAAGTTTTCGCTGGTGCAGATTATGCTATATCGCAATTTTTCTTTGAGCCTAAGTTGTGGGAATCTTTCTTAGAAAATTGTTCGCGTAAGAATATTTCTATTCCTTTGATACCTGGGATTTTGCCAATACGAGATATAGAACAAACAATTCGTTTTGCAGAACGTTGTGGTGCAAGTGTACCTGATAAAATTGTAAAGAAACTTTTAAAATTTAAAAATGATATTTCTAGTTTTAATCAGCTTTCTGCAGATCTGACGACAGAGTTAATTTTATCTCTTCAAAATTTAGGGGTTAGACATTTTCATATTTATTCCCTGAATCGTTCAAATCTAATAAATCTCATTTCCAAACGACTAGGTTGGAATAAATCTTTCAAGTCATAAAATTGAAATTTTTAGGAAAGTGGGGCAGGTAATTCGGATTTTCCCATTAAAAATCTATCAACAGCTTGTGCACAGGAACGACCTTCTGCTATTGCCCAAACTATTAAAGATTGACCTCTTTGCATATCTCCGGCGGTAAAAACTCCTGGGATGTTGGTCATCCAGTTTTGATCTCTTTTTACGTTTGTACGCTCGTTAACATCTATATTTAATTCTTTTAGAAGTCCGTTTTGTTCTGGTCCTAGGAATCCCATAGCTAACAAGACAAGATCTGCTTTTAATTCAAAATTGCTTCCTTCTACTTCATTAAAATTCATTCGTCCGTTTTCGTCAATTTTACTTTCCACATTCACTATCTGAAGTTTCTCAACTTTTCCATCTGTTCCTTCAAAACATTTAGTGGAAACTGAATAAAGACGTTCGCCACCTTCTTCATGTGCCGAAGATACTCTAAAAATATTTGGATATAAAGGCCAAGGGTTCTTTGCAGAATCTCTTTCTAATGGTGGTTTTGGAAGAATTTCGAGTTGGTGAATCTCTTTTGCCCCTTGTCTAATTGATGTGCCAAGACAATCTGCTCCCGTATCGCCTCCTCCTATTATTATAACATTTTTATCTTTAGCTGAGATAACGTCTTGTTGAGGGATTGAATCTCCTTCACATATGCGATTTTGCAAAGGAAGAAATTCCATTGCAAAATAAATGCCATTTAGTTCTCTTCCGGGAATAGGGAGGTCTCTTGGTTGCTTTGCGCCACCAGCAAGTACCATTGCGTCAAATTCTTCTTTAATTGAACCAGCAGAGATGTTTCCACCAATTTCGCATCCGGTCTTGAAAATTATTCCTTCTTCTTGCATTATTTCTATTCTTCTATCTAAAAATTTTTTTTCCATTTTAAATTCAGGAATACCGTAACGAAGAAGTCCTCCCAAACGGTCATCTCTCTCAAAAACAGTAATTGTGTGTCCTGCCCGATTTAGTTGTTGAGCTGCAGCTAGTCCAGCAGGGCCAGAACCGACTATAGCAACGTATTTGTCAGTTCTTGAAGCGGGAGGAGTAGCTCTTACCCATCCTTCCTCAAAAGCTTTGTCTATAATCGATACTTCAATTTGTTTGATTGTCACAGGATCTTTGTTAATTCCTAATACGCAGGCTCCCTCGCAAGGAGCAGGACAGAGTCTTCCTGTAAACTCGGGAAAATTGTTAGTCGCATGTAAACGATCCGATGCTTCTTCCCATCGATTTCTAAAAACTAAATCATTCCAGTCAGGAATGAAATTTCCAAGAGGACAATCGCTATGACAGAAAGGGATACCGCAATTCATGCAGCGTGCGCCCTGAATCTGCAATTTCTCTTCAGGAAAAGGAAGATATACCTCATTCCAATCCTGTTTTCTCTCTTCAATAGGACGTCCTTCAGCTTTTTCTCTGTTATATTCGAAAAAACCGGTTGCTTTACCCATGTGCACCCTCCATAACTGCTTCTTCCCAAGGAATTCCTTTTTCTTTTGCTATTTCTTTTGCCATCATAGCTCTCTTATAATCTGTTGGCATTACTTTGATAAATTTTGGAAGAAAATCTTCCCAATTTTCAACTATATTTTCAGCAAGTGTACTTTTTGTGTAATTCATGTGATTTCTTATAAGGCTTCTTACTTCTTCAATATCGTCGGGAATAATAAGTTTTTCGAGTTCAACCATTTCCTTATTACATTTCAATTCAAAATTCCCTTCAAGGTCAAGTACATATGCAATTCCGCCAGACATTCCTGCTGCGAAATTCCTGCCTGTTTGACCTAAAACAACTACACGACCCCCCGTCATATATTCACAGCAATGGTCTCCGACTCCTTCAACGACGGCTTCAGCTCCACTATTTCGAACACAAAATCTCTCGCCTGCAAGACCCCTAAAGTAAGCTTCTCCAGAAGTTGCACCGTACAGGGCTACATTTCCGATTAGTATATTTTCTTCAGCAACAAAAGTTGAATCATTTGGTGGATAAACCATAATTTTACCACCCGATAGTCCTTTTGCCATATAATCGTTAGCATCGCCTTCGAGTTCGAAAGTCATCCCTTTAGGTATGAAAGCTCCGAAACTTTGTCCTGCAGAACCTTTGAAATGAATATGAATCGTATCTTCTGGTAAACCTTTTCCGCCCCATTTTTTTGTAAGTTCCGAACCGGTTATAGTTCCCACAGTTCTATTAACATTTCTAATAGGGAGTTCAAATTTTATAGAATTGCCCGTATTAATACTTTCTAAACAGCGAGGAAGAATCTCTTGTAAATCAAGAGTCTCTTCTAATTTATGGTCTTGTCCACCGGTGTTTCTTTTAGGGAGTTCTTTAAATTTTTCATCTTGATAAAGGAGGGCTGAAAAATCTATTCCCCTAGCTTTCCAGTGGTCATTGGCACTTTGATGATCAATTTTATCGACCCGTCCAATCATTTCATCCATTGTACGAAAGCCAAGTTTTGCCATTAACTCACGTACTTCTTGAGCAATAAATTGGAAAAAATTAACAACATGTTCGGGTTTTCCCTCAAAGCATTTTCTTAGGTTTGGATCCTGAGTAGCAATACCGACTGGACAAGTATTTAGATGACATACTCTCATCATTACGCATCCCATTACTACGAGTGGTGCAGTTGCAAAACCAAATTCATCAGCGCCGAGAAGTGCGCCAATAACCACATCTCTTCCTGTTTTCATTTGTCCGTCAACTTGTACTACAATTCTGTCTCTAAGACGGTTCATAACAAGAACTTGTTGGGTTTCAGCAAGTCCTAATTCCCATGGAGTTCCTGCGTGTTTGATACTAGTAATAGGAGATGCTCCAGTACCCCCGTCATGACCAGAAATAAGTACTACATCTGAGTGACCTTTAGAAACTCCTGCAGCTACAGTTCCTACTCCAACTTCTGAAACCAATTTTACATTTATCCTTGCATCTCTATTTGAGTTCTTTAAGTCATAAATTAATTGAGCAAGATCCTCAATTGAGTAAATGTCATGATGTGGAGGTGGGGATATTAATCCAACACCAGGAGTAGAGTATCTAACCTTAGCAATCCATGGATAAACTTTGTGACCAGGAAGTTGTCCTCCTTCTCCGGGTTTGGCTCCTTGAGCCATTTTGATTTGAAGGTCATCCGCATTTACTAAGTATTCACTTGTTACCCCAAATCTTCCTGAAGCAACTTGTTTCATTGCGCTTCTACGTAAATCTCCATTAGGATCTGGAGTGAAACGACTTGGATCTTCCCCCCCTTCTCCAGTATTAGATTTTCCGCCAATTCTGTTCATGGCAATTGCTAATGTTTCATGTGCTTCACTGCTTATTGATCCGTAAGACATAGCACCAGTACTAAATCTTTGAAAAATCGATTCTACAGGTTCGACTTCATCTAATGGGACAGGCTTGTCAGCCCATTTCAAGTCAAATAATCCTCTAAGAGTCGCTAAATTAGTACTTTGTTCATCAACTAGCTCAGAGTATTCTTTAAAAATTTCATACTTGCCAGATGATGTTGCATGTTGGAGCTTGAAAATAGTTTGTGGATTGAACATGTGATACTCACCGTCTCTTCTCCACTGGAGAAGCCCACCAGAATCAAGATCAGGATTTGCAGAAGGTTGATTTGAAAAAGTTTTATGATGTCTAACAAGAGTTTCTTCGGCAATTATTTTTAAATCGACTCCCTGTATTTGAGTGGCAGTCCAAGTAAAAAATTCATCCACAAATTCCTGATTTAATCCAACAGCTTCGAAAATTTGTGCTCCTGTATAGGACTGTATTGTAGAAATACCCATTTTAGATGTAACTTTTAGGATTCCCTTATTAAGAGCTTTAATGTAATTTTCACATGCGATATCAAAATCATTTTCGGCAATAATATCTTTTTCCATAAGATCTTCTATGGTTTCCATAGCAAGATAAGGGTTGATCGCTTTTGCTCCATAACCTAAAAGGACACACATATGATGTACTTGCCTTGCTTCCCCAGTTTCGACAATGATATCAGTTCTTGTCCGGGTTCCCTTCCTAATAAGGTGGTGATGCAATCCAGAAGTAGCCAATAAAGCAGGAATAGGTGCCATCTTTTCCGAAACGTTTCTATCTGAAAGAATAATTAGATTTTTCCCTGATGCAATTGCTGTATCTGCATCTTTAAAGAGTTTGTCTAAAGATTTTCTAAGTCCTTTTTCCCCTTCATCAGGGTTGAATAGGATAGGTAGAGTAATTGATTGGAATTCTGGTAAATCTATATTTTTAAGCTTTGATAAATTTTTGTTTGTAAGAATCGGAGTGTCAAGTTTAATCTGACTGCAAGAATTAGTTGATGGTTTGAAAATATTTTGTTGTGGTCCGACTGTTACACTAACTTGTGTTACTAATTCCTCTCTTATGCCATCAAGAGGAGGATTCGTAACTTGTGCAAATAGCTGTTTAAAGTAATCATAAAGAAGTCTAGAATTGTTTGACAAAAGTGCAAGTGATGCATCGTTTCCCATTGAGCCAACAGGATCATTCTTTAGTTCAACCATAGGAGCTAAAAAGAATTCTAGGTCTTCTTTAGTATAGCCAAAAGTTCGCTGCCTATTTTGTAGTGATGATACTTCTTTTGTTTTTTCCTGAGAGCTTTGATTTAAATCATTGATGTGTATTAAATTTTTGAGCCACTCATCATAGGGAAACTTTTCTGTATACGCTTTTTTTAACTCTTCATCATCAATAATTCTACCCTGTGAAGTGTCTACTAAAAAAATTCTGCCTGGTTGTAACCTATTTTTTATTAAAACGTCCTTAGAAGGTATATCTAAAACTCCTGCTTCAGACGCCATGATAACGAGGTCATCTTTTGTTACGTAATAACGAGAAGGACGCAATCCGTTTCTATCTAAAACGGCACCTATAGATGTCCCGTCCGTGAAAGCAATACTAGCAGGACCGTCCCAAGGTTCCATTAGGCAAGCGTGATATTCATAGAAAGCTTTTCTATCTTCGCTCATAAGTTCATGGCCTGCCCAAGGTTCTGGTATCATCATCAAGACTGCATGCGGTAATTCGTAGCCTCCCATGTAGAGAAATTCCAAGACATTGTCAAAGACGGCGGAATCACTTCCTCCTTCGGTTACCACTGGGAGTACTTTCTTTAAATCGGGTAGATACTCAGAGTCACATAGGGTTTGTCTAGCATGCATCCAATTTGTATTCCCTCTTACGGTGTTGATTTCACCGTTATGAGATAGGTATCTGTACGGATGAGCTAATTTCCAAGATGGAAAAGTATTAGTTGAAAAACGCGAATGTACTAACGCTATTGCAGACTCTATTTCTGAATCTTGTAAGTCTAAAAAGACAGATTCAACTTGTTCAGTGAGAAGCATTCCCTTGTAAATCATGGTTTTGCAAGAGAGACTAGGTATATAAAAATCTTCTCTAGTATCTATTTCAGAGTCGAAAATTTTGTGTTCTATACATTTTCTTATTACATATAAACGACGTTCAATATCCATCTGGGTATCTACGTTTTCAAAATTGCCAATAAATATTTGTTGTATTTTTGGAGCAGCACCCTTAGCAGTTTCCCCTACACTTGATAAATCTATAGGTACATCGCGCCACCCGAGTATCTTTGCGTTATTCTCTTCTACAATTTGACTGAAAGCTGATTTGCATTGTTGCGCGTCTGATATTTCGTTTGGAAGAAAAACTAAACCAGTTCCATATTTGCCTTCTTCAGGTAAAGAAAATTCCTCATCTTTTGTGATTTTATTGAGAAATTTATGAGGTATTTGAATGAGGATACCTGCCCCATCTCCAGTGTTATCCTCGCATCCACACGCACCTCTATGGTCTAAGTTCTTGAGCGCGGTAAGTGCATTGTCGACAATCTTTTTAGATTTCTCTCCATGTAAATGGGCTACGAACGCAACGCCACAAGCATCATGTTCATATGCAGGATTGTATAGTCCCTTTTTTTCCATCAAAAGATCCTTCATTCTTAGCGTTAAAACCTGTAAAACGCGTTTCTAACAGCGAATTCACCAGTTAACTATTGTTAGATATACGAGAAATTAAATTTTTTTACGTAATATCGGGTACGCCGAGTGGAAAATTATACACTTTTAGAAAAGTACAAGGCAAGTTAGTTAGAAGAAGATAGAAAAAAACGATTATCTTATGAAAGTTTCTCGGAAATCCAATCTGCCATATATGGAACGACTGGGGCTAGATAATCCATATGGCAGTGTTGAGAACCGCCATTATCGCCGTTGAAAATTTTTAAAGTTTTATCTTTTGACCCTGATGCAGCATACAGTTTCTTTGCATCACTTAGCGGGATTTGTTGATCATCTTCTCCGTGAACAATCAAAAAAGGGCACTTCATTTTTTGTACAACGCCATCAAGTTTGAAATCTTTTAATTTATCTAACCCTTGTTCCGCTGTTTTTACATTGAAACTCCATGCTAAATGATTACCAGGTGAGGGGAGTTGTATCTTAAAAGCAGCATCAATTCTCTTTTTCCATATCCGATGGTAATCCCAAATAGCACCCCAAGCCACACATGCTTTAATTCTTTTTTCCATAGAAGCCGAGCGCGGGGAGTAATAACCCCCTAAACTAGATGCCATTATTCCTACTTTTTTTGCATTCACGTCTTTTCTTTTTTCTAGCCAATCGATGATGGCGGTAGCTGCTACTTCATAATCATATCTGAGGAAATTTTTTCTAAATCGAATTGATTCACCGACTCCTGGTGTGTCTGGTACAACAACACTCATACCCCTTCTCGCCAGAGCTAGTCCTCCAAGAACAAATGACGTTTCCTTAGTTCCATCAAAACCAGTATAAGAAAGAACCACAGGAGGTTTTTCTTTGCGAGTATTCTGCGCATGAATAAAATAAGCAGGCAAAGTTTTTTTACCTTCGAAAGGTATTTCTACGCATTCAATTTTTGGAAAGTCCGTAAGCTGAGTGTATTGTTTAAAACAATCGATAGATTTTTTATACGTTATGTTTGAAATTTTATTTTTCGGGAAGGCGAATCTATCCGCCATTTGGAAGTAATGACATGCTCTATTAAAATGAGAAGAAGCTGAAAGAAAATGTTTTTTCCTTTTTTCATTCATTGCAAGTTTTCTTATTTTTTCTCCCATTTTTGTCCATTCTCTTGTCCAGGATTTATCACTTCCTTTAGAATTTTCTATTTTTCTGCATACTTCAAATATTTCTGATGGATCAGAAGCCCCAACGGTGGTCCTCATAAGAGCAATAGATGTAATGAAAGACCAACGATAATTATCAGAGAAGTAGGTAAACCAATCTCTTTTTCTTGTGGCCTTAATTACCATAAAAATCTCCTGAAATCTATAAGTTTAAATTATCTAACAATTTTCCATTGTCCATCAGGTTGCCTGCAAGCTTTTCCATACGCATTTTCTTTCATTCCTCCAACAATTATGGTTTGCTGGAATTCCCTGCAATATTTGTACCTCTTTCTTAACCGTGTAATTCTTGGCTTATAAGCCCTCTTAGGAACGATAATACCGCTATTCCCAGAATCAGGATTCTTCCAACTGTTTGTAGAACCAGATTTCCCGTACTCTAACGCGGATTGTGTAGTTTTTCCTAATAAGAGGCGGTCTCTTTCGTCAAGTTGTTTTCCTATTTCTCCTCCTATCATGGCACCAACAATAGCACCGCCTATCGTTGCGATCATTCTACCTCTTCCTTTTCCAACTCTAGAGCCTAAGACTCCACCTGCAATACCTCCAAGTACCTTACCAGTATCCTCTTTGGTATATCCTCCATGACGAGGAGTACAACTTGTCAAAGTAAAGCTTGCAAAAAGGGCTACAAACAAGAGAGAAAAGATCTTCATTTATATTCTCCTAATTGAACGACAAACAGAAAATTCTAAATTGTCACTATTCAACAAGATTTGAACTGAAATTGCAAATAAAAAAAAGAAGACCTCGCAAATGAGGCCTTCTTTTTTAAGCTAACTTTTAGGTTCTTATTTTTTTCCGTGTGCTTTTCTTATTTTCTCTAAAGCCTGTTTATTTTTTTCAATCGCTTGCTCCAATGGAGTCATACATCCAGCGAGAGAAAGTCCAAGAAACAGGGAAACAACCAATACTGAGAGTACTTTTTTCATTTTAAAATCTCCTATCAAAATTCATAGCATAAACTCTTTCAAGTATCCCTAAAATGGGTACGGGCTAACTAAAAACTATATGTCATACCCTCTCTCATTATGCATTGTTGTGTCAAGTCCTTCATCTTCTTCGTCCCCAGAAACTCTGAGTCCACAAATAC
>DFQF01000003.1:20224-58884 GCA_002377645.1 Nitrospinaceae bacterium UBA3496 | reverse complement strand
TTGGTAGGCCATTACCCTACCAACTAGCTAATGGAGCGCGGGCCCATCATTGGACGATAGCTTCCATGGAGAGGCCATCTTTCACCCCTGAGTCATTAGACTCTGTGGTCATATTTGGTATTAGCACCTCTTTCGAAATGTTATCCCAAATCCAAAGGTAGGTTACCCACGTGTTACTCACCCGTTCGCCACTCTACTTGCCCGAAGGCTTTCTCGTACGACTTGCATGTGTTAGGCACGCCGCCAGCGTTCGCTCTGAGCCAGGATCAAACTCTCCAATTGATATCTTTTAAAAAGAGTCGTTCAATTATGAACACAACTGATCAGTTTCCCTCACAGCTTTCCCACTCTTTTTGTCAATCGGGAAATTATAACTTGAACCCATTCGAATCCGTCGTTTTTTTTACGTGTGTGTCACCCTATTCGTATGTAAAAGATCAAAACTCTCTGAATCAGAGAGCGAAAAACCAGACTATAAAAAAAAGAACCTTTGTGTCAATAAAAAAGGTTCTTTTTTTAATATTCTGGCTAGATAAAACTAACTAAACCTATTAAAAATCAAACTCTTTTAATCAAAAATATTCTTACTTTTAAAAACGAAACAGGGCGTGATATTATTTCCTAAATCAAACTTTGTCAATCTGTTTTTTATTTTTTTTCAACTACTCCATTTTATTTGCAAAACTTACACTATACTGGCTGTTCCTGGCTGA
The DNA here is from genome assembly GCA_002377645.1 of Nitrospinaceae bacterium UBA3496. Lineage (GTDB taxonomy): Bacteria > UBA8248 > UBA8248 > UBA8248 > UBA8248 > UBA3496. The sequence goes on along the minus strand of DFQF01000003.1, from coordinate 58,171 downwards.
TTTTCTGGCTCAATTACAGTCTCATTCTCTTGCACAATTCCACGTCTTTCTACAACAATTTTTTCCTCATCTTGAGACACTACTAAACTACATTCCCATTTTTCATCCATTTCTGGGTAATCAATTCTAAAATGACCGCCTCTACTTTCTTTTCTTTCTAAGGCCGCTAGTGTCAACATTTTTGAAACTTCAATTAAATTATCCGTTTCTTGTATCCTCCTTAAAGTATCAAATTTTTCCTTATCTGATTCTCCCTTAATAACACAATCCTGATTTTCTTTTTGCAAATCATCTAATTCATCTAGTGCCTTTAATAGTTTATCTCCATGTCTAATCTGTCCTATTAAGGAAACAGCTACAGTTTGCACTTTTTTTCTGATTTCTTTATCGTCAGATCCTTTATTTTTAGAAATTTTCTCTTTAATAATCTCTATACCCTCTCTCCAGTTTCCTTTCTCTGGATCTGGTGCGTCTATACCTGAAATTTCACATGCTGCACCTATTCCCGACCTTAAACCAAACACATAACTATCTGCTAAAGCCGCACCTCCTAATCTATTAGCACCATGGACTCCTCCCGCAGCTTCTCCTCCTGCGTATAAACCTGCAACATTTGTTCTGCCCCATTCATCTATGAGAACACCTCCCAAATAGGTGTGCGGTCCACTTGCTACTTCCATTGGATCTTTGGAAAGATCAACACCTGAATTCTTAAATACTCGTATAACATCTGAAGTAGCTCCATTATTAACTTTGTCTATAACATGGCTTGTATCTAAATAAATCCCAAAATTCTCAGTGCCTCTTCCTTCATATATTTCCATACCTACACCTCTATTAATCATAGCTCTACTAGAACGCTCACCATTTTCAGGATCGTAATTCCACATAAATCTTTCTTTGTCTTTATTTAATAAATAGGCTCCTGCATGGATAAATCCACTAGTGTGTGGAGGATACCCCCTAATTTTCAACGGAGCAGCAGTTAAAAGTTGGTAATCAATAAATTCCATATCAATTAATTTTGCCCCAGCCCTTAATGCCATTGCATATCCATCTCCAGAAACATAAGGAGGAGAATCATTCACTTCGTGCAACTGAGGTGCACCTCCTGTCGCTAAAATAGTAGATTTTGCATGAACTACAACTGGACGGGCATCTCGGTAATAAAAACCCCATGCTCCTGTTACTCTCCCATTCTCTTTAATAAAATCAACAAAAATAACATGCTGTAGAGTCTCAATTTCCCATTCTTTTAGCTTTTTTGCGAGGCTTTTCATTAATGGCTTTCCCATCAACTTTCCACAATGAAGCAATCGTGGCATTCTATGAGAACCGCTATTCTTTTGATGAAAATTTCCATCTTCTGTTTTTACTAGACCTAAACCCCATTCATCAAGTTCATAAGTACGCTCTATAACCTCCGAACTCATTATTTTCATTAACCGTCGATTACACAATCCATCGCTAGCCGCTATAGCATCTTCAAAATAAAATTCTGGAGAATCCGAGCGTGAAACTGCAGCACTATAACCCCCTCTTGCCATAGAAGAACTTCCGGATGGAAAGGTAGCTTTTGTCATTAAAATCGGTTTAACTCCAGATCGTACACATCCTACTGCCGCCATCATTCCAGCGACACCACCACCTATGATCAAAACATCTGTTTCAATGTGTTGAATATCAGGAAAAGAATTCATAAACAGCCTTTCTGATTTTATGAGTTATATAGGTTTCAATTTGCAATATTTACATAGGTTTTATTTGCATAACATGAAGAAGTTAATAAATACCTTATAAAAAAAGAAAATTTGTGACAACCAAGAGTGTTAAATATCTAAAGAACAAAGCTCATTGGAATCCGTCTTCATAGCAGCATTAAACTTCGCATTAAAATTTTGAAATGAAATTATAGTTGCAATCTCCACTATTTGATTATCGGAATAAAATTCCTTTAATTTGCCAAAAAGGTTTTCGTCTACTTCTACTGGAGTTTTAGACATTGATTCAGCAAATCTTAGAGCGATTCTTTCTTCTTCTCTAAAAGAATCTTCTGTATCATAATTTTCAATTTTCAAAAGTTTTTTCTCATCATGTCCGGCTCGGAGACCCCGCATCGTATGAATATCAATTCAATGAGGACAACCATTCAGCTTAGAAACTAAAAGAGTAATTAACGGTCTTAATGAAATTGGGGAAAAATTCGTTTTTTCCTGAGCTTGTTGCATTCCAGTTATCCCTTTAAGCAGTTCAGGGCAATGTCCACGAACTAATGTGGTATTTAGAATTTTTCCTAGAGATTTTTTTTGTTTGTCGTATATTTTTTTTACTTCTGAGTCCGCTTCTTCATATTCAACATAAGGAACTCGCGCCATACTAATTACTCTCTGATAAAAAATTTTGAATTACTTCACTAACCACTTCGGAATTTTCAATTGGAGCTAAATGACCCAGTTCCGGAATTTTCTTAAATACAGAACCCTCTATCTTTTCAGATAATTGCTCAGAACATGAAATAAATCCAGGCAAATCATTTTCTCCAACTAATATCATTACTGAAGATTTAATTTTTGCAACCAATTCAAGAAGAGAAGAATCTTTAGGCGGGTCTGGATCTAACCAATGATTCCCTGTATATCCTATCAAGGTATCTTCAAAGATTTCTAAAGCTTCTTCATTACCTTCATTCCTTAGAGTTGAAAAAATTGGAAGTTGAGACCAGTGTTCTCTCGCAGCATACAGACCCTTTGTTTTTAGAATGGAGATAGTTTCAGATAATTGCTCTGCAAAATCAGGGACATTATCTGAGTAATCAAATCCTGCTCCAATAGCTACAACAGAATCTACTTTTTCAGGAAACAATGCAGCATAACTTAAGGCAATACTTGCCCCTCTAGAAAGACCTATTAAATGCACTTCCTTAACCCCTAAGAATTGAATCAAATCGTCTAAATCTGTCACTTCTGATTCTCTTCCATAGCTAGTTTTTGGTTTTTCCGAATGACCATGTCCTCTTAGATCATAAGTCACAATCCTAAATTTTTCCCTATAAGGAATTTTGAAATTATCCCACATTGTTCCATCTAAACCATGGGCATGTATAAAGATTATTGTTGGCTTTCCAGCACTAACGCCTGTATCATCAAAAAAGATTTGTATTCCGTTACAAACACACTGGGGCACGCAGAACCTCCTTTAAAATATAAAACGAACAAAGCCAGTTATTCAGAGCTTACAACTTAGTTTTTACCACGACCATCACTTAAAAACAATTAACTATTGATTTCTTACAAAAATACATTTGACTGCTAACACCTAAAATTTTATTTGATATAATATTCAATATATTTTTTAAAAGAAAGATTCCAACTTTGTTTCTTTACGATCTAGAATTTCTGAGAAAACTCTATGAAGCTTGTTTATGAACATGTTCACCTTATTCATCAAAATCACGACTCTGCAGTTAATTTTTATAAAAAAGTTTTGGGTGCAAAAATTATAGATTCTCAAATTAGAAAAGGTTCTCAACAGACGAAACTAATTGCAGGTGGCTCTCTATTAATTGTCAGAGGAATACGACCCAACGAGAAACCCTCCAATTCGAATAAAACACCTCGTCTCGGAATGGACCATATAGGTTTTTACGTTGAAACTGGAGATTTAGCAAAAATAAAAGAAGCACTAATCCAGGAAGATATCATGATAATAGAGGAAGATGATATGCCACACCTAAAGTATCTTTACTGTGAGGGACCTGATCAAATAGTTATAGAGTTTATGGAAAAAAAATAATAATTTTTCCAAAATTTTACTTACAAGGAACATAACAATGAAAAAAATTAAAACCTTAATGGAAATGACAAACCCTGAAGCGGAAAAAATCTTGGAAGAAACTCAAATGGCAATAATACCACTAGGAAGTGTAGAGCAACACGGAAGTCATCTACCATTAGGAACTGATTATTACGCAGCTGAGTCATTTGCAAAACGAATTGTCTCGAAAACTGGGGGCTTATTAGTCGATTTTGCTCCTTTTGGTGTTACTCCACTTCATATGGCTTTTAAGGGTACAGTCACTTTGCGTTCAGAAACTATGATTTCCCTTATGACTGATATTATTTCCAGTCTTTATAGACACGGAGCCAAAAAAATTGTTTTATTAAACTGGCATGAACGAAACCTCCCTGCTATTGAAATTGCTACTGAAAATTCTCAAAATCAATTAAAAGAAATTAGAATTCTAATCGTACATGCTCATTTTATTGCAAAAGAGAAATATGGAAAGATCGTAGGTCTGACGCATGGGGGAGAACTGGAGATACTTCCAATCCTAGCAGATAGACCTGAATTGGTACATTTAGAACTTGCAATAGACCCCTCGCCAATTAAAAAAGGACAAAAATCTGACAAATTTAGAAGAGATCCTTCCATATACTATATTCCTAAAGACGTAAGAAGTATGTATAAGACAGGTTGGTATGGGGAAATTAATGATACTTCTAAAAAAAGAATAAAAGAAGTTATGGACGGTACTTCTGCAGAGGCTGCCAAAAGAATAAAAGAATATTTTGAAATTTAATTTCTTGTAAATTTATTAGATGGAGTTCAAATCTAATGTTCTCATAAAAACTTGCAACCCATAATGCAATGCTATAAAAGAACCTACTTCCATTATTTGCGCTTCAGAAAAATAGATTTTTCCCCTTTCATAAAATTTTCCATCAATTTTTTTAGGCTCTCTATACATTAGATATGAGTAACTTAATGCCCATTTTTCTTCTTCACTGAATCGTTCACTATTTTGAAAATCACCACAAGCGGATTCTATATCATCTTCATTAAGACCTTCTTTCTGTGCGATTTGAGAACGAAGACTTTGAGAATAACGATCACCTGAAATATAAGCTAATTGAATACGAATTAATTCCTTCAACTTATGACTAACATTCCCAGAATAAAGGGACCGTTTCATAGCATCAAATAAATTTTCAGCATACCCGGGGACATGAGCAAGAATTCTTAAAAAAAGTTCTCCAGGTATATTATATTTTTCACATTCTGAAAGCATTTTATGTATTTTGTTTCGCTCTAGATTTTCAACTTTAATAGGTTCTATATAAGACATTAAATCCACCTTAAAAAACTAATTAGTATTTTTCGATCTTTCGATTGCACCTTTTAAATGCGATAATGGCCTATCTCCATAAATCCTTCTAGACTCGTGTTGCTCTACTAATCTTCCATCCGGAGAAAACATAGGATAAAAATCTAAAGTCCCAAAAAATGTATGATAACCAATATTGAAACCGATAAATGCACCGAGTTCTATTATTTCCTCTTCAGAAAAAAAATGTTTTAAGCTTTTATAAAAATCTTGATCAATTTTCTCTGGATTTAGGGCCATAAGTTCACTATATAACAAAGCCAATTTTTCTTTTTCGGTAAAATTTTTGCTTTTTTGGTAATTTTCAATACCATCATCCAAAATTTCTTCAGTTAATCCCATCTGCTTCGCCGAAGCAGAACGCACATTACCTCAATAGTTACAATCAGCCATTCTAGATAGCTGCACCCTAATTATCTCTTTGAGTTTGTGATCTATTTTACCTGTATTAAAAACTGTACCCCACGCAATATACATCGACTTTGAGAGCTCTGGATTATGTCCCATGATTGCATGAAAAGCTGGATCAGGAGCTTTATGTTTTAAGCATTTTTTTACCAGAGGTCCTAAAGGAGATTTTTTCAACTCATCTAAAGTAAGTAATGAAATATTAGACATTCATATCTCCTGTTAAATTAAGAAAGATGATTTCGTAATGCATCACTTAAAACTGAGCCAATTAGATCTGCCTCTTGTTTTGATAAAATAAGTGGGGGACTTATAGTGATGGTATTACTCGGACCATTCGCAATCCCTGCATTCTTACCTAAGATAACCCCTTTGCTCTTCGCAAAACTCAATATTTTTGATGTTGCTTGTGTTGAAAGGGGAGTCCCATCTTCCTCTATTAATTCTACACCCCAAAGAAGACCAACCCCTCTAACTTCGCCAACACACGGGTAATCATTTAATTTTGTCAGAGTATCTCCTAAATGCTTTCCTACAGCACGACAATTCTCAACCATTTTTTCGCCAAGTAAAATTTCTAAATTTTTAATTGCAGCGGCGCAAGAAACCGGATGTCCTCCGTAAGTATTTATTTGAAGAAAGCCGGTATCTCCTTCTGAATTTAAATCCAAAAAAATCTGGTCAGAGACTGCTGTTGCGCCAATAGGAAGATATCCACTACTTAACCCTTTGGCCATTGTCATTATATCCGGCTGCACCTCAAACAATTGAGAAGCAAAGAGTTCTCCTGTTCTTCCAAAACCAGTGATCACCTCATCACATATCATAAGAATGCCATACCTGTCGCAAACCTCGCGTACTCTTTTTAAATAATTACGTGAAGGCAAGATTACACCTCCACCACCAATTATAGGCTCCGCAATAAATGCAGCTATCGTTTCAGGACCTTGATAACGAATAACAGAATCAAGTTCTTCTATACATCTATCTGTAAGCTCATCTTCATCTTTAGCACTACTCCTATAAAAATAAGGCGCTTGAACATGAACGACACCAGGCAAAAGCGGTTCAAAATCTAATCTTCTTTGAGTTTGTCCTGTAAGACTTACTCCACCAAAAGTAGCCCCATGATAACCCTGATAACGCGCTATTATTTTAAAACGACCACCATTTCTCTTGCCCCATGCACGTGAAATTTTTATTGCAGTATCAACTGCCTCAGAACCACTATTTACAAACCAGATATGCTGCAAACTTTTCGGAGTGATTTCAGAAATCTTAGAAGCTAGTTTTGCAGACTGAGGATTAATTTGACTGAGCGGATAATAAGAAAGTTCAACCATTTGCTCGTAGGCGGCTTCAGCAATTTCTTTTCGACCATAACCAATATTTACACACCACAAGCCTGCCATAGCATCTAAATATTCTTTGCCCTCAGAATCAACAATTCTACATCCACTCGCTTGAGTCATTATTTTCAAAGGATCTTCCTTTAAATTATAATGATTCATCATAGGATGCCACACATGATCACTGTCCTGTTCTAAAATATCTTTAGAATTTAAGATCGAGTGTTTAGAATTCACAAAAGCACTCCTTAAAAAAAATGAACTTAAAAAGAATCTGCAGTTTAAACATAAAATGGAAGAAAAACTATTAAAAAAAAGATTTTGATTTATTTAAATCTAACGAGATAATTTATTAGTAAAATTTAAAGTGGATGAAAAATCCACACCATTAAATTCTCCAGAATCTAGTTTTGCGTCTTTTAAATCAGTTCTAAAAAAAAGTGCATTATTGCATCTTGCGGATCTAAGATCAGCCTTTGACAAATTTGCATTTCCAAAATCAGCTTCACTTGCTTCTACAGACATCAAATTTGCTCCAGTTAAATTTGCATTTCTAAAAGAAACTTTTTTCAAATTAGATTGAAAAAAGTCAACATCTTGAAGATTTGCTCCTGTAAAATCTGCACCACTTAAATCAGCCCACTGAAACTGGGATTTACTAAGGTCTGATCCTTCAAAATCAGCTTTTTTTAAGTCCGCCATAAAAAAATTTAAAGATGGGATTATCATTCCATTAAATGAAGCCCTTGTCCCAAAAGATCCACTTGACTTTAACCAAATTGAATGCTCTTTTAATATTTTTGCTAACTCTTCTTCCGAAAAAAAAACCGTTTCAACTACCGGTAATGAAAAAAGATTTTTTTCAATTGATTCTTTTTTAGAGTTTACAAAAAAATTTTTCACAAAATCAAAAAACATTTTCCCCTCGTACAAAAAATTACTAAGTTAGAATTAAATTTTCCCCTGTCATTGCTGAAGATTTGCTTAATCCCATTAAACTCAAAACTGTTGGCGCAATATCACATAATGAACCTCCATCCCTTAAAGTTCGACTATTATCTCTTGAAATGAGGATACAAGGAGTATCATTTGTTGTATGTGATGTATGTGGACTGTTAGACTCTATATCCCACAATTTCTCACAATTTCCATGATCGGAAGTTATAAGTGCGGTTCCATTGACTTTCTTAAGAATATGTAAAATTCTTCCTAAGCTCTTATCTACCTTTTCAACTGCTTTAATTACGGCGTTTTTATCACCTGTATGTCCAACCATGTCAGGATTAGCAAAATTTAAAACAATACAATCAAATTCATTCGATAAAATTGCGTCTATCACAGCATCCGTAACTCCATCAGCGCTCATGTCAGGCATTAGATCGTATGTATCTACTTTAGGAGATGGAATCATTTTGCGTTTTTCTCCCTCGCAAGGTTTTTCAATTCCACCATTAAAAAAATAGGTTACATGTGGATATTTTTCTGTTTCTGCAATTCTCAGACATTTTTTACCTGCACCTTCTAAAATATGACAAAAAAGACCTTCCATTTTTTGGGGTGGAAATAAAACCGGAAGTTCAAATTCTGGGTTATATTCAGTCATACAAATATAATCAATGATCGGCTTTTTTTGAGTTTTAAAATTGTCAAAAACTGGATCAGTTAGAGCTTTTGTAAGTTGCCGCATCCTATCGGAACGAAAGTTAAAAGAAATAACTAAGTCATTATCTTTAATGATTCCGACAGGTTTGGAATTTTCTAAAATAAGGTAAGGCTCTAAAAATTCATCAGTTACACCTTCATTATAAGAACTTGAAATTGATTCGAGAATATTCTCTGTCTCTTTTCCTTTCCCTTCAACCAAAAGCTCATAACAACGCCTAGTACGTTCCCATCTAAGATCTCTATCCATAGAATAGTATCTACCAATTAAACTAGCTAATTTACCCCCTGATTCTTTTTTTAGAGTAGATTGAAATTTTTGAATAAATTCTATCCCTGATTTTGGAGGAGTATCTCTTCCATCAGTAAATGCATGTACAAAGATATTTTTTATTCCTCTTTTTTTTGCGATTTTTGCTATCGAAAGGCCATGGTCTTGTATGCTATGTACACCTCCATCTGAAACCAAACCAATTAAATGAAGAGAAGAATTAGTCGAAGAAATCTTTTGAAAGGCATTCAATAAAATAGAATTAGAATGTAAAGAATTTTCCTCAATAGAAGAATTTATCCTAACAATATCTTGATTTACTATTCGACCGGAACCTAAATTTAAATGTCCTACTTCAGAATTTCCCATTTGACCATCTGGCAATCCAACCGATAACCCTGATGTTTTTATTTTTGTCCATGGATTTGTTTCAAAAAGCTCATCAATTATTGGAGTTTTTGCCAATGCAATTGCATTGTTTTGAATTTCTTCACTTAAACCCCACCCATCTAAAATTATGAGCATAACTAAAGGATTTAATTCCATAATTTAATTCCAATCAATTAATTGATGTTCGTTTATCTATTTAACAAAAAATAACGAAATTTCTTCTTATCCCAAAACCACTTGTTCTCGAAAGGGATTTTTTTGAATGTAGTCGTTGTTACACTTCTTCCATTTTTCAATCCAATCGTCGTTTCTTCAATTTCTTTTCTCCCTTTCATGATTATTTCTGTAGGACCTTTTAATGTCTGAAAATTAAATTGAAGAACTTTGATAAATCTAATTTTTCTAAATGTTTTTGTACTTTTCTGAAACTCGGATTTTATAAAAACTTTTTCTTCTTTAAGTTTAGATGACCAAATACCTCTTAAGAGTTTTTCTTTATTTAATTTTAAAATTCTCACAAAACTATATTCTTTCCCTAATCCATCAATTTCATTTGTATGAACTATAATCTCACTTCTTCCGTCTCCAGTTAAATCTGTTATTTGAAAACTGGATACTGTATTAATACTCTCCGCAAAATGTGAGGAAAGAGGTCTTCTTTGATTCTTTTTGTCATCTAATAAACAAAATGTCATATAATTAATTTTTTTAGGGAATTTACTTTTAACCTTTATAGGATAAGATTTGATAATAACTAAAGTTTCTAAATTAGTATCTAAATCCATATTTAAAGGAACAAAATAAATATCAAAAAGAAATTTTTTAAAGAGCCCATAAGGAACCTTTGGAAGAAAATTACTTCTTTTTCCAAGACATGTAGAAAAGAAAACTTCTTGGATGTTGTTATTAGAAGAATATAACTTCCTCACTAATAACCATTGATAAGGCTCATTGAATTTTTTTAAATGCGAGACAAGATTTGAAAGACGCGAAATACTACTTTCTTTTTTTTCAACTGCATCAACTGCAGAAGTCACAAAAAAAATAAACGTTAAACTCAAAGTAGCCAAAATATATTTCAAAACTTCTCCAAAACTTTACAATTATGAGGATTTCTAACACTTGATATCAATAATAGTACCAATTTTAAATGAAGCATCAAATATAAAAACGTGTATCGAAAAATTAAAAAAACTGAAAGGGGAAAAAGAAATTATTTTTGTTGACGGTGGAAGTAAAGATAATCCAAAAAAAATTATAGGAAATAATGCAAAAATTTTTTTTGAGACTACAGGAAGAGGTAAACAAATGAATAAAGGAGCATTTGTTTCAGAAGGAGAAATTTTACTTTTTCTTCATTGTGATACCACATTACCTCCAGAAGCTCTTCAGGAAATAGAAATTGCTTTTAAAGATAACGAAATCATAGGTGGAGGCTTCCTCCACAGTTTTGACACAAACAATTTTTTTTGCAGAATGATTAGTCTAAGCGCAAATATTCGAACTTTTACATCTCATATTTTTTTTGGTGATCAAGCGATTTTTATAAGAAAATCAATTTTCGACAAAATGGACGGATATAGAGACCTCCCTCTTTTTGAAGATTGGAATTTTAGTTCACGAATGAAAAAACATGGAAAAATAAAAATTATTAAGAATAGAATTTCTACTAGTTCCAGAAGAATAAAATCCTGGGGTAAAATAAAAACACTTTATATCTGGTGGGGGTTAAGTCTTCTATATTTAGTCGGTTTTTCAGAGGAAAAACTATCCAAATTTTACGAAGACATACGTTAAATAAATTAACGACTAATTTGTTGGAGGTGGAACTGGTGGTTCGCTAGGTGCTGGTGGGGATTCTTTAGGTAAAGGCAAGTTATCATCAATCTCTTCTTTTTCGTCGTTTCTGCGTAAATTCGTTAAATTCTCAAACATCTGATCAAGCTTAGATTGCACTCTTCCATGAACGCTCTCTTCAGGAAATTCGCCAGTTACTTTATCTCTTACACCTGCTTCTCTCCCAGTTAAAATCGAAATACCTTCATTAATATTTTTTATAGGATAGATTTTAAAGTTCCCTTCCTTTACGGCTTGAATCACCTCTTCTTTCAATACTAAGTTCTTGACATTTTGTATCGGGATTAAAACTCCTTGTTCTCCATTTAAAATCTTCTTTTCCTTACATATCTCAAAAAATCCCTCAATCTTTTCATTAACTCCACCTATTGGTTGAATCTCTCCTCTTTGATTGACAGAACCAGTTACGGCTAATCCCTGATTTATAGGCAGATCTGAAAGACTACTTAAGATAGCGTATAATTCTGTGGATGAAGCACTATCTCCATCAATTCCTGAATAGCTTTGCTCAAAACAAATACTTGCAGACAGTGTTAAGGGATTCTTTTGGGCGTATTGACCACCCATATATCCTTGTAAAATCAAGACTCCTTTATCATGAATATTACCTGACAATTTACTTTCTCTCTCAATATTTATAACCCCTTGCTCTCCCATAAAAGTCTGTGCAGTAATACGACACGGTTTACCAAAGCTATAATCACCCAAACTTAAAACAGCAAGACCATTTACTTGACCAACAGATTTACCATCTACATCAATAAGAAGAGTCCCCTCTACAATTTGTTTCCTTAAACGATCATCAAGAAGATCCGAACGAAATCTTTTTTCTTCTACCGCACGTTGTATTTGTAACCTATCAACCTGAGTTGCGCCTTCTTGTCTAGCCCAATGGTCTGCCTCAATAATAAGTTCTCGAATATCACCAAAACGAGTCGAAAGCTTTCCTTTATCTGAAACAAATCGAGAACTTTCCTGAAGAACACGAGAAATTGCTTCTTCGGTAAAAGGGAGCAAATCGTTTTTTTGTCGATGAAATTCAATGAAAACCTGATAGTCCCTAATCGTATGGTGATCACTATCTATAGATTCACTAAAGTCAGCTTTCACCTTAAAAAGTCTTCCAAAATCTTCATCGTATTGTAAAAGTAATTCATAGTGCACTGGACTTCCGACTAAAATAACCTTTACTTCAACTGGAACAGGCTCAGGTTTTATTCCACCAGTAGACCATCCGTAGGTCTCTCCTAAATCTTCAATTCTAACACTTTTATTCCTTAAAACTCTTTTAAGTGCAGGCCAAACTCCCGGATTAGTTAATGTATCTAGGAGATCTAAAATCAAGAATCCTCCGTTAGCAGAAATCATAGACCCTGCCCGAATTAGTGTAAAATCAGTCGTATATGTCCCAAAGACTGCACGTCTCTCAACACGACCAAACAGATTCGTAAAATTAGGATTTGGTTCATAAATTACAGGAGAACTCTGAAGTTCAGCATTATCTACAACACAATTAACTTCATAAACACTAAAAGGGTTCTCGTCTTGAGCCTTTCCTGAAAAAGGAGAAAATTGATTAGATGAATCTGTTCCTTCTGAAGGTAAAAAAGGAGAGAGATTTTCTAGAATATGTTCTTGTACTCTATTTAAATATTCCAAAACTTTAGAAAAATCTCTGTATTTGTCACGCAAATCATCCATCGGCACACGGACAACCGTAAGAGCGACCTCTTGCTCAAGATCTCGCAATTTTTCTCTAATCTCTTTTTCTAATTCTCTGGATTGTCGGACAAACTCGTCAATATCTTCAGCATAAAATTTATCACGATCATTATTAATTCTTTCTTTTTCCTCTTCCGATAGTTCTTCAAGCACCTCATCTGTTGCTGATTCACCATTTATTAACGGAATCACTGTGAAATTTCCTTGACCGATTTTTATTGCAAAACCCAATTCTTTAGCTTTACTTTCTAAATCACTCATTAAAGAACGTTGTTTTTTTTGAAGAGAATCTATCAGTTCCTTTCTTTCCTCGTCCTTAGATTTCTCCTCAAATGCCTTTGGAATCACTTCCTGCAATTCAGAAATCAAAGCTAGCATGTCACTTTGAAAAGTTCGGCCTAAACCAGCTTGAAATTTTAGCCATATAGGGCGATCTGAATCAGAAAAATTATGAACAAAAACAATTGAATTGGGAGCAGGGCGATTTTTAGCTACTCGTTTACAAAATTCTTCACACATCGTATGACGCCCAGTCCCTGGAATTCCTGCAACAAAAACATTAAATTCAGAGGAACTCATCTCTAAACCAAATGAAAGAGCCTTTTCGGCTCGTTCCTGACCTATTAATTTACCTTCAGATTCTCTTATTTCTGAATCTGAAGGTAAAAATCCTGTGTCATAGTTTGAAAAAAGTTCTTCTACTTTTAACGGCTCAGGAAAAAACATTTCAATCCTTTTTAATTTAATAAAATATAAAAAAAACAAATAAAATCATGCTTCAATATTACTTGAATTATATATAAATTTAATTACAAAAAAGACCAAGAGATAATTTTTTATAAATGCAGTATTATCATGTTAAAATATACTTAAAAAATTTAATATAATCGATTAAAGGACTAGAAATTGCGTTTTGCTGTCGATACAGGTGGAACATTTACGGATTTAGTAATAGAAGATTCCAAAGGGAAACTTCATATTTTCAAATCTCCAACTACACCTAATAATCCAGTAAAAGGTATTTTATCTGCATTTGATAAAGCATCGGAACATTTTTCAATTTCAACATTTGATCTCTTGTCAAAAGGAGAATTTCTTTTGCATGGGACAACTAGGGCTACAAATGCGATAGTCACATCTGGAACTGCAAAAACCGCTTTCCTGACAACTCTTGGTCATCCGGATATCCTTGTTCTTCGAGAAGGCGGAAGAACTGACCCTTTTAATTTTTCGGTCCCATTTCCTCAACCGTATATTCCAAGATCTTTAACATTTGAAGTAACAGAAAGAATAAGTGCTCAAGGAAAAATAATTACTCCTTTAAGCAAAAATTCACTTCAAAAAGTAATCAACTATATTAAGAAGAAAGAAATCGAGTCAATTGCAGTTTGTTTGCTTTGGTCTACGGTAAATCCAATACATGAAAAAAGAATTGGTGAAATTTTAAACATTGAATTGCCAAAAATACCTTTTACCTTGTCCCATGAATTAAATCCTGTTTTAAGAGAATATAGAAGAGCTTCATCCACTTGCATAGATGCATCTCTAAAACCTTTAATGACTGAATATATTTTAAATCTCCAAGATAATTTAAAAGAAAGAGGATTTCAGGGAAGAATGCTTATGCTAACTTCTAAGGGCGGAGTTATGGATTATAAAGAAATAGCAGAAGCCCCTATTCATACTGTAGGCTCTGGTCCTGCTATGGCCCCTATTGCTGGACGCTATTTTGCAAAAATAGATTCAAAATCAAGCACTGCAATTATCGCTGATACTGGAGGAACAACCTACGATGTAAGTTTAGTGAGAAATGGCGAAATTCCAATGACACCTGAAACTTGGCTTGGAGAAAAATATCAAGGTAATATCCTCGGCTTTTCTTCTGTTGATGTGAAAAGTATTGGCGCTGGAGGTGGGAGTATCGCTTGGGTTGACGAAGGAGGACTTCTCCACGTAGGTCCTAAAAGTGCGGGCGCAAATCCGGGTCCTGCATGTTATGGGAAAGGTGGTATTTTCCCTACTGTTACCGATGCCTGCTTGATTTTAGGTTATATAGATGCAGATTATTTTCTTGGCGGGAAAATGAAACTAGATTTCTCAAAAGCAAAAAAATCTATAAATGAACACATTTGTAAACCCTTAAAAATAAAGCTGAATGAAGGGGCAAAAGCAATTCTTCATCTTGCTACCGAAAATATGGTTAGTGCAATAGAAGAGATTACTGTACATCAAGGAATCGACCCTCGGAATTCAGTTTTAATTGGAGGTGGTGGTGCTGCAGGGCTTAACTCCGTCGCAATTGCAAGAAGACTCGGTTGCAAGGAACTTATAATTCCAGAAACTGGTTCAGTGCTCTCAGCGACCGGTGCAATTATGTCAGAACTGCACGCGGATTTTAGGGCATTGTTTTTTACTTCAAGTAACAACTTTGATTTTAAAGGGGCACAACGAACTTTAAAAAAATTAAAAATAAAAGCTGAAAAATTCATTAAAGGAACTGCAGAAAGTCACCTGGATTATAAAATAGAATTTTGGGTTGAAGCCCGATATAAAAGCCAAGTTTGGGAGATTGATTTGCCAATTACGAAAAATCTCTTAAAAACAAAACAGTCAGTTGAAAAATTCCGCAAAGATTTTGACAAGTCTCATGAGAATATTTTTGCATTTAGTGATCCAAATTCCCCAATAGAATTTATTGGTTGGCGTTCAACCGTTAATTGTAAAATTCGGTCAAGACCAATTGGGAAAATTAAAGAGCATAAATTTTCTAAAAGTCATATCTCTAAGAAAAGAAAAGCTTTTTTTGACAAAAAAGGACTGTTGCAGGTTCCAGTAATAAAACTTGAAGATATTATGAAGAATCATACAGTAAAAGGTCCCGCAATAATCGAATCACCATTTACTACTATCGTACTTGATATAGGTTCAAAAGCGACAAGAACAAACAGAGGTAGTCTTAAAATTAATTTTTAGTTCAAATAAGAAAAAGAAAAATTAGGAAATTAAATGAAAATTAGAAATGAAAAAAAAATAAATATAAAGAAATTTGACCCTTTAACACTAGCTGTACTAAGCAAACGTTTTGAGGCAGTTACATCTAAAATGGCAAATACTCTTTTAAGAACTGGACGATCCGGGGTTCTAAATTTAGCAAGAGATTTTTCTACAAGTATCGTTACCAATGACTGTTTTTTGTTAACAGGAGCTGAATCTTTACCAATACATCATTTAAGCGGCGCAGATTTAATGGCAAAATCTTTGTTAGAAATGCACCCAAAACTTAAGAGAGGAGATGCTTTCCTACACAATTCTCCTTATCATGGTTGCTCTCATCCTGCAGATCATACAATTCTAGTTCCTGTTATAGACGAGAAAGGGAAACACCATTTCACAGTCTGGGTAAAAGCCCATCAAGCTGACTGCGGTAACGGACAACCCACAACTTATATGGGTCATGCTAGAGATGTTTACGAAGAAGGTGCTCTAATTTTTCCTCCAACAAAGGTCCAAGAAAACTTTAGAGATATCGAAGATATAATTAGGCTTTGTAAAATGAGAATTCGTGTTCCTGAGCAGTGGCACGGTGATTATTTAGCAATGATCGGGGCAGCCAGAATAGGGGAAAGAGAAATTATTGAAATTTCTAAAGAGTACGGATGGAAAACTCTTCATAAATTTACCGACGAGTGGTTTAACTATAGCGAAAAGAGAATGATTTCTGCCATCAAAAAATTACCTACCGGTTCTTCTCAAGCTAAGAGTACTCATGATCCAGTCCCAGGTACCCCTAAAAATGGTATTGAAGTAAAAGTAAAAGTAAAAATTGATTCTAAAAATGCAATGATAGACGTTGATTTGAAAGATAATCCCGATGTTATGCCTTGCGGACTCAATTTAAGTGAAGGATGCGCTAGAACAGGAGCTATGATTGGAATTTTCAACAGTATTGAAGACTCAGTACCCACTAATGCTGGAAGTTTCCGAAGAATAAGAGTTCACATCAGAGAAGGTTGCGTTGTAGGTGGTGGCAAACATCCTGTAAGTATGTCGGTTGCTACTACTAACTTAGCAGACCGTGTGACCAATCCAGTACAAAGAGCTTTTTCGAAAATCAAGGATGGTATTGGGTTAGCTGAATGCGGTGCAATCTTTCCTGCTTCTATGGGTGTTGTTTCAGGCTTAGATCCAAGAAATAATAATGAACCTTTTGTAAATCATCTTTTTTTAATGGTCACTGGAGGTGCTGCGGCTGCTAAAACAGATTCTTGGCTGACAATTCTACATGCCGGAAACTCTGGTATGTGTTTTGTGGACAGTATAGAATTAGATGAATTGCATTTTCCAATCCTTGTCAAAACCAGAAAACTAGTCTCGGATTCCGAGGGAGCAGGAAGAACGATTGGTTCTCCCTCTGGATATTGTGAGTATAGCCCCATTGGTGGTGGAGATATTGAAGTAGCATACGTTTCCGATGGAGCGTTTAATCCAGCAAAAGGTACATTAGGTGGTCTTCATGGAGCAGCATCAAAAAATTATTTGCTCAAAAAAAATGGGCAAAAAGAAAAGTTGCCTGCTTGTGCCGACATAATCCTTAAGGATGGAGAAACAATAGCGTCTTATTGCACTGGGGGTGGGGGATATGGATACCCTTGGGATCGTCCAGTAGAAAAAGTACAAAAAGACGTTATAGAAAAATGGATATCAAGAAGACGGGCAAAAGAAATTTACGGTGTAGTTTTAAATAGTAAATTTGAAATTGATTTTATTGAAACAGAAAAAAATCGAAAAAAACTATCTCTAAAAAAACATTAAGCGAGTGTTCTTTTTTATTTAAAGACAATAAACACTAAGAAAAAGGAGTGAAAAATGAGACTTGAAGGTAAGGTAGCTATTGTCACGGGAGGCACTCAAGGAATAGGTCAAGCTATTTCATTAAGATTTGCTAGTGAAGGAGCAAAAGTAGCTATTGTGAATAGAGACAATGAGAGAGGGAAAAAAACTGTTGAGAAAATCAATTCTCAAAACGGAAATGCGATGAATTTTGTTTGTGACGTATCTCAAAAAAGTTCAGTTTTTAAAATGGTCGATGACGTATTAGGCCAATTCGGAACAATAGATATCGTTGTAGGAAATGCTGGGATGATGATTAACAAGCCCATAGAACAATTTCAAGAGTCTGAGTGGGATTCAATTATAGACATAAATTTAAAAGGAAATTTTCTTTTAGCTCAGGCAGTGGTCCCTATTATGAAGACAAAAAAAAATGGCAAAATCATATTTATTTCATCAATAGCAGGAACACACGCCTTTCCAAATGCGATACCTTATTGTTCAAGTAAAGGTGGTGTCCATATGCTAACAAAAGCGCTTTCAGCAGAAATTGCAAAAGATGGTATAAACGTCAATTCCATCTCACCAGGCAATACTGCCACACCATTAAATCAGCATCTTCAGGACGACCCTGAGTTCGTAAAACTCATGCAAAGTTTTACTCCAACCGACAGAGCATATATTAGTGCTGAAGAAATGACAGGTGCTGCTGTTTATCTAGCATCCGACGATTCAAGTGCAGTTCATGGACATGACCTAATAGTCGATGACGGGTGGTGTAGCATCTAAGAATTTTAAAAAAGGCCTTTGTCTAAAATGAAATATTCAAAAAAAGATGCAAAAGAATACGCTAGAAAGAATATGCTTGGTCTTTGGGGCGCGATTCCATATCCATTTAAAAAAAATCTAGATCTAGATTTAAAGGGACTCATATCGGATCTTTCATATTATATAAATATTCTTAATGCAGATGGTATTTACATGGGTGGTATTATTAATGAATTTTGGTCCCTTACTATAGAAGAAAGAAAAAAAGCACAAGAAACCATAGTCAAGGAGAACGCTGGAACTATTAAAACCATTTCTATGACTGGACACCACTCAATAAAAACTGCGATTGAATTAACTAAACATGCAGAATCTATTGGAACTGATTTTGCAGCTGTTATGAATCCTTACTACGCGGCAGGAACTAAAGAATTAATTTTCAATTATTTTAAAGAGATCGCAAATTCTGTTGAAATTGGTATTCTTATTCTAAATTCGCCAACAGCTGGTTACTTACTTTCTCCTGAACAAATTGAATCCCTGAGTGAGATTGATAATGTTTGTGCAATTAAAAATGATGGTGGCCTTGAACATACGAATGCAATTCGAAAATTAGTCGGCGACAAAATAGTTGTTAGTGACCCTAGAGAAGATAACCTTTTAGTAAATACAGCTTTCTATAACCAAAAAGTTTTTCTGGCAGGACCTTCTTTGCATCTATATCAATGGGAAAATCATTACCCGATTAAATCTTATGTGGCCCTTGCTCAACAAGGGAAAATCAATGAAGCTAAAAAAATTTCATTTGCCTTAGATCCTCTTCGTCGAGTTGCAAAAAAATGGATATGGGATCCTTGGGCAAAGGGCAATCTTCCTATTGCGCGTTTAAAATATTGGCAATCAATTATGGGCCTCGCAGGAGGGAAAGTTAGACCTCCTCTTTCAGAAATGTCACAAGTTGAAAAAAAAGAGTTCAGAATGGAATTAGAAGAAGCGGGACTTAAAACGCAGTAATTTAATAACAAAACACTTTTCGTTTAAAGACCTTCACGTTCTTCATCTCTATAATTTTTTTCGACTAATTCTTCGTCCACTTTACCTTCCCCTCTTAACCGTCCTAGAGGTGCAGGAATATCTGGACGCCATTTTGTAAGTTCTGGAGGATCAGACCAACTATAATCCAAATGTTTATAAGAATTAGGTTCATTTGCATTTGATAACATTTCTACCATATCGTCACATATTTCCCTCTGTTGCTCTCTGTCGTCTACATCACCCAATAGACGTCCAAAAGGAAATTGAATAAAAACAGCTCGAGGAACAGCTACCCGGATAGTCATCTCGGGTGAGTTGCTGATTGAAATTGTTGAAATACCAAATTCTTCTAGTTTTCTTTGGAGAAGTCCACCAGACCTCATACACAAAGGTCAAACGGGAAATATAAAGGCCGCATCAACACCTTCAGATTTCATTTTTTCTGCAATTAGGGGAGCTGTTTTCTTTAAAAGAGGATGAAAATTGGGAGTATAGCCCATAGTTGAGTAGAGCGTTTCAGAAAGAGTACCAATTATTCCTTCTTTCTCATACTGAGAGAAAATTTCAACCGGGAAAGAAACATTTCTATCTTTTGAAAGAAAACTTGTATCTATATGCAAATGAGTATAAAGGCAGTCTTCTTGTTTTGCGTATTTGGGAATTTCTCGATGCGAAGGATCTCCCCAAGTAGGTTCCCTTATTTCTCGATCATAGTCGAAGGTTTTATCTGTTTTTAAATGAATTCCTGCCGTAGAAATTAAAGATACTTTGCATTCAGACAAAGGTTTAGTTAACGGCGACCAGGGTGTTTTTGATGGATCTGCAAATCGCATATTTTCCATCCTAGAAATCGCACGTGGACTATTATAGAAATAAAAACCATCTACTTTTTTATTCATTTTATATCCTAATATTTTGTAAATAAAATTTCGAACAACTTAAAAGCTGTTTCCCGATCACCATCAATTTTCAATTTGTTTTTTTGTTCGACACCTTCTACACTTTCTCTTCCGAATAATAACAAAATAAGACTTTCAGAATCTACTTCAATTTTAGCGTCTATATTAACTTTCAAATCGTAACTTTCCACTGCACTTTCATCAGATATTCGAATAATCCATTTCTTTCTTGGGTTTTGTGAAACAAAAAGAAAAGAAGCTTGAAAAGGAATTTTCTCCCGCCTATTAAAAAGACGACAGATTTGGATAGGAAGAAAAGGCAAAATTCCTTTCACACCTTCAACAGAAAGATTTATCCCTTTATCATGTCCATAACGAATATCCCAATCATGAAGTACTATTTCAAATAATCGCTGTCCAATCCAAAATCCTAAAGGGATGAGTCCTCTGGGATGAAACCCAAGTTGTTCTGAATTTTCAGAATTGATTTTAATCATCTGTGATTGTAAATCATTCGATGATCTTACAAATCGTTCCAATAACAATTCATGAGACAACTCCATAAGTTCTCTCCCTTTTGTGTCTCTAATTGCATAAAACTCCTCAATATCTTTTCCATAAGGAGGTTCAGGTGAGAGATTCTTTATAGCACGTTCAATTGAGTATGAATAAAACTCTGTTCCAGTCACCAAATGGCTAACAATATCTTCAGGGCACCAGCCATCACAATAAGTTTGCTTTTTCCAATCATTATCAGAAAAAGATTTCCAGTAAGAAATACATTGATTAGTTAGAATTTCTAACAATGGAATTCTTGAAAAAAAATCACTATTCACCATGAAAAAACCTCAAATCAAAAAGAAAATTCAATTTAGCTTCCTTCAAAAAAAAAATTTATATTAAAATTTCAAAGAATTAATGTATAAACAATATGTTAATGGTGAATTTGGAAACAAATCAAATCATGTTTTTTTATAAGGACTATTTTTTTGTCATTTCCTCTAATGGTAGTTTCTGATTTAAAAGGGCAGTTATTTGAACACCCAACTCTTGGAATGGTGGGAGCATCTGGGACACATCCGAAAGTGCCTGAAAAAGAAGAACTATCAAAACTTCCTGAAGGAAGTAAATTTTTTACTATCCCAGAAAGTCATCCAGGAGGCATAAACAAAAAAAACAATAAAGTAATTATTATCGAAAAATCAAATTGGACTAAAGAATCATTTTCTATCCAAGCTGCGAGCACTTTTCCTGCACCAGGATGGATGAGAACACTCCTTCCATTTTCAAAAAAAACAAAATCTACCAAGACTTTGCCTCTGTGGGCATATACCGCAATTGGTTTTGATCAAGTAAAAGAAGAGTTTATATGTGCTGCAATACAAGTGGATGACTGTGAACGTTGGGACCCTTTTAATTTTGATGACTCTAATTTAAGAGTTCAAATTTCGAAAATGAAAAAAAAATTCCCAAAAAACAGAATGATTCCACATCTAGAACACTGTGCCACAGAATCTCATTGTTTTGCTGCTAAGAATTTTTTCCACCAAAGATGGGAATTTGGTGTTCCTATAGCACCACTATGTAATGCTGACTGCCGTGGATGTATTTCTTTACAAACTGACGATCTTTTTCCCGCCAGTCATGACAGAATACAATTTGTCCCCACACCCGAAGAAATTTCTGAAATTTCCATACCCCATCTTGAGAAAGCAGAGGATAGTATGGTCAGTTTTGGCCAAGGATGCGAAGGAGAACCATTGCTACAAGCAGGTATAATAGAACGAACTTGTCAAATAATAAGGAACCAAACTGAAAAAGGCACTCTCCACTTAAATACTAATGGCAGTAATACAAAAGCTATTAAAAAACTCGCAGAAGGTGGTCTGGAAAGTATTAGAGTAAGTACAAATAGCTTTATTGAAGAATGGCATAGAGCGTATTATCGTCCAGAAGACTACGACCTTACAACTATTCATGATTCTCTTTGCGCAGTTTCAGACAATGGATTATATACACAAGTAAATTACTTGGTTTTTCCGGGAGTAACTGATTTAGAAGCAGAGATTGAAGCATTAATTAAAACATGTTTATCAACTGGAGTTCATGTTATTCAAATGAAAAATCTATGTATTGACCCAGATTTGTATGTTAAAACATTGCCAAACATTGACAAAAAAGGCGATGCTATAGGAATGAAGAAGTTACTCGATATAATCAAAAAAGAACTCCCAAATGTAGCAATAAAATACTACAACCGTCCTAAACATGAGTGGCATGTTAATCCAAAAAAATAAGGAACAAAGATTTTAAAATGGAATCAAACGAATTACTACAAATACAACCTATTTCCGAGATGCCGATTGCAAAGTATCCAAATGAAAGCTTATCTCACAACTCACTATCTGCTTCTTTAATATCACTTGGATGTTCAAAAAATACAGTAGACAGTGAAATTATGCTAGCTTCTTTATCTTCTTATGGCTTTAAACTCGAACCCCAATTTCAAAAAGCAGAAATTGTAATTATAAATACTTGTGGATTTATTGAAGAAGCCAAACACGAATCTATCGATACAATTTTAAGGATTGGAGAATTAAAAAAAGAAGGCGGGGTTAAAATAATTGTGGTCGCGGGTTGTCTTGTTGAAAGATACAAATCAGAACTTACAAAGGAACTTCCTGAAGTTGATCTTTTTATTGGAACAAGAGAATACGATCGTTTGCCTGAACTATTAATTCCAAAAATAAGAAAAGAAGATTCTCCGAGCGAATTCTATTCCGATACTTTGATGGATTACAGTAGAAGACTCCCACGGATACTATCTGATCCTGGACCAAGTGCGTATATAAAAGTAGCAGAAGGATGCTCCAGACCATGTACTTTTTGCGTAATTCCGCGTTTCAGAGGAAAATTTAGATCCAGACCAATGGAGATTGTCTTAGATGAAGCAGAAGCTCTTGGAAATATAGGAGTAAAGGAAATTAATCTTCTTGCTCAAGAAATAACAAGTTATGGGACGGATATTGGAAAAGGTTGGTCCTTAGCAAAACTTTTAGGAAAATTAGATAAAATTAAGAATATTGAATGGATTCGTGTACTTTACAATTATCCAAGGGGTGTAACTGACGAACTTTTAGACGCATTTCGATTGCTTCCTAAAGTTTGTGAATATATAGATATGCCACTTCAACATATTTCTACCAAAGTCTTAAATTCTATGAGACGAGGAATTGATGAAAAAGAAACAAGAGAGCTTATTGAAAGAATTAAAGAAAAAATTCCAAATTGTGCGATAAGAACAACAATGCTCGTTGGTTATCCTGGCGAAACAGATAAAGATTTTCAACTTTTACTTAAATTTATAGAAGAAACCCGTTTTGCAAGGTTAGGTGCTTTTGTTTTTTCTCCAGAGGAACGTTCTATAGCAGCAAAACTTCCAAATCAAATACCTTATGAAGTCGCAAAAGAAAGAACAAACGAGCTTCTTGAATTACAAAAGAAAATTATGGAAGAAGAAAACAAAAAACTTATTGGAACAAAAACGAGTGTTCTTATTGAGAAACTCTCAGAAGAAGGTTTGCTTCAAGGAAGAACTCGACTTCAAGCACCAGAAGTCGATGGAGATGTTTATCTCAACAAAACAGAAGGAATTCCAGGAGAAATCATTTCAGGAAAAATAGTAGAAACAGACGGGATTAATCTTATAGTAGAAAAAGACTAAGTGTCGGCGGAAGAGAAATATCCGCCAACACCAAGAAAAAATTTAACTATACTCTCCTGCCCTAGGAGGGATAGGTGGATTTGCCCCGGCATCCGAAATCGTCCACCTTCTAGGATGTACAACAAATCTTACACGATCTGCTTGTGCTACAGGACCAGACATAAATTTTTCAACAAAATTTTCAGGAAGATATCTCTCTGCACACCGTCTTAATAATTCGTGATCTAAACCAACATTTTCTATTAATTCAACATCGCCCTCACAAACCACTTGTTTATATGGTGGATCGTCTTTGTCTACAACTATTGAAATTCTTGGATCTCTTCTGACAATTTTTGTATGAATTCCAACCGTTTTAGTACTAATTAAAAATTTACCATCTTCCCAGATATACCAAATTGGACGGATAAGCGGACTACCATCCTTCCTTGTAACAGCAAATCTACAAATTCGTTTTTCTGACAACAAATCGTCTATAAAAACTTTATCACCCATTTCAGAACCTCCAAAAAGTGACCCTAAAAATTGTTATTTAGAAAAGCAAAATACTTTGTAAAGATTACTCCTCAGACAAAAACAGATCAAGATTCATTTTTTTAAATAAAGATTTAACTTCTACCAAGAGATATCGCTATCATTCCAAACACAGTCAGAAAAACACCAATGATCATCGAAAATTTAATTTTTTCCACTTTTCTTAGAAACAACGCTGTGAGTAAAAGTGAAAAAACGGGAGAAGAAGTTATTATCGGAGAAACTACGCTGACATCTCCATGCAAAACTGCAAGGTTCATAAATACTTGATTAGCAGCATTTAAAACCCCCATCAGCAAAACTACAATAATGACAGAACGTCCACCCCATTCAAAGAGTGATGCAGGAACAAAAGATCTAAGACTCATTAAAACTGGGATGCCAATTAAATTACCCCAAGCTATCGTTAAGGCTGTGTTTGGAAAAGCATCAAGTCCTTTTTTTCTTATAAATGTACTCAGGCCCATGGACAAAGCACTTGCAAATCCCCAAATTATTCCTCTATGAAACCACTGGTTTTCATCAGGTTCATAACTTACAAGAGCAACACCTAAAATAACTAATGCAGTTCCTATAAGTACAAAAAGGCCTGGCCTTTCAGACAAAAAAAGAACCGCTAACCCTAAACTTAATAAAGGAGACGTACTCATCAAAGTAGTCAGTCGGGGTGGTCCTATAGTCGAAAGAGCCTTGTAATAAACAAATCGTCCGTAGCTATAAGCAGTTATTCCAAGTAAAGAGAACCAACCTAATCCAATCCAATCAAATTCCCCCTCTTGGTAAGTCCAAAATCCAACTAAACCTAGTACTACGCAGTTGACGGCATTAGTAAAAATACAGACTGCCAAGATCCCAATTCTTTTAAGAAAAACGGAAATAACAACGCCCTGAAAAGCTAAAACAATTGAGGCAGTTAATGCCCACAAAATACTTGTTAAATGCGCACTCATAGTAATCCACTAAAAAAAAATTTATCCATGTCGGCTTATTCCAATTCCGATAACCCCTAAAACAGTAATTAAAATTCCAATCACTACACGAAAATTCAAATTTTCAGTTTTTCTCAAAAAAATAGCAGAAAGAATCAAAACAAATACTGGAGCAGAACTTCCTATAGGTACTGCTAAAGATATTTTCCCTCTCATAGACTGATTAATTAAAACTTGGGAGAAACTATTCATCGCAATACCAAACAAAAGAAGAGGAATCATTTTTTTCGCTTCCCCCATACAAAAAAACTTTTTAGGTAAGAATTTTCTTAAAATCTCGCCAGTAGGTATAGCCACAAGAGCAGACCAAGTAGTTAACAAAAAAGGTTCCGCCATGTAATTCATTCCTCTATTACGCATATATGCACTCGCTGTAAGGAACAATACACTCATAAAAGACCAACCAATTCCTGCTCTTATCCACCCAGAACTTGAAGGTTCATAACTAACTATTATAACTCCACATATAACAAAGAAAGTTCCAAGGAATATCGCTAAGTTTGGCTCTTCTCCTAAAAGTAAGATCGCGATAAACATACTTGGAATAGGGGTAAGGCTAACTATTGTGACATGGCGAGAAGGTCCTACTGTACTCATTCCAGTATAAAAAACCCATCTATTGATACTATAATTTATAATACCAAGAAGACCAAACCAAAAAAATGCTTCCCATCTCAACAATTCCCAATCTAAAAAATAAAGACCTACTCCCCCTAAAACTAAAACATTTCCAATGTTATTAATTTGTGCTAGAGCAAAAGCTCCCATTCGTCTCAAAACTATAGAGAAAAGTACATTAGACGAAGAAATTGCAAGGGTCCCAAAAAACGCAAATAACACTGTTTCTGTCTCTATACTCAAAAAATTCTCTTTATTTTTTTAAATAATATCAATTTTTTTAAAAATCGGATAAAATAAGAAACGTAGGTTAAACTAAACTATTTGCAGAAATTTACGCAAATCTAATGTACAAAAAGAATTTATTTTTTTTAAAAGAGGAAGCAACTTCATGCATAAAACAGTATCAGGAAACAAAATATTTCAAATTAAAAAGTTTTTTTCCTTATCATCTTTAACTGTTTTTGTTGCAGTCTTTTTACTATTCTCAGTAACAGATACTAGTGCACACAAAAATCAGGCCTTACCTTCTTTAGCGAAGGTGATAGAAAAATTAAGGCCTTCTGTAGTTAATATAAGCACAGAAACAATTATAAAAATGAGACGAGGCACTCAAACTCCTCGCTACCCAGGCGGACCAGATGATTTTTTTCGAAGATTCTTTGAACCCGGATTTAGATTTCCTTCTCCCTCACCAAGAACAAAACCTAGAAAGAGGAGAAGTGCAGGTACGGGATTCGTAATTGATTCTTCCGGCCTCATACTCACAAATTATCACGTCATCATGGCAGGTAACAATAAAACCGCGGATAAAATCACTGTGAGATTTAAAGAAGGTTCAGAAGGAAGAAAAGCAAAACTTATAGGGAAAGACCAAGAAACTGACTTAGCTTTACTACAAATTGAAAAGAAACCAGGTGAATTTTTCCAAGCAGTAAAATTTGGAAATAGTGATTCTCTACGTGTGGGAGACTGGGTAGTAGCAATAGGAAATCCATTTGGTTTAGGCCATACAGTTACAGCAGGAATAGTAAGTGGAAAGGGTCGATATAATAGGAAAAACAAATATCTTGATTTGATACAAACAGATGCTTCCATAAATCCAGGGAATAGTGGTGGGCCTTTGTTCAATCTAAAAGGTGAAGTGGTAGGCATAAATCAGTCAATCTACACAAGGTCTGGCGGAAATATGGGGATCGGTTTTGCCATTCCAATCAATACTGCAGAAAAAATTATTCCTCAGATAAAAAGAGGGGGTAAAGTATCTAGAGGATTTTTAGGTGTTAATATACAACTAATTACGAAAGCTATTGCAAAAAATCTAGGGCTCAAAAACACTTCTGGCGCATTAGTCAGTAAATTAACTGATGACGGACCTGCATCTAAAGCAGGAATTAAACGCGGTGATATAATCATAGGCCTTAACTTAAAAACAATAAAAAATCCTAGAGATCTAATGCTTGCCGCAGCTGACCTTAAACCTGGCTCTAGGGCAACCGTCCATATTATCCGTAATAGAAGAAAAATTAGTGTTATGTTAACCGTTGCCCAACGACCAAATTCAACACAAGTTGCAAAAGCGTTTTCTAAAAAGCAGGTATCAAAAAGACTTGGGATCGAAGGACAGGATCTTAATGCTTCACTTGCAAAAACATTGCGTACAAGAAGAAAAAATGGTGTGGTAATTTTAAAAGTACTTCAAAATTCTCAAGCTGCCTTTGCCGGACTTAAGCGTGGGGATATTATTTTTGAAGCAAATCGAATGCAAGTCAAAAATATGGTTGATTTGGAAAAAGCTCTTAAATCAGCAAAAAGTGGATTTTTACTTTTAATAGAAAGAGATGGTTCTCCATTTTATATTGGAATCCAATAGGTGACTCAATTTTGAACGAAATATTTACAGAGCGTATATCAAGCCTAAATAAAGACATGATTGCTTCGGCACTTGAAATTTGTGAAAGAAACCAAGCAGATGCACTATTTCTTTATGCAGATGCAATCGACAATTTAGACATTTTTGAAGAACTGCCATCTGGATTTAAAATATTCTTTACTACATCTTCATCAGAAATATTTAATCAGTTAGTTGAAAAGAAATTTCGTGTCTTTCAACTGCCAAAAATTTCTCTTAACAGGGTTGATGCTATCAAAATGGGAGTTGTTATTGCCCTAAGTGAAAGAGCAATTTCCAATAAAGAGACTATTGTTTGTCTATCAGGGTTGTCTGCTGAAGAACAATTAGACACGATGATGATTTTCAATCTTGAAAAAGAAGAAGAGATGTTTGAAACTTCTTCTTCTCAATCCTCTTTAAAAACCGAAGACCCAAAAGTTTTTGAAACAATCCTTTCCTTAACTTTAGAACTCTCTGCGGAAGGCAGAGA
Organism: Nitrospinaceae bacterium UBA3496; assembly: GCA_002377645.1. Lineage (GTDB taxonomy): Bacteria > UBA8248 > UBA8248 > UBA8248 > UBA8248 > UBA3496. Next base: position 29,567 of record DFQF01000003.1, on the reverse strand, counting down.
GGGCAAATCCAGTGGTTCGTTATTTGTATTAGGTGACCATGAACTTGTCTTACAATACTCAAGACAACTTATAATCAACCCTTTTCACGGTTATCCGGAAGAGCAAAGAAATATTATGGATTCTGGGTTAAGAGAAACAATTAAAGAGTTTAGTGCGATTGATGGGGCATTTATTATAAGAGGTGATGGAATCATCGAGGCAGCAGGAAGACATCTCAATGCAGCACCAGAAGAAGATCTGCCTCCAGGACTTGGCTCAAGACATATGGCAGCTGCAGGAATAACGTCAGTCAGTTCTGCAACTTCCTTTGCAATTAGTGAGTCAACTGGAACCGTAAGTGTTTTTAGAGATGGAAAAATACTGATGCAAATAAGCAAATCTCAACTGCAATCAAATTCTCGACCAAAGAAAAAAAATGTTAAAGTTAATCAAAGAAAAAATGGGAGACAAAAATGATTTATAGAAACCTCTTTGCATTACTGGCTTTTATTATTTTATTGGTTTTAGGGTTAAGTTCAATAGAATTAATGCTAGATATGATAGGAATGTCCCTCTTTTAGAATTAAAATTGAAAAAGTTTAAAAAAAATTATGGACGTCTTTGATCGATTCAAAAATAACCAATTTCTCTCTCCTATCTCTTCAAAAACATTACAAAAAATTGGTAATCATTGCCAACTAAACAACAAAAGTGAAATTCTCGAAATAGACTGTGGGAAGGGAGCAGTTTCGATTTTACTAGCTCATTTTTTTCACTCACAATTAACAGGGACTGAAAATAGAACGATCTTCTTACAAGATGCTAAACGTCGCGCACTTTTTGAAGATGTCACTCATCAAGTGAATTTTATCGAATCAGATATTAATAATTTACCTTTTGATGAAAAATTTTTTAATCTTGCAATTTATCTTTCTCCACCATTTCCTTGCGAAACTGACAAATATCTAGTAAAAGTCGCTCCTTTTACAGTTCTAAATGGTTGGATTTCAATTTCTAAAACCGTTATTAGAGATGAGAAGGAGTTCAATTTAAAAGAAGAACTCAGAAATTGGATTAAAAATCTTAATAAAAATATAGAATTAAAAACTATAGAAGAGTCTATAAAATGCTACGAAGGACTAGGATTTTCTGTAAAAAAAACTTTTATTGAAGATAAAAAAAGTTGGGAGATATTTTATTCATCTCAAGCTTTAACTCTTTTAGATATAAAGAGCGAAAGAAATATTTCTCTTATCGAAAAAAAATACTTTGATGAATGGAAAAAAGAATTAGAAATGTATCATAGTGGAGGCGGTAAAGAATCCCTAGAATATGTTACCTTTTTAATGCAGAAAAAATAAATTTCTAAATTTAAAAAAATAAATGGAACCTTCATGCAAGAGCTTTTATCATTTTCTATTTTAGAATTAAGCGAAAGATTAAAGAATCGTTCTTTGTCTTCAGAAGAGGTAACTAAGGCATATCTTGAAAGAATAAAAGAAACAGATGAAAGAGTGCATGCTTATTTATCTATACTTGAAGATGATGCAATAAATACGGCACAAATAGCAGACAAAAAGTTTAAAGAAAATAACGTCTCTTCTCCCCTGCAAGGAATTCCAATCGCAATTAAAGATCTATTATGTATGCAAGGTACAAAGACAACTGCAGGCTCAAAGATTTTAGAAAATTTTGTCTCTCCCTACGATGCTACTGTAGTTACAAAACTTAAAAATGCAGGATCTGTAATTCTAGGAAAATTAAATATGGACGAATTTGCGATGGGTTCATCATGTGAGCATAGCGCATTTGGCCCTACCCATAACCCTTGGAACTTAGAACATGTTCCTGGAGGAAGTAGTGGTGGTTCTGCTGCTTCTGTTGCAGCATATTCTTGTGTTGCATCTCTTGGATCTGACACAGGAGGTTCTATCAGACAACCCGCAGCTTGTTGTGGAGTAGTTGGAATGAAACCTACTTACGGAAGAGTTTCTAGATACGGGTTAATAGCATTTGCAAGTTCATTAGACCAAATCGGACCACTCACGAGAAATGTAGAAGACTGCGCTATTATTTTATCTGCTATTTCTGGACATGATTTAAAAGATTCCACTTCATCAAAAAAACGAGTGCCTAATTTTCTCGAAAATATTGACCGAGGAATTAAAGATTTGAAAATAGGCATTCCGGATGAATATTTTATTGATGGAATGGACCCAGAAATTAAAGAAGCAACAAATGATGCGATTAAAACTATGGAATCTCTTGGGGCGGAAATCATTCGTATTTCTTTGCCACATACCAAATATGCTCTTCCTATTTATTATATTATAGCCCCTGCTGAAGCTAGCAGTAATCTGTCTCGTTATGATGGAGTCCGATATGGAATGAGGAAAGAAAGTGAGTCCGAATATGGCTCGCTTTTTGGCATGTACTCAGCAAGTAGAGATAGCGGATTTGGAAAAGAAGTAAAAAGAAGAATTATGTTGGGGACCTACGCATTATCATCAGGATATTACGATGCGTATTATACAAAAGCCTTAAAAACGAGAACTCTTGTTTGTGAAGATTTTGAGGATGCGTTCAAAAAAGTAGATCTCATTTTATCAGCAACTACACCAACACCGGCGTTTAAGATAGGGGAAAAATTAAATGACCCACTAAGTATGTACCTTTCAGATATTCTTACCATACCCTGTAATATTGCTGGGTTGCCTGGAATTAGTATACAAAACGGAACAACTTCATCTGGACTTCCAATCGGACTTCAACTCATTGGAAAGCCATTCGATGAAGAAGAGGTTTTGAGAGGTGCGTATGCCTTTGAAAAAGAAACAAAATTTTATTTAAAAACTAGCTCTCTTTAGGTATGGAAGGAAAATCGTTGAAATATGAAACTGTAATTGGCCTTGAAGTACATGCCCAACTAAAAACAAAAAGTAAAATTTTTTGTGGTTCTGATGCATCCTTTGGAGCAAATCCAAATGAGCACACTTGTACCATAGATTTGGGACTACCCGGTGTTCTTCCTGTACTAAATAAAAAAGTTGTAGAAAGTTCTATTAAATTAGGTTTAGCGGTTGGTGCAAAAATATCAGAAAACTGTAGATTTGCAAGAAAACATTACTTTTATCCAGACCTACCTAAGGGTTACCAAATTAGCCAATATGAAAGTCCTATTTGTGAAGGAGGAGAGATTTCCTTTCTAACAAGAAAAAATGAAGAAATTATTATTAGACTCACCAGAATTCATATGGAAGAAGATGCCGGAAAATTAATTCATGATGATGAATCATTGAAAAATGTAGGCTCATTGGTAGATTTTAATCGTGCGGGAGTGCCACTTCTAGAAATCGTATCTGAACCAGAACTCCGTAGTCCTGAAGATGCTGAGCTATATGCAAGAAAATTAAGAACCTTGGTAAGATATTTAGATATTTGTGATGGAAATATGCAAGAAGGAAGCCTTAGATGTGATGCAAATATTTCTATTCGAAACTTAGGTGAAAAATCTTTTGGATCTAAAGTTGAAATTAAAAATGTCAATTCTTTTAGAAGTCTTAGGAAAGCCTTAGAATACGAAGAACTGAGACAATCTGAACTCCTAGATGACAACCAAGTTATTTTACAAGAGACAAGACTTTGGGATGAATCTTCTGGGGTCACTAGAAATATGAGAACTAAAGAGTACGCTCATGACTATCGTTATTTTCCTGACCCGGACTTAGTTCCCTTAGAAATAGATCAAGGATGGATCGAAGAAATTAAAAAAACTTTACCAGAGTTACCTGACGCAAAAAGAGAACGATTTGTAAATAATTACCAATTACCTGACTATGATTCGGAAGTTTTAACTTCAGAGATTGCACTTGCCGATTACTTCGAAAAAACAGTTGAATCTTTTGAACTTAAGGATGTTAAATTAGCTAGCAATTGGATAATGGGGGATATTCTTGGACTATTAAACGAAAGAAAGATCTCAATTGAAGAATGTCCAATCACACCTGATTATTTAGCAGAAATGATTGCTCTTATTATAGACGGAACAATAAGCGGAAAAATTGCTAAAGAAGTTTTTTCAGAAATGGCAAAATCAGGGAAGAATGCGCAAAAAATTGTTGAGGAAAAGGGATTAAGACAAATTTCAGATTTAGATTCATTAGAAGAAATTGTTACTAAAATACTAAATGAAAACACTGATGAAGTTCGAGAATATAAAGGCGGAAAACATAAACTATTAGGTTTCTTCGTTGGTCAAGTAATGAAGGAAACTCAGGGAAAAGCTAATCCAAAAACATTACAAAAGATTTTGGAAGAACAACTCTCCAAATAAGATTAATTTCAATCAAGTTTACGCAAGTGAATCCAACGTTTTTTCTTATGCTCATATCCCCATTCCATCTGTCCAGAATGATATATCAAAGCATCTTTGGAATTAACGTAAATACAAGGTATTGATTGCAAATTATAGTAAACAATGAACTGAGGAGAGAATCTATTAGAAGTATTTTTTCTTCTATAAGCTAAAGAGCAAAAAAAGATTTTTTCCACAGAAGAACTACTTATAAGGAATTTGCTTATTTCGTTCTTTTCAAGCCATTTACGTATATTGTTTGAATATGTATTGTTTAGTTGTTCTGAATGTTCTTTCAGGTAAAAGGTTTCAAGTAGGAAAAAATATTTTTTTGCAAAGATCGTTTTTTCATACAATCTCAAACTTTTACTTAGACTGTTAATACTTGGAGAACTAGGACTATACAAATCTGTATGCGCACAAGAAACTAGAAAAACTAAATAAAATAGACAAATGAACTTTATAAATTGATTCTTAAATGTCAAAAAGATAGAGTTCATTGTCATTCCTGTAATTTTAAAAAAATATTAGGATCCTTTATACAGGAGCAAGAATGCATTCAAAACCCAAATTATTAATTGCTGACAGTGCATCGGGAAAATTCTTACCAAGAGTCCTTGATAGGATTGATGAAAATTTTTTTGAAATTTCTTATCCTGAAACTGAGGATGAGGATTCTTTAATTAAACTGGCCGAAAATGTAGACGCTATATTATGCTATCAAGCAAACATTTCTCATCAAGTAATATCAAATTCTAAATCTCTAAAATTTATACAAAAACATGGATTGAACTGTAAAAACATTGATATAGATGCCGCTCGTGAAAAAAATGTAACCATTTCAACCCAGACACTTCTTAGAAATGTAACAGTAGCAGAACAAGCGCTCGCATTAATTATAGCTTGCGCAAGGAAATTAATTCCTGGCCATACAAGCGTAAAAAATGCTGTCTATTTAGATAAAAAGATCCAACCAATTAAAACTAGCCAATGGAATATTCAACCAAATTGGCCAGAATTACCAGGAATTTCAGAAGTCTATGGTTCCAGTGTTGGAATTGTTGGTCTTGGTGATATTGGAATGGAAATAGCCAAAAGATGCCACTCTTTCGGTATGGAAATTTCTTACTTTCAAAGAACAAGACACACTCCTGAAACTGAAACCCTTTATTCTGCTTCTTTTTCTTCATTCAATGAACTAATACAAAAAGTAGATTATTTAGTTTTAGTAGTCCCACACACAGAAGAAACAGAAGGTTTAATAGGGAAAAAAGAATTTGGCCTTATGAAAAGAAGTGCAACCTTAATTAATGTTGGTCGAGGCGGTTTAGTACAAGAATCTGAACTTATTGAAGCACTTAGGACAAAAGAAATTAAAATGGCCGGATTAGACGTTTACGAGATAGAACCTTTGCCTAGTTCTAGTCCTTTAATAAATTTAGATAATGTAGTTTTACTCCCACACACTGGGGCAGGTTCCAACAAACATTGGGATATAGATATCCCAGCATCTCTTCAAAAAATTAAGGATTTCTTTTAAAAATTAAACTTATGAATTAGAATCATTCTTTTTATATTCAATTAACTCAATAGCTAATCCACCAGTAGTTTCCTTTTCAGTGAAGGTGATAAAACCTCCGCGAGAACCATATCTTGGAGGTTCAACTGAAAATTTAACTCCCTTCGATTTCCATTCTGCAATTGTAGATCGAATATTTTCAACTTTAAAACAAATATGATGAAAGCCTTCTCCACTACTTCTGATAAATTCATTAATTGATGCCTTTGGATTATCTACTTCTACGAGTTCAATTACTCCATTTTTTGTCTCATAAAAATCCAGTTTTGATGTTCCTTCTTCTCTTTCATAAACAATTCTTTCAAGGAAATCAAAACCAAGCAAATCATTCATCAACGTTTTTTTTTCATCTGCATTGTTTACAGCATACCCAATATGATCTATTTCAAGCATAAGAGTCTCCAAATAAAAAAAAATGAAATATAAATTTAATTCTGTTCTAAATTATGAAAATATTCACTATAGATACTCTTAATCAGTAGAAATTAATTCAAATTTTATTAAAAAGTGATGAATGGTGAAAAACTTCCTATACATTTTAAACGTTACCTTGCCAGTTATTATTCTGCTTGCAATAGGTTTTTTGTACGGTGCTAAAAAAAAGATTAACCCTAAAACACTAACGGATATCGTTTTATTTCTTTTAGCGCCAGCTTTAATTTTTCATACTCTTTCCACTCAAAACCTTGATATTCAAAACATCTTCGCAATATGCTTTTTTTCTCTTTCTATCCTTTTAATACCAGGATTTATAGCCGCATTATTAAAAAGAATTCTAAAAATAAAAAGTTCTGTTTTCGTCCCTACAATAATGATTATGAATTCAGTTTCTCTGCCATTTCCTCTTGCCTTTTTAGCTTTTGGAGAAGAAGGGCTTTCTCAAGTTGTCCTTTTATCAATTCCACAGATTTTTGTAACTTTTACCATTGGCATTATTATCTATGGAGGAAGATCAAATTTAAAAGAACCTTTTAAAATGCCTGTTTTATATGCTTCTATACTTGGAATCTTCATTGCAATTTTCAAATTCCCAGTTCCCATATTTATTGAAAAATTTGCACAAATGACTGGCCGTGGCATGTTTCCTCTTGAACTTTTTGCTTTAGGATATAGACTTCGTGATATAAGAATCTCGGACGTTAAAATTAGTCTATTAGTTTCGTTTCTTAGATTCACAATAGGATTTGCTACGGCATTCTTCCTGACAGAATTTTTCTCAATGAATAAAATATTGAGAGCATGCATTTTTTTAGTTTCGTGTAGCCCACCTGCAGTTCTAAATTACGTTTTCGCAGAACGATATACGGAAGAAGGAAGAATCGCTGCATCGATTGTCTTTACTGGAACGATTTTTAGCTTAATTACGACTCCATTATTAATTTTATACTTAAGTCTTACTTAGCCTTTTTTTTAAGAAAATTTTGAATAGCATCTGAAAAAATATAAATAACTAAAATAAGAATTGCAGATAAAATTATTAAAGATATAAAAACTGTATATTCTTCATCATAAAAACTCGCACCTTGAAGACTTAGCATAACGGTTCCGGGAATTCTTCCTATAAAAGCCAATAGAGTAAAAGTAACTGTATTAATTGGACTAAGGCCAAGAAGAAAACACATAATATCTTTTGGAAAACCAGGAATTAGAAAAAGAATAAAAACTATAGTAGAACCTCTATTGGTCGTTAAAAAATCAAATTTTTGTAAAAGCTTTTTAGAAACTACCTTTTTTATATAGGCTCTTCCGAGCATTCGTCCTAGCATAAAAGCTATCCAACTTCCAATTGTAAGCCCAATAGTGCTGTAGATAGAAGATAACCAAGCTCCATAGAGATATCCTCCCAACAAACCAGTCAATTCCCCAGGTACTGGAGAGAGTATAACTTGAGATATCTGAATCCCAATAAAAATAAATGGGCCCCAGAATCCGTAAGATGAAATCCACGCGCGTAAAGTTTCTTTATGCTCTTGTAACTCTATTAAAAAAATACAGAGAGAATAGAACTCATTTCTGAAAAGAAGGAGAAGTCCAACTATTAAAATTAAAATTATAAGAAGAAAAGATTTATTCTTTAATAGATTCAAGTCAAAAGCCCACCAGATAAAATATTATATGCGCATAAATTTCTTATTGACAGAATATACATCGCTATTCAATATCTTTGAAATAACTTTTTTTTATTCTTTACTCTTTTTTTACAAAAGAACTAATTTAACTTTCAAACTGGTAGAGAAAAGTGACTAAAATTACAACTAAATCACTATATGAAAAATGTCAGATTCTATCTAAAAAACATGGATTTGAAATATCTGGTATTGCTTCTATTTCATTAAAAAAGGAACATCTACGCTATTTGTCTTGGATAAACAAAGGTTATGCGGGGGAAATGGAATATTTAAAGAAAAATTCAGAATTACGTTCTAATTTGGAGAAACTCTGGCCAAACACAAAGTCTGCCCTTGTTGTCGGAATACAATACAAGTCTAACAAAAAAAACACTAAACTTTCTTCTTCCAGTAATTATGGAAAAATTGCCGAATATGCCCAAGGTGGTGACTACCATAAATTTATAAAAAAAAGACTATTAAGAATACTTAAAGAATTAAAAGAGTCAGATAACTCAATAGAGGGCAGAAGTTTCGTTGATACTGCACCTATCCTTGAAAGAGATCTTGCCGTCAAAGCTGGATTAGGATGGAAAGGAAAAAATTCTTTACTTTTAAATAGAGTTCTCGGTAGTTATTTCTTTCTTGGAGTACTTCTTTTAAATAAAGAAATTCCGAACTCCAATCCATTTAAAGAAAATCATTGTGGAACATGCGTAGAATGTATAGAAAAATGTCCTACTGAGGCCATTATTGCACCCGAAATTGTGGATGCTAGACGATGTATCTCATATTTAACAATTGAATTGCGTGGTCCGATTCCAAGACACTTACGTACGATGATGGGAAATCATATTTTCGGTTGTGACATTTGCCAGATTGTATGTCCTTGGAATGAAAAAGCTCCAGAAACACAACAAAACAGGTTTTTACCAAGGCCCAAGACAGAAGATACAAATCTAGAAAAACTCATACAATTAGATGAAAAAAGTTTTAGAGAAAAATTTCAAGGAACTGCTATTCTACGCGCAAAATATGATGGTTTTTTGAGAAATGTCCTTATTGCTATGGGAAACTCTCAAAAAAAAGAATACTTGAACATACTAAGAAAAACTTTACGTCATCGTTATCCTTTAATCAGAGGCCACTCTGCTTGGGCAATAGCTGAAATTGCAAAAAAAGAAAATGAGAATTGGATCAGATTTTCACTAGAAGACAGATTAACGGTTGAAAAAGACGAATGGGTAATAGAAGAAATTGAATTAGCTCTAGGAGAAATTTCAAGAACAAATAAAGTAAGTTTAGAAGTAGAAAAAATTTAA